>JBPBPI010000050.1:0-14749 GCA_050954885.1 Janthinobacterium lividum | reverse complement strand
CAATATAAAACAGAACACGTTCCCTTAAATCTATGCTATATCCGTAACTCATTCACTCAAAATATCAAAGACAAATCATTACGTCAATCAGCTATATACAACAACAGATACTGTTGTGATGGGAAAAGACGGAATGATTACAGCGTTATTTAAAAATCCAAGAACAGCAGAAAATGCTTATCAAGGTTTGATCAACAGTGGATATAAATCAGAAGATATTACTTTTGCGATGTCAGAAGGTACCAAAAAATTATTTGATTCGATACATTCAGATTCAGATACGATCTCTACGGCTCATTTAGAGACCAAAGCAACTGAAGGTCTAGGTATTGGTGCCGCATTAGGCGGATCTATTGGGGCCATTGCCGCCGCCATTGCTGCAATTGGAACTTCATTGGTCATTCCTGGTTTAGGAATTATCGTTGCTGGTTCATTGGCAGCAGGTCTCGCTGGTGCTGGTGCTGGTGCCGCGACAGGCGGTTTGCTGGGTGCGCTTATTGGCTACGGTATTCCTGATGATCAAGCAAAGATATTTGAAGCTGGTTTAAACGATGGTGGCGTGGTTATTGGTGTTAAAGCCAATTCTGAAGAAGAAGCCAAAGAATTACACAGAAGATGGTCAAGCCTACAACATAACACTTCATCAAATTTCATAGCATAACTTAAAATATAAGGGATCTTTTATAAAATAAAGGTCCCCTAAAATTGCTAAAATTCTTAACTTATATCAAATCAAAAAATTCTTGCGGTCAGCATGCCATCATGAAATTGTATGTTCAAAATATCTTGAGAGTTAATGTCTTTGCTGGACGATATTAATTCTTGCTGGTCGTCTTTGATGGCACAAAACCCGCGCTTTAACGTATTGTGATATGAAAAGCTTTCAAGTAAGGCAGCATTTTGCTGCAGTCGAGCTGTGACATCTTTGAGATATCGAAGGCCGCTGAAGTTCAATTGTTCTTTGGCCGTTTTAAGGTTTTGCTCTGCCAACATAATTTGTTCTTTGGGATGCTTGATACGAAGGGCAAGATTTTGCACCTTTTGTAATTGCTCCATAAAAAATAAACTTTTGAGATGCTCAAGACGACCGCTGCGATCGTCACAGGCTTGGGCATAATTTTCATATAATCTTGTCAGTGATAGATAAGATCTTTTATCAAGGTCGCACAATTTTTGATAAAGTTCCGCACGCACGGGAACCGCTTTTTCAGCCGCTGCAGACGGCGTTGGTGCCCGCAGATCAGCCACATAATCGATGAGAGTGGTATCGGTTTCATGACCAACTGCAGATATCAAAGGGATGACGCTGGCCGCCGCCGCACGCACCACAATTTCTTCATTAAAGGCCCATAAATCCTCAAGACTTCCACCCCCACGTGCCACAATTAATAAATCAGGACGTGAAATGGACCCTTGAGGATCAAGATTGTTGAATCCTTTAATGGCAGCCGCAATTTGAGCCGCAGCCCCTTCACCTTGGACCAACACAGGCCACAAAATAACTTTGGTGGGCAACCGGTCTGCCAAGCGGTGCAAAATATCTCGAATCACAGCGCCGGTGGCTGAGGTAATAATGCCAATCACACGCGGTATAAAAGGTAACGGTTTTTTAAGAGCATCGGCAAAAAGGCCTTCGGCTGCCAAACGTTTTTTGCGGTCTTCTAAAGCTTTTAACAGCGCCCCTTCGCCGGCAATTTCAAAGCTTTTGAGAATAATTTGGTATTTCGAGCGACCTGCATAGCTGGTGATGCGCCCGACACCAATGACTTCCATACCATCTTCAGGTCGGAAAGAAAGATTTTTAAAATCTGAACTCCAACATACGGCGTCCAAGACCGCATCACGTTCTTTTAACGCACAATAAAAATGTCCAGATGTATGAAGTTTAGCCCCCGAAAGCTCACCGCGTACACGAATTTGGTGAAAAGTTTGCTCCAAAGTGCTTTTAATGTTTTGGGAAATCTCCGTTACCGAGTATTCTCTAGGTAAAGAAGTTGTAACAGGTGGTAAAGTTTGGGCTGACAAATTTGGCATAAGCGTATATTCAGTTAAGTTTAATCCAATTTCTTTCTTTATTAAAAGAAAGTTTAGCCATCAATACAAGGCCGAAAGTGATAAAACAAATGAATTATTGGTATTTTTTTGAAACAACCTTAAAAAAAATCAAAACAGAAGGCCGATATCGTGTTTTTAGAAAATTAGAACGATGTGTTGGCGACTTTCCCTACTCCTTATGTCATACGACCGAGGGTGTTAAAAAAGTTATCATTTGGTGTGGTAATGATTATTTGGGGATGGGTCAAAATGCAGATGTCATTCGTACCATGACCAAGACCATTGAAACAATTGGTGCAGGCTCTGGTGGGACACGCAATATCTCCGGCACCACGCATCCCCATGTTATGTTGGAAAAAGAATTGGCACACCTTCATGATCAAGAAGCAGCATTGGTTTTTACATCAGGATATGTGGCCAACGAAGCTGCTTTATCAACTTTGGGAACGGCTTTGCCAAATTGTGTCATTTTATCAGATGCCCATAATCATGCCTCGATGATCCAAGGAATCCGTCACTCAAAAGCTGAAAGAGTTATTTTTAAGCACAACGATGTTGATGATCTTGAAATGCATTTGAAAAAAATTGATCCAACACGACCAAAAATTGTGGCTTTTGAATCAATCTATTCAATGGAAGGGGATATTGCGCCCATTCAAGAACTTGCAGAGGTAACACGCCGTTACAACGCCTTGGTTTATCTAGACGAAGTTCATGGCGTTGGCATGTATGGTTCTAAAGGTGGGGGGATTGCACAAATGCGGGGTATTTCTCATTTGATTGACATTACGCAGGGAACCTTGGGAAAAGCTTATGGCCTTATTGGTGGTTATATTGCAGGACGCGAATCTTTGATTGATTTTGTCCGAAGTCATGCACCGGGCTTTATTTTTACCACTTCTTTGCCGCCCGCGATTGTTGCAGGTGCCGCCTGTAGTATCCGTCATTTAAAAGAAAGTCAGATAGAGCGACATCGCCATCAAGCCAATTCAAATTATTTGAAGCAAAAACTTGAAGAGAGCCGAATTCCTTACTTTAAGAGTGAAAGTCATATTGTACCTGTGATTGTGGGGGATGCCAAAAGATGTCAAGCTGTGGCAGAAACACTACTTTACAAATACGATATTTATGCACAAGCTATTAATTATCCAACGGTGGCCATAGGGACAGAAAGGCTACGTCTGACGCCCTCTGCTTTACATACATTTGAGATGATTGACGATTTGGTTTTTGCTTTGACAGAAATTTGGGCAAGCTTAGAACTTAAGAAGGCAGCTTAATGACAAACATGAAATTTTTCTACTATATAGTGTTTTTTTAATAAAAAAAGATAATAATTCAATTGCTTTCAATCAATAAAAGAATTTTTTCCTTTTAATCAACTATTAATATTTTTGTAGGAGTATTATTCTCGCAAGTGTACGAGAGTAGCAGGGGGCTGCTTTAGCATAAGGAAGCCTAAAAGATCTTCAGATCACCCCCACGAATATTTTTTCTCCGTGACAATTCAACTTCTCGTCGCGTATAACAAAATTAATAAGTGTGAAAATTTTGGATTATGTTTTGTGTTGCCTTTAACAAAAATCATTCTTGCAACCCATAATTTAGGGAAATTATATGAACTAAAAGCCATGATGCCCTCTCATGTTCAAGTGGAAAATATATCCGATTTTCATGTCATGCCACCAGAGGAAACCGGTCAAAATTTTTATGAAAATGCTGCTCTTAAAGCTAAATTTTGTTTTGAACGTACAAAATTACCTTCCTTGGCCGATGATTCGGGTCTTTGTATCAAAGCGTTGCAAGAAGCACCTGGCATATTTTCAAAACGTTTTATAATGGATCATGGCGGACCAGCTTTGACATTTAAATCCTTGTCTGAAAATCAAGCCATTTAAAAAGATCCTCAAGCGGCCTTTGTTTGTGTCCTTGCCCTTGCACTGTCGTCCCAAGATATCAGATTTTACGAAGGACGGTGTCAAGGCAACCTTAATTTTCCTCCACGTGGACAAAATGGTCATGGCTATGATCCTATTTTTGTGCCTCAAGGATCTGATGCAACATTTGCTGAAATGAGCGACTTGGAAAAAGCCCAAAGAAGTCATCGTGGTCAAGCAGTGCGTGCCTTTCTTCAAGATTTTTTTTAAAATTGAACACCTAATATATTTTTAATAATGGTATCTACACGATACAATCGAGAGATTGTCATCACCATATTCATAAATTAGCCTATGTTCTTCATCAATCCTTCTAGACCACAATCCTTGTAAATTTAGTTTTAATGGTTCTGGTTTACCAATACCTTCAAATGAATTTTTTAAAGTATCTTTGATAAGTTTATTTATTCTATCGACCTTCTTTTTATCATGCTTTATCCAATATTCATAATCTGCCCAAGCCTTGCTAGAAAAGATAATAGGCATTAAGATTCAAACTCAACAAGTTCACGTTTCTGTCCTTTGCTTGATCTTAATTCTTCAACAGAAGATAAAACATGTTTTGTGTTGTTAGGATTGCTTAAAATATAAGCGGTCTCGCTCAGAGCATTATAATCTTCTAAAGATAGCATAACCATATTACCTTGTTTGCGTGTGATAATTGTAGGTTCATGACAATCTTGTGTTATATCCATAATGTGTTTCATATCTTTTCTTAATTCAGAAAAACTTACAACTTTCATAAATAACCCTTAATTTTGCTCTGTATATTGTACATGATATAGTACGTAATACAATTATCAAAAATCTTAAAAATTAATTGTTGAAATTCTTAAAAAATATAGGAGAGCCTTAATTTTCTTGTAACTCTTTCTTAATTTTTTGTCAGGAAACTGCCACTTAAATTTTTTATAATAGAATGGAATAACATTTTAAGGTATTTTTTGTTGAAGCTAACTTTTTGTCTAGTCTTGAGGTATATAAATATGACGTTCGGCGATATGACATCGTCATAAATTTAAAAGGCAAATGCTAAATGACAACAAAAAATTTCGGGCTTTATATTCATTGGCCTTTTTGTGTGTCTAAATGTCCTTACTGTGATTTTAATAGTCATGTTCGTGCCCAAATTGATGAAGATCTTTGGCGGGAATCTTATCTGAAAGAACTTGATTATTGGGGACGAAAGACGACAGGTCGCACATTGTCCTCAGTTTTCTTTGGGGGCGGTACACCGTCCTTAATGGCGCCAAAAACTGTTCAGTCTATTTTAAACCGTTTGTCTGACTATTGGTCTCTCAGTCCTGATCTTGAAGTGACCCTAGAAGCCAATCCCAATTCAGCAGAACAAACTAAATTTGAGGCCTTTCGTGACGCCGGCGTTAACCGTTTGTCTTTGGGCATTCAAAGTCTGCGTGAGGATGCCCTAAAATTTTTAGGTCGTGCCCACGGTCGGAGGGAAGCCATTCGTGCTCTTGACATGGCAAAACAAACTTTTGACCGATATTCTTTTGATTTGATTTATGCGCGTCCTGATCAAACCTTGGCGCAGTGGCAAGAAGAATTAACTGAAGCATTAGCGTATGCTGGTGGTCATCTTTCTCTTTATCAATTAACCTTAGAAAAAGGCACAGCTTTTTATACTCAAGCTCAAAGTGGACGCTTGCATTTACCAGAAGAACAATTGGCCAGTGATTTTTATGAACTCACCCAAGAAATCACAACGAGCGCCGGTTTGCCGGCTTACGAAGTTTCAAATCATGCCAAAGTGGGACAAGAATCTCGACACAATCTTATCTATTGGCGCGGTCAAGAATATGGTGCTCTTGGACCTGGTGCCCACGGCCGACTTCATGAAGTATCTGAAATTAATTCTGGTTCCAAACTTCAACGGTGGGCTACCAAAAATTTCCGCGCGCCAGAGCGTTGGTTACAAGCCGTTGCGGAGCAGGGCCACGGCTTGGAAGAACAACTTAAGGTCGACTCTGAGGAGCATCTCACAGAATTTTTGATGATGGGCCTTCGTCTGTATGAAGGGGTGGCCATTGTGGATATTGAAGCCATCGCACAAGTTAGCTTCACGCAAAGATTTTCAACGTCAAAAATTGAGGATTTGATTTCTGAAAGTTTAATTGTGATTCAATCGGGTCGATTGAAGGCAACGTCCAAGGGGCTAATGTGTTTGAACAGTGTCCTGCGTTATTTGTTGACTTGATTCTTTAAAAAATCCCCAGTAATCTGCCAGTAATTGACAAAATGGATGAATATTTATGGCTTCTTCGCTTTCTTTTCAAGAGATCATTTTAAAATTACAAAGCTTTTGGGCGCAGCAAGGTTGCGTCATTTTGCAACCTTATGACATGGAGATGGGCGCGGGAACCTTTCATCCTGCCACCACACTTCGTCCTTTGGGGCCAGATCCTTGGCGCGCTGCTTTCGTGCAGCCGTCACGTCGTCCTCACGATGGTCGTTATGGCGATAATCCCAATCGCGTTCAGCAGCATCATCAATTTCAAGTGATTTTAAAACCATCCCCTTTAAATGTGCAAGAGTTGTATTTAGAAAGTCTAAAGTTATTGGGTATCGATCCGGCACTTCACGACATTCGCTTTGTGGAAGACGACTGGGAAAGTCCTACACTAGGAGCCTCAGGTTTGGGCTGGGAAGTGTGGTGTGACGGCATGGAAGTGACACAATTTACTTACTTTCAACAAGTCGGTGGGATCGAATGTCATCCGGTGTCGGCTGAAATTACCTATGGCCTTGAGCGGTTAACCTTACAAGGTATTCAACAAGTTGAAAACATTTATGATATCGATCTAAATGGTGCGGGGGGTTCCGCGCGCATGACCTATGGTGATGTGTTCAAGCGCAACGAACGTGAATTATCAGCCTATAATTTTGAGCATGCCAACGTTGAAAAACTTTTCAGGCATTTTAAAGATGTGGAAGAAGAGTGCCAGTCATTGATTGGTCTTAAATTACCGTTGCCGGCTTATGAACAATGTATCAAAGCCAGTCATTATTTTAATCTTCTACAGGCCCGTGGCGTCATCAGTGTGGTCGAACGGGCAAGTTATATTGCGCGTGTCCGTGCCTTGGCCAAAGGCTGTTGTGAACTGTACATGGAAACCTATGAATCCAACCAAAAGGTCGCCTCATGAGTCAACTTCTCCTTGAATTTTTTTCGGAAGAAATTCCGGCCCGTATGCAAAAAGGGGCACAGGAAACGCTGGCCACCTTGTTTCGTCAAAAGATAATCCAACAAGGGATTGACAGCGAAAGTCTTGAGATCAAGACCTATGTCACACCAAGGCGGTTGGTCCTTTGTGTTGAAAATTTGCCTACCCAGCAACAGGATCAAGAAGAAGAACGCCGCGGACCCCGGGTTGATGCACCAGATGCCGCCCTTCAAGGATTTTTAACCAGCACCAGCCTGGCCTTGGCGGACTGTGACATTCGCGAAACACCCAAAGGAAAATTTTATTTTGCGGTGATCAGAAAAAAAGGTAAGGCCCTTAAAGATCTTTGGCCCGATCTGGTACGTGATCTTATCGCTGATTTTACTTGGCCCAAGTCGATGCGGTGGGCGGGATCACAGCAAACCTGGGTGCGGCCTTTACATTCAGGCCTTTGTCTTTTTGATGGCGAAGCTGTTCATTTTGACGTGATTATGGGTGATGAAAGTGAACCAAATGTACCAACGGTTCATTTTGGTGATACAACAATGGGTCATCGTTTTTTAAATCCAACGCCCTTCAAGGTTGAAAATTTTGATCAATATCAAGAGACTTTGCGGGCATGTCATGTCATTCTGGACCCGAAAGAACGACGACAGATTATTTTAGAGCAAGCCGAAAAATTGGCTGAAAAAGAGGGCTGTCGCCTGCTGGAAGATGAAAGATTGTTGGAAGAGCTTGTGGGTTTGGTAGAATGGCCGGTGTTGCATTTGGGTCAAATTGATCGTCAATTCCTAGGCTTACCACGCGAAGTATTGATCACTTCAATGCGGGTCCATCAACGATATCTGGTACTTGAACACCCTCACGACGGTCTCTCTCACTTTATTATTGTGGCCAACAGTATTGCACCCGATGGTGGACGAACCACGATTGAAGGAAACCAACGGGTCTTGAAAGCCCGTCTGTCGGATGCCGACTTTTTTATGAGTCAAGACCGCCGAAAAACTTTAAAACAGCACGCGGATCAATTGCATCAATTGGTTTTTCACCAAGATTTGGGAACACTTGCTCAAAAGACGCAACGTTTGCAACAATTAGCCCAATATCTGGCACCGGCTTTTGGTCTTGACCCCAAGATTGCTGGCGAAACCGCTGCCTTGCTTAAAAGTGATTTGGTGACAGAAATGGTCGGCGAGTTTCCAGAACTTCAAGGCATCATCGGCCAGTACTATGCCCGTGCTGAAGGGTATGATCTAGAGGTTGCCACGGCGATTGGCCAGCAATATTTTCTCAAATCTCAAGCCGAGCACGGATCTTTGCTCACGTCACTGGGTCGTTTGATGGCACTGGTTGATCGTTTTGACACACTGATCAGTTTTTTCAGCATTGGCATCAAGCCCACAGGTTCCAAAGATCCCTATGCTTTAAGGCGAGCCGCGTTGACCATGGTCGATTTATTGGATGATCAAAATATCACCCTCGATTTTGACAGTATGGTGGCACAAATTCATGGGGCTTTAAAAGATATTGCATCTGAGGATAAATATTTGCCGCTTGCGCATGTGCAGCAGCAATTTAAAGAATTTTTTGACGAACGATTAAAAATTTACTGGCAAAAACAAGGATTGGACCACGACATTATCGCAGCCAGCATGAGTAACCATGCCCTGTCTTCTTTGTATAATTTGAAACAAAAATGTCGCGATTTGCAAAATTATTTTAAAGGAGAAAATTCGCAAGGATTTTTGTGGTTGCAAGGCTATCGTCGCGCCCTGCATATTTTAAAAATTGAAGAACATAAAGATCAAAAGGTATATCAAGGATCTGATGTCGATCCTGCTTTGTTTCAAGAGCCGGAAGAGCAAGCCTTTTTCTCGGCCCTTCAACAATTTGATTTGTCTCACCAAGGATCATCACACAATAAAAACTTTCATGATTTATTGAAATCTTTATCAACTTTGATCCCGGCAATTGATGCCTATTTTGATAAAATCATGATCAATGCAGAAGATACCCGTGTCCGTCAAAACCGATTGAATACTTTGGCATTTTTTAGAAGATTGGTTGATCAAATGGCTGATTTTAGTAAGATCGAAGATTAGTATCACGAACACTAATTGACATTTTGGCATCATAAAAGTTAGATGATATGGACTTTGTGAAGAAAATATTAAAAAATATCTTTTAGCTTTTTTTCATAAAGTCTAATTTCCATCAACGCGTTTTCATATTTTTTAAAGGATAAATACCCATGAAAAAAGCTCTTTTACTGTGGACACTTTTTACGCCCCTTGTCATGGCCAGCGAGATCAAAGAAGATCTTATTTCTTCAATTTCGCCTTCAGTAAAAATTGCTGGTGAACGTATAGAAGATTGGAAACTTTCAGGAGATTTTAATCGTACTTATGATGATAATGGTTTTGGTGAAAATAGATATTTCAATATTAAACCTATTTTTAAAAATAGTATCATTAAAAAAATTAGTCTATTAGGTTATCATGGTGATACTTACGGAATTCTTCTTAATACAAAAAAAGAAATAGATATTTCTTTAGAATTTCAACAAAAATTTAGTATAAGTACACTGAAATTTTTTTTTGAAGTAAAAAAAATAGAAGATTTTCCAGAATTTTTATCTTTCTTTTATGAAAATCAGTACATCCCTGATTGCATCATTGATGTTATTTTTGAAAAAATGGCAGATCGAAAAGTTTTCATTGAGGATTTTCGATTAACACCGGCAAAACTTGCTTTAGATCTCAATCAATTTTTAACCAAGCAAAGATGTGAGGAAGATGTCCAAACTTTTTTAACTCAAAAATTGGACACCGTTAAAAATCCTGCGCGTCGTCAAGATTTGGTGGCGGAGGTAATCGTTAATTTACAAGAAAAAAATCCTTCTGCTTCTTCCTTAATTAAAACATTGGCTCAAGAAGTCATAGATCCTGCGGCCACGCCTTTGTATGCCAAAGTTAAATCAATCCAAAGCGATATTGAAATGAACGATATGGTGACCGAGAAAGATTCGCAAAAACCTTACGAACGAGCCCTGCAAACACTTTTGGATATTCCTTCAACTTCGATAGAACCTAAAGTTCAAAATCAAATTGATACCCAAATTCATACTTTGGTTAAAAATATTTATAACAATAATAAACCCAGCAGCTATCCTCTGCCGTTGCCTTTACAAAATCTTAAATTAAATTCTGATTCTATGCTTAAGATGCTGATGTACATCACACAATTGACGCAAGAAAATCAAAAACTTCAGCAAGAAATGAAAAAAGAAGTAGCCCCAGATGGATCAAATTAACCGAAGTGGTGTTTAAAAATTTGCAAATATGAGGGCATCTTCTTAAAAAAGATGCTTTCATTAACAACTTCGACCTCAAAATATGTCAAACATCCAATGTCTCGGCCAAACTGGCGTTGCTTTGGATGAAGGCATAGCGTTTTTCGGCCTTTTTTCCCATGAGAGAATCGACAAAATCTTCAATAGAAATTGATTTTTCATGCTCGCCAAAGGTGGCCATGACATCGTCTTTTGGCACTTGAACACGCAGCAGCACCCGTTTGCTGGGGTCCATCGCGGTTTCTTTCAGTTGCTGCCAAGGCATTTCACCTAAGCCCTTAAATCGGCTGACTTCGACTTTGCCTTTGCCAGTAAATTTTGTTTTCAAAAGTTCCTTTTGATGGGCGTCATCGCGGGCATACAAACTGGTGTTGCCTTGGGTGATACGATAGAGTGGCGGCTGGGCCAAAAATAGATGACCGGCATCAACAATGGCCCGCATTTCTTGAAAAAAGAATGTCATCAGCAATGATGCAATGTGCGCGCCATCAACATCGGCATCGGTCATAATAATGATGCGACCATAGCGCAATTGTGCCGGATTACAGGCTTTTCCGGTGCCGCATCCCAATGCTTTGCCTAAATCAATAATTTCTTGGTTGGCTTTGGCTTTATCTGACGTTGCCGATGCCACATTTAAAATTTTACCTCGCAGTGGTAGCACCGCTTGGGTTTGACGATCACGACCTTGTTTGGCCGATCCACCGGCTGAATCCCCTTCAACCAAAAAGATTTCCGTCTCCGCGGCATCTTCACTGCGACAATCCGCCAATTTACCTGGCAGCCTTAACCGTTTGGTGGGCGATTGACGTTGGGCTTCTTTGGATTGCTTGCGTTTAAGTCGGTCATCGAGACGTTCCAAAATATGATTTAAAAGTTCATCGGCCATCTCTTTGTGACCACTCAGCCAATGATCGAAATGGTCTTTAACCACATTTTCAACCAGGCGCGTGACGTGGCTGCTGACCAATTTTTCTTTGGTTTGTCCTTGGAATTGTGGATCGCGAATAAAGAGGGACAAGACGATGGCGGCACTGCCCAAGCAATCTTCGGCGGTGATTTGTGCAGCTTTACGGTTGTTGGTAAGTTCTCCATAGGTCTTGATGGCGCGAGTCAGTCCTTGACGGAACCCATTTTCGTGAGTGCCGCCTTCCGGTGTGATCACCGTGTTGCAATACGAACAGAAAAAGCCATCCCGCTCCAACGTCCAAGTAATGGCCCATTCTATGCGTCCTGATCCATCACTGAAGTCAACGTCGGCGTTAAATATGTCGGGTGACACGGTCTCAAGATCTGAAGTCACTTCTTTTAAATAATCCGCAATACCACCCGGAAAATGTAATGTATCAGTTGCGGGCGTTTTGTCGTCTGGTTTTAAAAGCTCTTTGGCACAGGTCCATCTAATTTCAACTCCTTTAAAAAGATAAGCCTTTGAGCGCACCATTTGATAAGAGGTATGAGGCTTGAAACGTGCCTGATCTCCAAAAATTTCAAGATCTGGTTTAAAGGTCAAAGACGTGCCGCGACGATTGGCCATGGGTCCAACCAACTCTAATTTTGTTGTTGGCACACCTCGGGAAAAGGTTTGACGCCACAATTGACGTTGGTTGATGACCTCAACCACCAAATGACTGGTCAGCGCATTGACCACTGACACACCTACACCATGGAGTCCGCCGGATGTTTTATAGGCATCACCCCCAAATTTACCACCCGAATGCAAAGTGGTTAAAATCACTTCAAGGGCTGATTTATCTGGAAACTTTGGATGAGGATCGATGGGGATACCGCGTCCGTTGTCACGCACGGTGATCGAGCCATCGGCGTTCATCTCAACGTCAATACGTGAGGCATGTCCGGCCACCGCTTCGTCCATGGCATTGTCTAAAACTTCGGCCAACAGGTGATGAAGAGCGCGTTCATCGGTGCCGCCAATATACATTCCGGGCCGCCTGCGCACCGGTTCAAGGCCTTCTAAAACTTCAATATCTTTGGCACTATAATCGCTTTTTGTGGCATTGGGCGCTGTTGAAAACAGATCAGACATTTTTTGAGATTCATCCGTCATTTTAAAAAGATTTAGAATGTTTTATACTATTTGAAATTGTCAAAAAAGGGAAATCTTAAATATGAAAGTGGTGCCGTATTTGCTATAGTGCTTAAAATACGCGAGAAAGAAAATCTTAACGATGAACACCATCCTGACCTCTCTTATGATCATTGCACTTGGGGCCACAATTGTCATTTTGATCCTGGGGATTGTTAATATGTTTCGTGAAAATCCTGGTCAAGAAAAACGCAGCAATAAATTGATGCAATGGCGCGTTTTGGCTCAAGGGGCGGCACTCATTTTATTTACCCTTATTTTACTGTTGGGAAGGAAAAGCACTTAAAATGGTTTTACTGACAAAAATTTATACCCGGGGCGGTGATCAAGGCCAGACATCTTTGGGAAGTGGCGAACGTTTGTCTAAATTTTCAGACCGTGTCCAAGCCATGGGAGACGTCGACGAAACCAATGCGACATTAGGTCTCGTGCGGCTTCATCTTGAGCAAAAGGATGAGATTGACATAATATCGCGGATTCAAAATGATTTGTTTGATGTGGGGGCAGATTTGTGTATGCCGCAAGATCATGAGAAGAAAACAACCTTACGTATTTTGCCGCGTCATGTTTTGAGATTGGAGCAAGAAATTGATCAGATGAATCAAAATTTGGAACCCCTCAATTCTTTTATTCTACCGGGCGGCACTTCAGCCAGTGCTTATCTGCATTTGGCACGTACGATTACAAGGCGGGCTGAACGCACTGTATGTCATCTTGCTGCACAAGAAGACGTCAATATTCATTTAATCAGTTATCTCAATCGTTTGTCAGATCATCTGTTTGTCTTTGCCCGCCACGCCAATGATCAAGGACGTTTGGATATTTTATGGGATCCGGGCGCCAATATATTTCATGATCAAAATTTTTGACGAAATATACTGGCAATAGACATAAATATTTAAACCCTATAAAAGGCCGTAAAACTTTTTGGCCCCTTTTAACATAATGCCAAATTCTTCTTTGTTAGGCGTGTCTTTAGTAGCACCTTCAATAAAAGTACCGCCAATGACACCCACATCACGTTCACTGCTATTTGCTAAACGTTTTGGAAAATAATAAAAAGAACGTTTGATTTTTTGACCTGATTTTGTTGTATCTTCGCCAAAATATACCAAAATCATATAATGAGAATCTTCTGGATTTTGGTCTTTTAACATAATAAGATGCCCTTGAACTGAGTCCATTTCTTTATCATGATTTAATATGCCTGATCCCATACCACTACAATTAATAATATATTTTTCCTCAAGTTCAGAAAAATCAACAACCTTTTTTTGAACAAATTTAATGTTTTTATTTTTTAAATAATCGCTAAGTGTTGCCATCATTTTGGCGGTATCAATGAAAATGCCATCGTCGTAAGAGACCATTTTTTGAGTGGTTCCATTACCAAAATCTAAAATAATATCTTTGGCAGGTTGCATCACAGTGCCAACATAGGGCTCAAGTCCGGAATCTTTTCGGTTTTCAAAATAAGTGGGAACGATCATGGCCCCTTCTTTAAAATGTAGATGGGTTTTTTTGGCAATGGCATCAAAAAATTTATAAGCATCAATACCAATTTGATCGATGATCTTTTGCATCACGGGATCATTGTCCATAGAGACAGGGGCCAAAAGACCACCTGCATTATGAGAGGTCAAGTTTTCAAATTGTTCAGCAACAATTTTTATATTGCTAAATCCTTTTTGGTCCAAATCATAAGCCGTGAATAATCCCAAGGCACCTGCGCCTACAATTGTAATTGGCGTATCTATTGTTAAATCATTGGCTTTTGGAAAATTAATAAATAGATTATTGACATAATTAGCAGTGCCTGGCCCGAGTGTCCATCCGCTACCGCCATGGCCGTAATTGTGTGCCACGATTTTATCATCTATTTCTTCAATACTCATATTGGGCGAGCCGTGTCTTAAAGGACGATGGCATAAAATTTTTGTGCCTAGATGGGCTTCATCTAACTCAGGGGGTGTAATATGTCTAATTTCACAGCTTGCTGTTGCAAAAGAGAGCAAACTGCTATAGCTGATTGACGTAATGATTTGTCTTTGATATTTTGAGTGAATGAGTTACGGATATAGCATAGATTTAAGGGAACGTGTTCTGTTTTATATTG
>JBPBPI010000049.1:0-2548 GCA_050954885.1 Janthinobacterium lividum | reverse complement strand
AGGTCGAACAGGACGGTTCAAAGCCGTCCCATTACGCCACTTCCATCACGGCCTCCAACCCCATTGACAGCGTCCTCGAACCCTCCAACGCGCCGTACGAAGCCGACCTGAGCAACGCCACAGCCCTCGCATCGACCGCCCACGCACACGCATCCCCGAAGATCCCTCCGGGCAAAGCCACCGCGCAAGCGATTGGCTCCCGCGAGCAGGTCCTACAGGACCGCTCCGGCTGCGGCGCTAGCGTCATCGCGGAGGAGACGGCAGAGGAGGAGCGCGAGGTCAAGGCGATGATGCGGCGGAGTCCGAGGAAGAGGGCCGAAGCCGTGAGGGGCGCGAGTAGCTCGGTGGTGCAGGCGGGGGGGTTGAAGGGCCTGAGGGAGAGGGTCGCCGGGTCTGGGTTCCATGGCAGGACGGGCGGGGTGCTCGGATACGAGAGTTCGAGGTGATTTCGGTGGTATTGGTGGTGGTGATGGTGGTGGTGGAGGGGGTGGACCTTTTGTGGGTGGGTGCTGCCGCGTGGTCTTTTTTTTTTGCCCTTTCTCGGTGAGGGATAGGGATGGATAGGGTCGGCGTGGCATGGGCATGGGATATCAGTTTTCCCGTCGACACTCGCTCGTTTCCCTCCTTCGTTTGAAAGTGGCGGTGTGAGGAAGCACCCGTCCGGGCACGAATTGTTTCCCGGATTCCGATTCCGATTCCGCTACTGTACAATTATATTCCCGTAATTATTCAATTCAAACTTCACGGCCTCAGTTTTTTTGGTTTGGTTTTCTTCTTTCCTCTGCCTTTGCCTTTGTCTTTCTCCTTCCCTCGAAGACTATGCGCACTAATCATGCGTGGCGGAATGTGTTTTGGATTTGACACGGCCGGTGCAGCCGGGGGGGGGGAGGGGGAGGTTAATGGATATATAGTTTTGGTCGTTTCTGTGGACGCTCGCGTCATATATTGCAGTACTGTAGGTGCTTAGGCCGCGGGGTCTGGCATTTCTCCCTCCTGCCCATCCCCTTTTCCTTTTCCTTTCCCTTTCCCTTTCGCTCCCTCGCTTTTGCCTTTGCCTTTGCCTTTGCCTTTCCCTTCCCTTTTCGCTCGCCCTCGCCCTCGCCCTCCCTTCACCCCTCAAACTACCAAGTGCCTGCTGTGGCAGCCCCCCCTAGTTGTCTCCATCCGAGTACGCGCTTGCTTCCATCCCCGATCAATCCATCCCGCTTCCGCGCAAACCTCCACGCGTCGTGGAATGGCTCCGTGTTACGTCCGCCGGCTTGATCCCGTCAGTGCTGAGGGATGACGCGCTCGGGCCTCGAAGCTCCTAGTTCTCGCACGGGACACAGCACGCAGGCGCTGCGTTTGCTCTGCTCTGCTCTTCGGCCGGGCCGGGCCGGGGCGGTGGAGTCTGGAAGGTGGCGGGTTCTTCCCCCTCGTCATCCCCTTTGTCGCGGTTGGGTTGGCTGCCTTGGATCTCGTGGGAGTGGGCTGATGGGGTCTGCAGTGGTTGGCCGGCGGCGCTCGGCGGTCGTGGTTTTTGCGTGCCTTTTCGTGTTGGGTTTTTAAAGGTGAGACTATTAGAGGACCGTTCGGGGTTGGAGGTGGAGCGCGGAACACTGCGTTTCGTTCGTAAATTGCCTTCCTGCGTTCTTTGCGTGCCACGGCATTGTCGAGTCACGTAATCACGCTTTGCCGCCACACCTTTCCAGGACGGCCCCCCAACCTTCTTTTCGATACCGTTCCGCTTCCGCCCCTCTGTCATCTGCGTTCAAGATGCCTCTGCCAACGATAATAATGTCGACGCCCTTCTCCAAAACCACATGCCGTGGAGTGTTGTACTGCTGACCCATACCATCCCCTGTCGAGGCTTTCGAGCTAGTCTTCGGTGTCACTGGCCGCGCGTGCTGCGACTGACGGCTTCCTGCTGCGGAGCGTGTTTGCAACCGCGCAGCACCAGAGGATCTGCCGTTGACGAGCGACGGTGTGGCAGGCGCGGGCGGCAAGTTAACCCCAGGTGTCATGACGATGAAATTATCGCCGGCCGCCGAGTTGAGGCTTTCCTGCGCGATGAAGCCGAGCACGAAATCTTTGTGGTCTCGCGCCAGCTCGACGCAGCGTTTCGTGTACGAGGGCGAAAAGAGGTTGTCGGCCGAGGACATTTGTGCGAGGAGGAGAAGACCACGGGAGAGTGGAGGTGGCTGATCGATGAACCTTGTGGACCCGTTTGGGTTCGTGGCAGGAGGAGATGTGTATTCGGTGGACGAGGAGATAGTTGTGCTTATGCTCACGACTGAGCTTTTCCTGTGATAAAAAGGGAATGATCCGGTGGGCGAAGTATGTGTAGATCGACGGTGTTTAGGAGGTGCCTGAGCTTGAGCTCCTTTTGAATTGTCGTCATCAGACTCGCCATCCAAGTCCCCCTCGGACTTTTCATCGTCGGTATCTCCCTCATCAGACTCATCGCTGGATTTTTGCGGTCTGCCATTGAGAAAGTACCCGTCATCTCTAACGGAGTGTCCCCCTATAATTTCTGTCGTAAAGGTCGAGTTGTATGCCGACACGGCGG
>JBPBPI010000048.1:0-2549 GCA_050954885.1 Janthinobacterium lividum | reverse complement strand
CCAAACCCCAAACCCCAAACCCCAAACCCCTTAAACTAAAACCCACAAACATGGGATAAATTAAGTCAACCTCGAAAACAAGTTAAAATCTTAACTTGCGGGGCCAAAAAATTATTGAGGCCGGACGAAAACAAAAAGAGGTTTTGAAACAACGAGTTTCATAAATCTATCACAACAATATTATGTTAGGCGGTCGCTTCAGCGTTGAAGGGGTAGGCGTACAAAGCGACGCAGCTCTTGGCATCTTGGCTGACGTTTCCGGAGATGTCGTGAATGATTCCCTGGATGTCGAAATGGAACTTGACGTTGCATTCCATCTGGTTGAAGCCGAGCTTGACTTCGTAGTTCTTTCCAGCAACAACCTGCTGCTTGCACTTCATCATGTTCTGGGCGTAAACGGCGATGTTGTGGATTCTGAGCTGAGCGAACATCATGGCGAAGTAGTTACGAGTGATGTCCTTCTCCTCGTTGGTGCACTCGTGCCAGTTGCCCCAGCCGCCGAGCATGCCGTTGGCGGGGGTCTCGTCGTCGTTGAAGGGGTAAGACTCCTCGGTGCTGCTCATCTCCATGTCCATGTCCATACCGACGTGCTTGTGGGGGGCGGGAACGTAGCCGATCATGTCGGCGCCGCGGCCGAAGGTGTCAACGTACTTCTTGCCTTCCTTCATCATGTCGCGAAGTCCTTGTCTGTCGGCGTCAGTCTTGGCGCGGATGGCGTTGACCTTCTGCTCGGTCATCTGGTTCTTGTAGTGGGCTTCGAGCTTGGCGGTTTTGCGGTTGTGCTCCTTGGCGGCGAGCTTGTCGACGAAGTACTGGTGTCTGGCGGCGGCGGTCTTGGCCTTGTTGAACTTGGCCATCTTCTTGGCGAAGTTCTCGTTGCGGATTCCAGAGGCCTTGGCGCGCTGTGCTCTCTGGATCTCGCGCATCTTCATGATGTGGCTGAATCTCATGCCTTCGTTCTTGAATTGCTTTCTGGCGATGTAGTTTTGTTCAATTTGGTGCTTGCGGGCAAGAAGGGCTTCCTTCTCCTCACGGTTTTCAGCGTTGGTGATGAGTTGGTCCAAGTTATTGACGAACTGGTCGACTTTCTTTTCGCCGGTTTTGTTGATGTATCTGCGTCTGTTTTTAACTTGCTGCGACAAATTGCCCACAGTTCTTTTCAACTTGTTGAGGCTCTTGTTGCCGGCATTGTTTTGGCGAATGGCGTCGTTTTTTTTCTGAATAGCTTGCATCATCTCCTTGTGGTCCAGTCTTTGCTTTTGGACTTTCTCCTGCTTCTTGCGCAAGATCTCGGCTTCCTCAGCAAGGATTCTGGCAGAGATTTCTCTTTGCTCTTGTTCTTCCACAAGGCGATTGTGGATATTTTCTCCTTGTTTCTGAGCAAGCTTGTTTCCGTGCAGGTCGGCTTCGGCGAGGTGAGCCATGGCTCTTTTGTAGATTTCATCGTCTTCGTCGTTGATTCTCTTTTCCTTTTCTTCGGCTTCCTTGACCGCTTGCTTTTCAGCGGCTTCCTTAGCCGCTTGAAGCTCAACGGCTTCCTTGGCAGCCTTGGCATTTTGCACCTCAGCGAGGCGGGTAAGCTCGTCTTCATCAGCGAAGCGCTTGTGGTAGACGGCTCTCTGCTCAGCCATGTACTGGGTGTTCAGCTCAGCGAGGGTCTTGGGGGCGGTGGGTTGGACGGGTTGAACCGGTTGGACGGGTTGGGGCTCAACGGGCTTGACTTCCGGCTCAACGGGCTTGACGTCGTTGTGAGTGTCCTTGTGGTTGTTGCCAACGAATCCGGACTCTTCCATGTCGTCTTCAGTAGACTCGTCGATGTCGTTCATCTTGGGTTGAGGGCTGCAGTACTTATCCTCAATGATGGAGTTGTCCTTGGAGCTCATCTTGACGGGGCCCTCGTTGGTGGAAACAACGTGGAAAGTCTTTTCAGTGGCGGCTCCGGTGGCGGCGTAGTTGAGGGCGAAGCCGTCCTTGGCTCCCTTGGACTCCTGGAAGATGGCGGAAACGTAGCTTCTGACGTGTTCCGATTTCTGGAAGGCGATGCGGAAGTCTTTTTTGCCGCTGGCGCTAATGTAGCAGTTGTCCTTGTTCAGATCGGCGACGATCTGGGCCAAGGTGTGGTCGCCGAAGGCGGCCGGGTTTTTCTTGGTCATGCCGGAGTTCGCGATCTCGGTGGCGTGGTTCTTCAAGAACTTCAGTTCGTTGATGGTGCAGAATCTGTACTTGAACGAGAAGTTCAAGGCGCTGGAGGACTTGCCCTCGAGATCGTACATCTCGCGGAAACAATCCACCTGGCGTATCTCGGAGACACCGTTGCATGCAGCGACGGCGACCAGAGAGAGTAGAGTGATAAAAATGGTTTTGCTCATTGCTAATGTGCTTTTATAAAATTTCCCATCGATTTGATATTTAACGAGGTTCCTTCAGATTTAATTCGATTTAATTTCGGTCCTTTTTTGAACCTCGGATTTGATTGAAGTTTTTTTTTGATAGAAATTTTTATGATTATTTAGGAAGAAATGTTTTACGAACTTTCGCTTTGTTGGCTT
>JBPBPI010000047.1:0-22806 GCA_050954885.1 Janthinobacterium lividum | reverse complement strand
ATTCTTGTGTATCAGTTGTCATTGTATTTGTTATCTCTTTGTCATGGATTGTAATATGATGAAATCATCAATCTTGCCAAATTTCTTTAAATCTTGCGGCTTTTACGCTTTCATTTGCCAAATGAAGAACAGACAGGTATAAAATGACAACGAATTTTATCTAAAGAGAGAATCATGACGCAACGTCCAAGTCCGGTTATTTTATGCATTCTTGATGGCTGGGGACATCGCCCTCAAAGCAATGACAATGCCATCAGCGCCGCACACTTGCCCACCTGGACCAAGCTGTGGCAAGAATCGCCCCATACCTTATTGGAAGCGTCGGCGCATCATGTAGGTCTGCCCGCGGGCCAGATGGGAAATTCTGAAGTCGGTCACATGAACATTGGGGCGGGACGCATTATATTTCAAGACTTGCCCCGCATCGATCAAGCCATTGCCAGCGACAATTTTAAAGAACTTCCGGCTTATCAACATTTTATTAAACAATTGAAACAAAATCAGGGCACCTGTCATTTGATGGGACTGATGTCCTCTGGTGGGGTTCATTCTCATCAACGTCATTTAGTGGCCTTTGCCAAAGCGGTGGCTAATGAAGGAATTCCTGTCAACATACATGCTTTTTTAGATGGCCGTGACACACCACCCCGCAGTGGAGCGGGTTTCATGGCTTCTTTTTTGCAAGATATCCAAGCTTACCCTTTGATTAAATTGGTGTCTTTATCGGGCCGATATTATGCCATGGATCGGGACCAACGTTGGGAGCGTTTAGAAAAAGCTTACCGCGCCATTGTTGAAGGAAAATCACCCACCTTTGATGATCCTTTGGCCTATATTGAGCAAAACTATCAACAAAATGTCACCGATGAATTTTTGGTGCCTGCTGTGTATCAAGGATATTTGGGCATTGATCCCCATACCGACGGGGTGTTTTTCGCCAATTTTCGGGCCGATCGCATGCGCCAGTTGGCTTCAGCTTTAATTATGCCTGTCTTTAGTTTCTTCACACGTGGCGATGATCTGCCTGTGATATTGGCCTTAGGCATGGCTGAATATTCTGACGCCCTTACCCCTTATTGCCCGCCTTTGTTTGCAACTCAAAGCATTGAAAACAGTTTGGGCGAAATTGTATCGAATCAAGGACTGACACAATTACGCGCGGCCGAGACTGAAAAATATGCCCATGTCACCTTTTTCTTCAATGGTGGACAAGAGAAAAATTTTCCTGGTGAAGATCGACTTCTGGTGGCCTCACCTAAGGTTGCTACCTATGATTTAAAACCTGAAATGTCAGCGCACGAGTTGACCCAAAAGTTAATTCAGGCACAACGAGATCAGTCTTATGATTTGATTGTGGTCAATTATGCCAATGCCGATATGGTGGGGCATTCCGGCAATTTAAAAGCGTCAATTAAAGCAGTTGAGACTCTTGATTATTGCCTGTCCCAACTTTGTGCTCTCGTGGATGAAACCCAAGGTGTATTACTGATCACGGCAGACCACGGCAATGTCGAACAAACATTTGATGCAACAACTCAACAGCCCCATACGGCCCACACCCTTAATCCGGTGCCCTTTGTCATGTATGGCTCAACCCGAGCCTTAACAAATGATCTTGGCCAGCTTTGTGATGTGGCGCCCACCATACTTGCGTTAATGCATATCCCTCAACCCATTGACATGACAGGAAAGTCTTTGATTTTAAAAATGGGCGTGGAAGAAAAATAATTTTTAAGAGTTAATTTTTACGATCCTTCTCATACATTTAATCGCATCGTTTTTAAAAATTCTTTGCTCTATAAGTCTAAATTCTAAAAATATTCTTTTTTAAAAAGACCTATTTTATTTTTATTCCGTCCCAAATAAATTTTTATGCCCATTTCAAAAATGTTTGTAATTATATAAATATATTTTTTAATTTAAGACGTAAAATTTTTAAGGAATTTATAATGGAACAAACAATACCTATTCACACTTTAAAAGCTCAATGTTATCAACTTGCTCAATAAGTGTCTCATGATCATCTTCATCTGATTGTTACCAAACATGGTAAACCTATTCTTCGTGTGTCTCCCTATAAACCTCCTGCGGAAGGCGGACTTAACGCGCTTAAAGAAACAGCCATCTGGAAAGATGATTTGATCACGCCTATTGACATTGCTTGGGAAGTAATACGCGAGGATACAGATGTACATTCTTGATACGCATGTGGCTTGTTGGGCTGCCCTTGAGGCGGACAAGTTGGTACCAGAGACGCGTCAAGTCATTGAACAAGCTCTTATAAATGATGATCTTTATATGGCCAATATTTCTTCTTTGGGAAATTGCCATGCTGATTCAAAAGCAACGCCTTATTGTAACACTTCCCTTGCAAGAGTGGATTGATCAACTGGTCAAGATGCTCAGACTTCATATTATTCCCATGACCGTTCAAATTATAGCGGATAGCGTCCAATTATTGTCGCAAGGATTTCATGCAGATCCTGCAGATCAATTAAGTGTCGCCACAATGCGTTGTTTGAAAGGAACTTTAATCACACGAGACGTAAAAATTCTTGAATGGTCTCAAAAGGGTTTCATTAACACGTTAAAAGCTTGATTTAAGCTGCCAAAGCACAAGCCTCGATAATACGGCCTTGCCGGAACGATTTGATGGTGGTGGCCAGTCCTGTTCTTTCATCAGTTTCAAGATACACCCCCCCCAGTGAGGCTTCTTCCATAGCTGGTACCAATCGAGGTTTTGCATCGGGCTGACGAAACCGTGCCAGAGAAATATCAGTATTCATGCCAACCGATGAATTGTAATCGCCGCACATCCCGACATCGGTGATAAATCCGGTGCCTTGGGTCAAAATACGGGCATCTGCCGTAGGTATATGGGTGTGGGTGCCAAAGACACCTGAGACGCGACCATCCAGCATATGGGCAATCACCATTTTTTCACTATTGGTTTCGGCATGAGCATCCACGATGATGGCATCAACGCCATCGGTCTTGAGTGTATATTCTTGCAGGCAATCTTCCAAAGCATTGAAAGGATTGTCAATAGGCGCCATGAAAAGTTGTCCCATAACATTGATGACCACAAGTGTTTGACCATTACTTAAGGTATGACGTACAACACCTTTGCCTGGATTGTGTGCGGGATAGTTCAAAGGCCGAATTAGGCGGGTCTGCCAATCAAAGTAATCTTTGATTTGTTTCTGGTCATAAAAATGATTGCCTGATGTCAAGACGTCAACACCACAGTCAAAAAATTCTTCACAGATTTCTTCTGTCATACCAAACCCACCGGCCGCGTTTTCAATATTAACAATCACCGCATCCAGATTTAATTTTTGACGAAGTTTTGGAATGCTGTGAATGACGGCTTGTCGACCAGATCGACCGACCACATCGCCTAAAAATAAAATATTCATTAAGTCCTATACAAATTTATAAATTTTTTCTTCAGTTGCTACCCAATGTAAAGGTTGATCATAAGATCCTATGGGCAATTCATTAACATGTTGCATTTCATAGGCCACGCCGATTGTTAAAATATTTAATTTCTTTTTGTAAAATTGCATAAGCGTTCGATCATAATGCCCCGCGCCATAGCCTAGGCGGTGACCGCGGTTATCAAAACCAAGCAGAGGGATCAAAAGCACCTCAGGCTCATAGATAGTTGATTTTAACAAAGGCTCCATGGTCTTTGTGTTACTTTCTTGCAACCGATCGCCTGTCTTCCAATTGCGAAAGATAAGAGACGTCCTAGGTCCTTGAATCACAGGTAATAAAACTTTTCGCCCCATACTCAAAATTTTATCAAAAATAGGCCTTATATCAGGCTCGTAGGTCATGGGCCAAAAAACCGCAATAGGTCCATTCATATTGGCAGGAATAAGCGTCAATATATTTTTAATAAGCTCTTTATTAAGCTGAGATTTTCCTGACTCAGACAGAGACTTAAAATAATCTTCTCGACTTTTCTTCATGCGATCACGAATAATATTTTTGGCTGAATCCATACGATTACCTCTTTAATTGTGGAATAAAGCTTTTACAACCGTAAGTTATAATCATCCTCTCGCGGCCCGCAGTTGCAGGTGGGCGCCATATGAAAAAATCCACGGACTTTATCAGGGACAGCTCCCGAAGGATAAGGTATCGGCCCCAGGGAAGTTTTACTATACGAAAAGCAAAGCCTTAATCCATATCTATTATGAAGGCTTCTGAGAGATGTTGGCAAGAACATTTATCACTATTTTAAATGATTTTATGAATTTTTTGAAAGAGTAGCTTTAAACCTGCAACATACAAACAGAATTATGCCGACCACAACAATGGCGGGTGTGGTTGGTACGTCATACAATTGAGACAAAAAGATGCCACCTGTGACCATAATAATCCCCATCAAACTTGATAGACACGCCATATGTTCTGGCGATTTGGCAAAAGATTGTGCGGTAGATGCTGGCAAAATCAATAAGGCGGTAATTAAAAGAGCGCCAATCATTTTAAGAGAAAAAGCCACAAAGACCGCAAGCAAAATCATATAAATTAAATTGATCCGTCTCACAGCCACACCCTCAACAGCTGCCAAATCTTCTGCGAGCGTCATCGATAACAATTGGGGCCAGATAAACATCAAGACACCTAAAATAATCAGGCCGCCTGTTAAAATAAATCCCACTTCTTGAGATGTCACCGATAAAATATCGCCAAAGAGATAGGCATTTAAATCAAAACGTGCGCCTTTAAATAAACTTAAGGTTAAAATACCAAGGGCCAATGATCCGTGAGAAATCACCGCAAGAGCGGTATCTGAGGATAAGTCATGACCTGATTTAAAGTGTGTTAGCAAAACACCAATGAGACCGCAAATAAAAAGTACGCTTAATAAAGGGTTAATATCCATAAAAAGACTGAGGGCTATTCCACACAATGACGCATGGGCCAAAGTATCGCCAAAAAAAGCCAAACGTCGCCAGATTACAAAACAGCCCATAGGACCTGCAACCATTGAAAAGCTGATGCCTGCGGCCAAGGACCTTAAAATAAAATCATCGAACATAGGTAAATGTCTCTTTAAAATCAAACATGACGGTGATCATGATGGTGATGATAAGGTGCCAGATCATCTGATAGTTTAAGGCCAAACAATTGTGCGTAAGCAGGATCATGCCGCACAATTTCTGGATGTCCCTGACAACAAATATGTTGATTTAGGCAAATGACATGATCACTGGCGGCGTGAACAAAATGTAGATCATGAGACACAAGAAGCACCCCACACTTAAGATAATCACGTACAGATTGAATCAAATGATAAACTTCGGCTTGGCCCGCAATATCGATACCTTGCACTGGCTCATCTAAAACCAAAAGATCAGGAGACCCCATGATGGCACGGCCCAAAAGCACACGTTGTAGCTCTCCCCCCGATAAAACATGCAGTGATCTATATCGTAAATCTTGGATGCCCACCCATCTAAGTGACGCCTCAATACAGCCTTTTTGAGGCGACAATTTTAAAAACCGTTCAACCGTTATAGGAAGACTTTTGTCCATCATAATTTTTTGTGGCATATACCCAATTTTAAGGTGGGGCTTGCGGATCACGTGACCGATTTGTGGTTTGATCAGTCCCAAAATAATTTTGAGCAAGGTCGTCTTACCCGCACCATTAGGGCCAATGATGGTTAAAATTTTTTGTTGAAGAATTTCTAGGTCAATATTTGTTAAAATAGATTGATAAGAGACATCTTTCAACTGAATTAGGGAATTTTGGTCAGACATGTATGTTGTGTTGTCTGGATTTTATCAGGATCTTATAGGTCAAAATCCCATATATGCCAATGAAAGGAAAGAAAAAATAAAGATGATATTGAGAAGATACTTCTTGCATAAAATAGGCTGTAATCCCTTGAAGGCAGAAAAATCCACCGTACAATGAAACCACTTGAGCGTGCGACCATCCTGTACGGTTCAAAAGTTGATACAAATGCTCCCGGTGCGACGACATGAAAGGATATCCCCGATAAAGACGACGAATCCGGGTAAAAATAACATCGTACAGATAAAGACAAAACAGCATTGGAACTGTCCATAAGGAGATACGACCAAATTGAGGAAGGGTTCCTAAGATTGCCCAAAAAGCAAATAAACTTCCCATGAACAAACTGCCGACATCCCCTAGAAAAATTTTGGCTTTGGGAAAATTGAATCCTAAAAATCCTAAAAGGGCAAAAATTAAAATGAGTGCTGAGTAAGATAAAACATCGCAAGAGAGTTGATGTGTAATTAAAAACCAAAAAAAGCTAGCAATAATTGTGACAATTCCTGTCATGCCATTTAAGCCATCCATAAAGTTATAAGCATTCATAAAGCCCACAATCCATAGGGTCGTGATCACAATGCTCACAGGCATATTTAAAGATATATCGCCGAGGATAGGCAATGGAAATGTAAAAAAACGGATACCAAACACAGTTAAAGAGAAAACAATGAGCAATTGGATCATCAACTTGGTCGATTCTTTAATATTAAAAAGATCGTCCATAAACCCAACAAGCCCCATGACCACACTGGCACCTAGGCACAACATCCAGCCTATATAAAGGTCATAAAAGGGAATGCCACTTAAACCCCTTGTCATCCAAACACCTGTAAATGCCAATAAGATACCCAAGCCTGCACCCCGTGGTGTCATTTTTTGATGAGACGAGCGTTCGTTTGGCACGTCGTAAATGGGAATGCGAATCATCAGAAGTGTCACAACCACCGATATGACAAAAGCCAGCAAAGGCCACAGATAATAAGGATGCAGACTTTCGCCAATTATCATGACTTAATTTCCTGAAAGGTCCACCCCTTGATATTTTCAAGGGGTGGTTGAAATAAATAAGGCAGACAATTATGAATGTGTAAGGGTTGATGTTCAAAAAAATGAATCAGCGTCACAAACACACCCCCATGAGCCACAATGAGTGGTGTGCCGTCGCAGTGTTCAAGAATGTGGATAAGAGCTGTGGTAATTCTGTTTTGAAATTTTGTCGATGATTCAGCACCTTCCGGCAAATCCTTATCCTCAATGGTCGACAACGAAGTGTCACAAGGATGTTCTTTGCCCTCGTCTTGGCCCCACCCTCTTTCCATCAAATCATCTCGATAAACAATAGAAGCCTTAAGGTGTTGATTGATAATATCAGCGGTCTGACGGGTGCGTTGTAACGCGCTGCAAAAAATTTGTTTGATGTTTTTACTCTTTAAAACTTCTGCTGCAGATTTAGCTTGGCTCTGGCCTTTTTGATTTAGGGAAATATTTTGTTGACCTGTAATCAGCCGCCTTACATTCCAATCGGTCTCGCCATGTCGAATTAAATAAAAAGCACGATGTGGAATGATAACGTGATTCATATCTTTAAAAATTTTCCTTCATTATAAGATTATAAAAAATTTAAAAATGGCTGGGAGACCTGGATTCGAACCAGGACTTCACGGTCCAGAGCCGAGAGTTCTACCGTTAAACTATCTCCCATCTTTATAATGCAAAGTTATATCAGGAAGCTAAGTTTTGGTCTAGAGAGGATATAGTTGATCTTCTCGCTTAAGCTGTCGACAAAAAACATGCAGTATAGCACTGATAAAATTAAAGTTAATTTTATTAAAAATGTAATTATGGATAAAATTTTTGAATAAGCAACTATATCATGAATAATTATCATAAAATTTATTGGATTTTTGACTCAACGTTATCAATAAAATTTTTAAATTAATTAAAAAATGTTTAATTATTGATTGTGATTTAAAATATATTTGTTTATATTGGCGGACAATATTCAACATTTAAGGAAATTCTGTCAATGGCGAATCAGACAACCCCTTCATTCACGCGGCGACAATTTGTGATTGGCAGTGGAGCTGTTGGTCTTGCTTCTTTATTTTCCTCTTGTCAAAGTTTTGCGGCGTCCTTGTCCACACGTGAACGATCACTGGTTTTATTTAATGGCCCCACTGGTGAATGGTTCAAGGAACCTTATTGGATCGAGGGCCAGTATCTGCCCGATGCGCTTAAGCGTATCAATCACATTTTGCGGGATAAAATTAACGGCAAGGTGTCCAAAATTGATCAACGTTTGCTCGATTTAATGCATGCCATGCAGCACAAAATTGGGGCCAAAAAACCCATGGAAATCATTTGTGGGTATCGCTCTCAAGAGACCAATCAACACTTACGTAAAATCAGCACAGGGGTTGCCAAAAATAGCCTTCATATGACCGGACGAGCGGTTGATATTCGCATGGAAGGATTTCCACTAAGCAAATTTAGGGATCTTGCCAAATCTCTTAAAGCAGGCGGCGTTGGCTATTATCCTCAATCCAACTTTATTCATGTTGATGTCCGGCCTCAGCCTTATTATTGGTAGGTCATAAATGATATTAAAAATGCTTAATTTAATCAGGATATGTTTTTTTATGGTGTTACTTGCAACAGCTTCAAACAGTAAAGCCACGTGTATTTCACATGAAGTAGATAAGACATTTAACTTTACTGACAAAGAAGCTCATCTTAAATCAATATCAAATCCAGCATTACCCTTAGAACAAGAATTAGAAATTCTCACACACTTAACAAAGTTTGATCTTGGACGTTACTTGTTGGAACATAAAGGATTGAATGGCCTTTTACACCGCTTATATTATTCTACATGGACCTAAAAAACAAAATTTGTCTGATTTAGAACATTGGATTTTACACAAAGCACCTCTTGTTAAAGCAACACGAGAACGTTTTGCAATATTTAATCAACAAATTCAAAAATATTTAACTCATGACATGACATTAGCCTCAATTCCTTGTGGTTTAATGGACGATTTATTACAACAAGATTATACAAAATTAAAAAATGTTCATTTGGTAGGAATTGACATTGATCCAGAATCTTTAAACTTTGCTTCAGAAAAAGCAAAAGATTCTTCTTGTCAAAATGTTTTATTTACAAAAAAAGATGCTTGGAATCTTGATGCGGATGGACAATATCACCTTATTGTCAGCAATGGCCTTAATATTTACGAACCTGAGGATATAAAAGTCATCCAGCTTTATCAAGAGTTTTATCGCGCCCTCAAGATTGGTGGTAGACTTATCACTAGTTTTGTCACGCCATCACCTGCCATGACATCTGAATCAACCTGGTGTCATTATAACGCCGATGATTTGCTAAAACAACGCGCTTTATTTAGTGATGTTATTGGTGTTTCATGGCAAAAATATCGAACTGAATCTGAAACTCAAATACAATTGGAAAAAGCAGGCTTTAAAATTGTTGAGATTATTTATGACACACAGGGTATGTTTCCCACTATCGTTTCACAAAAATAAATTTTAAATAATTTTAAGAAAGGGGTCTTGGGACTCCCTATTTTCTCGATAAGCATCTTCGTGAATAATGACTTCGGCCTGTGTAAATTGTGCCTCAATGGTTGAGGACACTTCTTCACTGATGACGTGGGCTTCATGCAAGCTTAAGGTGCCATCCATTTCAATGTGACATTGAATAAAATGACGACTTCCAGAGGATCTTGTTCGAAGATCATGACATCCCAAAACTTTAGGGTGACTGAGAGCGATGGCAATAATTTTTTCGCGGTCCTCGTCGACAAGTTCCCGATCAATCAAAATATGAAAGGAATTTTTGGCAATCTTCCAGGCGGTCATTAAAATATAAATTGAAATGACGACACTGAAAAAAGAATCAAGATAGCCATTGCCAAACCACTCGCTACCCAGCAAGGCCACAATCACACTGCCATTGATCAACAAGTCAGAACGATAATGAACTGAATCTGCCATGATCGCGGTTGAATTGGTGTGACCGATAACATAATTTTGATAGGCAATTAAAACCAAGGTAATCACGATGGCAAACACCATGACCAAAATACCCAAATTCATGGATTCAATTTTTTGTGGCTGGACCAGACGTCCTGAAGCTTCACTTAAAAGCCAAGCCGCAGAAGCTACCACAAAAATAGATTGACCTAATGCAGCGATGGCTTCAATTTTACCGTGACCAAAACGATGTTCACGATCTGGCGGACGATACGCTTGGCGAACTGCAAAAAGATTCAACACAGACGCCGCCGCATCAAGTAGGGAATCAACCAGTGTTGCTTGTAAACTAAGAGAGCCTGTTGCTATCCAAGCGAGAAACTTTGCTATAATTAAAATGAATGCCACACTTACAGACGCATAAGTGGCTCTTTTGACCAGAATTTCTAGATGAGCAGGATTTTTAATATCCATTTTTATCAATTTTTTCTTTAAAAATAATCCTAATATGCCTTAACGTGTCTTTTCTGAAAAGAAAATAAATTTTTACGGTAGCATTATTTTATAATTTATCAGAGATTACCACGAGGAGAAAAAGATGACATGGAATATTCATCCTGGAGAAATTCTTTTTGAAGAATTTATAAAACCTCTAGGTTTAAACGCATCTCAGCTTGCTAAACTTTTAAATGTTCCAGCACCACGCTTGAATGACATTGTTTTACAAAAGCGTGGGATCATAGCTGACACTGCTTTAAGACTTGCACACTATTTCAAAATTTCTCCTCGTTTTTGGATGAATTTACAAACTTCTTATAAACTCAGGAAAAATAAGCGATGATACGAAACAAAAAATAGAAAAGCTTGGTGTTTTTAAAGAAGAATGCTCTAAGACAAAGCTTTTTCCGTTATGTTAAACTATTTTTTGTCTTAAAATGATTTGGTGGAGTCAAGGGGAATCGAACCCCTGACCTCTACAATGCCATCGTAGCGCTCTCCCAACTGAGCTATGACCCCAATTCTGCTGACACAACCTACGAATCTTCTGAGACTTTCGCAAGCAAAAAAAACATTTTATGATATTTTTATCTAAATTTTAAGTATGCACTGGGGCAAGTTGGGGCGCACCAAACAAATAACCTTGGCCAAAGTCTAAATGAAACTCGAGAAGGCTTATCAAGGTTTGTTCATCTTCAATTTTTGTGATAATCAGATCACATCCCGCTTTATCAAGTCCTGATTTAAATTTTTGAATCGAAAGCCCAACCGTATCATCTTTTAAAAGATCTTGAAGAATTTTGGCATCGATTTTGATAAACCTTACATTCAATTGAATCAGCTTTTTAAAATCCACTTGAATGGAAGGCAATTGATCAACTGAAAATCCACACCCTAGCTTTCTCAATTCTTCAAGTGATTTGAGTATTTTTTCATCGGCGTGGTAAAGTGTCTCATAATCAATTTCAAAAACAAAATTAGGCGCAATTGATATATTATCACGCATAAATTCCGTAAAATTATCTCTAAAAAAAGGGCTGACCAACGTTTGCGATGAAAGATTGATAAAAAAACGAATATTAAAATTTTTGCGCAATGTTTTTCGGATAAGTTGAATGCATCTAAAAAGCATCATATAAAGAGTGATCTTCCGCAATTTTTAAAAAATCATCTGGATTAATAATGGTGTTGTCAGATGTGCGAATTCTTGAAAAACATTCAAAATAACGTAATTTTCTTTGGGGCAAACTGACAATCGGCTGAAGCAACATCTCAATTCGATCTTCTTGCAACGCTTCTTTGATCAAGCTTAATAAAGTTTTTGCGGCCCCAATTGTGGATTTATCTTCGACGACCTCTGATATTTGGTCTGAGGTCTTTGAAAAATTATTTTTATTTAAAGAGACATCTGACGCCAAATTATGAACTTCGTGTTCATGAAGTACTTTTTCAATTAAATTTCCCAAAATTTGAATTTCTGTTAAAATATCATCATTATCAGTAGAAGACGTAGGTTTGGTAGAAGCTGTGGTCTTTTGTTGAAGAGATTCGATAATCAATTCATGACTTTGACGAAATTGACTAATAGCGGCTGCAATTTGATTTTGATAGGTGCTTCGCTCAAGATGTTCATGAATCAACACCAAAACAATAAAGGTGCCAATAATAATTAAATACATATGCATTTCATTATTATCTACAGCCAATATTGAATACATATAACCGCAAAAGACGGCAAGGCATGTAAAGAATAAAAAGTAAACAACGCTTTTTTGGAAAATGTTTTTAAATTTCATTAAATTTACTTTTCTTTTTGATTGAATAATTTTTAAAAGTATATCAACATCATTAACAAAAATTGAATTTTTAAATTTTTTCAATGATTTTGTTTTTTGGCCTCTCAGTATCAAATGATTCTTAAATGATGACGAAATCTTTTACAACCCTTGCCCAACTTTTGATATCACCTAAGCATGCCCATAAGTATGGCTTTATTTTTATCATTGGTTTACTTGAGCTTGCGTGTGCCTATCTTGTCTATGCCACAGGTGGCACCACTTACGCCTATTTGCATGTTTGTTACATTCCTATTATTTTAAGCGGTATTGCCTTTCAAATTCCAGGTGGCTTATTGGCAGGTCTCGTAGCAGGTTTTATGATCGGCCCCTATATGCCTGCAAATGTGTTGCTGGATATCCCACAAATTTCAGTTTCTTGGATCACAAGATGTGGTTTTTTCTGTCTGATTGGATTATTTTCTGGGGCAATTTCTATTATTTTTCAACTGTATCTTAAAAGTATTCATGTCCATATCACAACTGATTTGGTGACAAATCTGCCCAATACAACAGGCCTTAAACTTCTTTGGCAAGAGAGGTTTTCAAAAAACGACGCCGCATCAACCGTGTTAATTATTGTGTTGAATCGCTTGCGTGATATCGATAAAGCTTTTGGCTTTGAAGCCACGTCGTCTTTACTACAAGAAATTACTCTAAGATTAAGAACCATCATTCCCAGTCATGTTTATTTGGCCTATGTCGATTATGGCACCTTTGCCGTTTTAATTCCCTCAGGTGCTATTTCGGTTCAAGAGATGCGTGAAAAATGTCGCTTAAGCTTAGGTAATCGGTTTTTAATCGATCAAATCCCTATATTTTTAGAAAGTCACTTTGGCGATGCAACCTCTCAAAGCAATCAAGAAGATTTGTTTTCTGTCATCCGAAAGGCCAAAATTGCGGTTGATAAATCTATTGAACTTAGTCATCAAGATGCCTCTTTTAATGTCAATGATGACGGTCAAATACAACGTGGCCTTCGCCTTATTCACGATCTGAGTGAAGCCATTGAACAAGATCAATTAAAACTTGTCTACCAGCCAAAAGTTAATTTAAAGTCTGGTCTATGTGAGGGTGTTGAGGCATTGGTCAGGTGGGTGCATCCCCAATTGGGCATGATATCACCAGGTGAATTTATTCCTATTTTAGAAAAAACATTGCTGGTTAATCAATTTACCAAATGGCTTTTAGAAACGTCTTTGGGTCATTTAAATTTGTGGAATCGTCAAGGATTTAGCCTAAAATGTGCGGTAAACTTTTCGATGAAAAACTTTGAAGATCCCTCTCTTTTTTCTGAACTTCGTCATCTTTTAAAAACCTACAACATTCCAACAGGCCATTTTGAAATTGAGGTCACCGAGACCGCAATTCCTGCAAATTTGGATCGGGTTGCCGATATTTTACAATCTTGCCGCGAAGAAGGCATCAAAATATCCGTCGATGATTTTGGAACCGGTCAGTCGTCCATGAAATATCTTTTTAAACTTCCTTTGGACTGTATCAAAATTGATCAGGTGTTCATCCGGTCCATGATGAACAATTCAGCGGCTGAAGCAATTGTCAGAAGTGCCATTATCTTGGGTCATGAATTAAATTTGCAAGTGGTCGCCGAAGGGATTGAAATTGAGGAAGAATATGAAAAATTAAAATCTTTGGGATGTGATTGTGGGCAAGGTTTTTATTTTGCCTGTCCTATGCCTTTTGAAATGGCTACCTCTTGGATTCAAGCCAATCAATTAAAATGTGCGTCTCTTAAAACCTCGTAAATGATCGTAAAGTGTGACAAAAATATTTCACTTTATTTTAATAGAATATAAATCCACTAAAAAATATTTGACTTTTATACCAAAAAATTAAATAAGTAATCGCAAGTCTCAGTCAAATGAAAGAAATCAAAACTGCATGTTATTTACTGAGTTAGGTCTCAGGGAAAATACCCTAAGAAGTATTGGTGAAGTTGGATATCAAGTCCCAACACCAATTCAAGCCCAAGTTATTCCTCATGTTCTTCATCGACGAGATATCTTTGGAAGTGCGCAAACAGGAACGGGGAAAACCGCTTCTTTTACACTTCCTTTATTGGATATTTTGGAAATGGGACGTGCCCGGGCACGCATGCCGCGCATTCTTATCTTAACACCGACGCGCGAGCTGGCGCACCAGGTTGCGGGTAGTTTTGCAACTTATGGGAAGTACCATAAGTTCAAACAAGTATTGACCATCGGCGGCGAGTCGATTCACGAACAAGAACGCAAGTTGATGCAAGGTGCAGACGTGCTGATTGCCACCCCCGGACGGTTGCTTGATTTAATCGATCGCGGCAAGATCATGATGCTGGCTCTTGAAGTTGTGGTCATCGATGAAGCCGATCGTATGTTGGATATGGGATTTATTCCTGAAATTGAGAAAATTTTTTCCTATCTTCCAGCGCGTCGTCAAACTTTGATGTTTTCAGCCACGGTTCCGCCTGAGATTCGGAAATTATCTCATACCTTTTTAAAAGATTTTGTTGAAATCAGCGTGGCCACGCCGTCAGAAACAGCCGGCACAGTGCAACAATATTTAACGCATGTAACGATCAAGGACAAACGGGAAGCCCTAAGGCATATTATCGAAAAAGAACAGGTTAAAAGCGCGATTATTTTCTGCAACCGCAAAAGAGATATTTCGGTGTTGTGCAGCTCTCTCAGTCGTCATGGCTATAATGCGGCTCCTTTACATGGTGATCTTCATCAATCTGTTCGTTCTGACACCTTGGATGCTTTTAAAAAAGGGAAAATTAACTTCTTAGTGGCCAGTGATGTGGCGGGACGCGGTCTTGATGTGGAAGAGCTTGATTTTGTCTTTAACTTTGATGTGCCGATCAATGCGGAAGAATATGTTCATCGTATTGGCCGCACGGGACGTGCCGGTCGTCCCGGACGCGCTTTTATGTTTGTCACCAAATCTGAAGCTGTGGCTCTTAAAAATATTCAAGCCCTTATCAATATGACAATTGAAACCTATCCTATTGAAAAAATAATTAAAAATGTAAAAGAACCTCTTGAGAGTCCAGTAAAATCTGATAAACCTAATACGAGTAGACCTAAACGTGTAACAAAGCAGGAACATAAGTCATCTTCAAATATACCCGTTGTTGGTTTTGGGGACTCACCTCCTGCTTTTATGAAAAATTATTTTCCCCATGTGGGAGCACTGCTCTAACGTTTTTATGACCTTATGGCGTGTCTTTCACCTACCATGAGGTTATATGTCTGAAGAAAATACATCTATTGGTCATCGTGGACGTCTTCGTGAGCGATTTTTAAAAGGGGGAGAAGATGCCCTCGCCCCTTACGAATTTATTGAAATGCATCTCTATGGCATCAATGCACGCCGTGATATGAAACCTTTGGCCAAAAGGCTTTTAACAAGGTTTGGCACTACCGCCAACGTCTTTAACGCTTGTGAGGAAGATTTACTTAAGATAGAAGGCGTTGGGCCCTCTGTTGTCGCGGTTTTAAAATTGGTTCAAGTCACTGCCCACCGTATTCACCGTGAGGCTATCCTTAATCAAAACATTACTCAAATATCAACATGGCGAGAAGTGTTGGATTATTGTGAAATCACGATGTCCCATCTAACCCGAGAGCAAGTTCGATTGCTCTTTCTTGATAAGCATTTAAAATTAATTGCTGAAGATGTGCAAATGCTGGGATCGATCGATCATGCGCCCGTTTACGTGCGTGAAATTGTCAACAAAGCGGTTAATGTCGGTGCCTCCGGCATGATCATGGTTCACAATCATCCTTCAGGCGATCCAACACCGTCCGAGTCTGATATCTCAACTACGATTACCATTCGCGACACCTCAATACTTATGGGTATCACCCTTTATGATCATATCATCATCGGTAAAGGCGTGCATACCTCTTTAAAAGCAAAGGGATTAATGTAAGGATATTTATTTTTTAAAAGGCAAAAAAGCTTAATAAAGTAAGTACAATGTAACTACAATTGATAAAAGTTAAAGATGTGTTGATAGATATTATTAAAATTGGTAATTCTAAAGGCTTAAGAATTCCTAAAAGTCTTCTTGAACAATGTCAAATTACAAACACCATTAATTTAATCGTAGAAGATCATAAACTTGTTATCATACCCTCTAAACATGAAAGAACAGGGTGGGGAAAACAATTTCGTCTTATGGCGGAGCGAGATGATTATCAATTATTAGATTTAGATACAACAGCAAGCTCATGGGACCAAGAAGAATGGCAGTGGTAAAAAATACAACAATGATTCATTTTGAAAAAATAACCCCTAATCACAAAACAATTATTTTAAATTGGTTAAATGAACCTCATGTTAGAGAATTTTGGGACAATAGTCCTGAACATGTCCAAGACATCTTGGATTTTACGAACAATCGACCGACGCCTTCCCTTTATTTAGATGGTATCTATCATTATTGGATTGGATATAAAGATCATCATCCTTATTGTTTGTTCATGACCGCCGATGTCACACCAAAGGTGATTTGTGATAATCATTTACCTGATTTGTGGACTGAACATCTTTCTCCTTTCAGCAAAACTATGAGTGTTGACTTTTTCATCGGCTACAAAGCTTATTTAGGTCAAGGCTACGCTGTGCCAACGCTCAACGCCTTTATAACCTTTTATAAAGAAAATATAGACTCGACACTGACAAAAGTTTACATCAGCCCTGATGATCAAAATCTGCGCGCCATTCATGTCTATCGTAAAGCAGACTTCAAACAGGTTGGAAAGTTCCAAGTTTCTGAGGGCACTTTTTCCGGCCATCAAAATTACTTAATGGTGAAAGATTCCTAAAAATCTAAATCTGCATAGTGATCGGCAATTAAAACGCCTGACATTTGATCTGATAACAAGGGGCGAAAGCTGGGTCTTGATTTAACCCGCACATACCAACTTTTGGCTTCCGGAAATTTATCCCAAGGCACATGACCAATAAAATCAACCGTCGATAAGTGAGCAGCTGCGGCAATATCAGCCAGCGTAAAATCATCACCGCCCAACCAATTTCTGCGATCTGCCAACCAACAAACATAATCCAAATGCCATTCCAAAGCCGCTTTTCCCGCACGTAAGGCATTTGAATCAGGGCCGCCGGATGTAAAAAATCGCTTAAGTGTTCTTTCATATACCAATGTTTTAGTCACTTCCCGATTAAACTTATCGTCAAACCAAGCTACCAAACGGCGAACTTCAGCACGCTCATAAATATCGCGGCCCAAAAGTGAAGGATCTGGATAGGCATCTTCTAAATATTCAACAATGGCTGAGCTGTCGATAATAATTTTATCGTTAAGATCCCGAAGTACAGGCACTTGTCCTGCCGGATTAATATCGTAGAATTCTTCACGACGACGCCAAACCTGCTCAAATTCTAAATTTACATCAAGTTTTTTCTCTCCCAAGGCCAATCGAACCTTTCGACTGAAGGCACATAGGGGAACATGAAATAAAGTACGCATAAAACCTTTGACGTCTTTCTTATTTGTTGAGTAAAGTGTGACAAACCTAACTTTAACATAGAGAATTCATTTTGCCACTCATTCAAATCATTGTCCTTGCCGCAATTCAAGGAATCACCGAATTTTTACCTGTCAGCTCTTCAGCCCATTTGGTTCTTATTCCAGCTTTTTTAAAATGGCCCCCTCAAAGTTTGATCTTTGATGTCTCGCTTCATATGGGAACCTTGGGTGCTGTGATCTATTATTTCAGGCAAGATATTTTGGCACTTCTCAAGAACTTACCGCTGTTTTTAACCGGCACACGGACAAATCTTTCAAGTCAAATGACCTGGTTTTTAATCATCGGAACCGTGCCTTCTATTTTATTAGGATTGTTGATCAGTCATTGGGGAATTAAGAATCTATATCATTTTGGACTTATTGGCGCCACATCAATCTTTTATGGCGTGTTACTATACTATGTTGATCAAAGGTGCGCATCTCATCGCACGCTTACAACCATGACATTAAAGGATGCTATTTTTATTGGTCTCGCACAAGCTTTGGCCTTAATACCTGGTACCAGCAGATCCGGTGTTTCAATCACAATGTCACGATATTTAAATTTTTCAAGATGGGACGCGGCTAAATTTTCTTTTTTGTTGTCGGTACCTGCGATTTTAGGGGCGGCAACATTGACAATTGCAAAGGCAATTCATCATGAAGAAAGTTTTATTTTAAGCGATATTTTGATAGGTATTGCGTTATCTTTTACAGTTGGACTTCTCACGATTAATTTTATGATGAATTGGTTGATAAAATCCCGTTTTACACCATTTGTTGCCTATCGTGTTATCTTGGGACTTCTTCTTATAGGCCTCTGGATATCCGGCAAAGGACAATTTTGAAAAATAATTTTATGTATTAAATGGTCTATAAGTTATTTTAAGCAACGTGTTTTTTTAACTCTATTTCAAACTGTTTTTGTCTGATTTTTTCAGCATTGACGGTGTATTTTGTTAAATTTTCTTGCTTGTTTATACCAGGATCAATATTTTTATTTATTTGATATGATCGAGTCATTTCTTTAAACATAATGGGATGTTGATTTGAAAGATTATTTTGAGGATCAATAGATTTATTTAAATAAGAAGTTGCGCGAGCGGCCCCACCCTTGCGGCCCAATTCAACAAATCCTGCGTGTCCCAGTTGTTTTGCCCGTGCAATACCCCCTTTACGGCCCAATTCAACAAATCCTGCGTGTCCCAATTGTTTCGCCCGAGCTTTGCCACCTTTTTTGGCAATTTCAGCAATTTTAGCAGGCGTCATAGAACCAAATCCTTTTTTATGATTTTTAGATTTTTTAGGCATGTGTTGTTGCAAGTAAGATTCAGATTCTTTAACAACATCATTTATTTGTTTTTTTATTTTATAAGAAATCGAATTTTTATCTTCTTGATTTATCGTACCTGACTTAGATCTTTTTATTTGAATTTGATTTAACATTTAAATTCTCTCAATAATTTCAAAACATTTAAACAATCTTTATAAGATAATATCTAAATGACTTTACATAAAAAAATATCTTTTATTGAGTTTAAGAATATTAGGATGAGAAAATTTATCGAGTTGAATTTTGAATCGTTTTTAATCAATTTTAATGATTTAAGTTTTGATCAAGACTCAGGCAGGACAACAGCATCGATCCAGTAAGAAATTGCTGTTTGTAAATTTTTTCTGAAGATATTGAAATCAAAAGATTTACTGATATATCCGCTGGCAAAATTTTTATAAGCACTCATCATGTCTTGCTTACTTAAACTATTGGTTAAAATTAAAACAGGAATGTCTTGAATATCTCGATCTTGTTTAATGGAACGCAGAATTGAAATACCATTTAATTTTGGCAAATTTAAATCGAGCAATACGATATCAGGCCGATTAAAGGGAGCTAAATTGCCACGTCCTTTTAAACAATTAATGGCATCTTCGCCATTGTGAAGACAAAATATTTCAAATTTATAAGGAGATGTCTCCAAAACTTTACGTACTAAAAATTCATCAGACGCACTGTCTTCAACCAACAAAAGATTTATTTTCTCACGCACTTTAAGGGAAATTGTGTCATTTTGTATCAAAGCGGTGGTTTGATATTTTTCAGGCACAAATCCTTCAAAAAATGAATTTGGGGTTGTTGAAAAGATGGTGGCCATTTTATAAAGCATACTGGCCGAGATTTTTGATTGACCTTGTTCATACTTGTGAATTTGCTGATGAGACACGCCAATGCGATCAGCCAAATCCATCAATGTCCATCCAACACGAGATCTAAAGTTCCTTAATTTCTGTCCTAAAAATACGTCTATAGGATCGAAAACTTGCTCGGCGATTGCAGAAACTTTCATAATGTATTTAAACCTTAAGCCAATCTTATCTCTTGACAAAAAAAGACATGTAAAGAGAGAGATAAGAATTTAATTTTTATTTTTGAATTCTATAATCTTTATACCATTATTTAAAATGAATTAATATATCTCTCTTAAATTAAAATATAACTTTTGATGCTTCTTGAATTTTTAAAGCCGTTTCAATTGTTTTATCTTGACCATAAAGATCATCCATAAAATGAGCCAAATTCTCATCATCAACCCACACGGTTTGATAGGTGACATAAACATCGACCAAAGGATGGGAGATAACATCTTGGGTTCCTGTTTGGTCAAGGCGCGCGAGAATCGCTTCTTTGCTCCATTTTGGATCATCCTTTAAGATAAATTCAGCAACTTTTGTGGGATCTTGCAGACGAATACATCCCGAGCTAAAAGATCTTTTGGCCTTTTTAAACAACTCAACGTCAGGCGTGCCGTGTAAAAAGACATCAAAAGGGGTATTAATATGAAAAAAAAGTTTGCCCAAAGCATTGGCGTCTCCTGGCTTTTGAACAATTTTATAATTAAAGTTGGCGGCCTCAACTCCTGCCCAATCCACATCTTCGGGATCAACGGGTGAGCCACTTGAATCGTAAATGGTATATCCTTTGGTCTTAAAATATGACGGTTTCGAGCGTAAAAGTGGTAATTTATCTTTCACCGCAATACTTTGGGGCACATGCCAAGAGGGATTGAACCGCACAAAATCGATTTGAGAGACAAATACCGGCGTTTTACGAAAACTTCGACCAATGATCACGGGCATGTCAAAGACTTTTTGATTACCTTCAAAGGCTTGCAAATAGAATCCGGCAATATTGACCACCACTGACCGTTCACCTGGTCCTTTGTTAGGCGCCCAACGCCACCGCTCCATAGACACAATGATTTGTTGGATACGTGCCTCAACAGAAACATTTAAAGCTTGTTGTGTCTCAGGCCCCAATTTCCCGTCGTCTTCAAGACCGTGACGGCGTTGAAATTGTTGAAGAGCTGACATCAGGTTTTTTGTAAAAGTGTCGTCTCCCGTATCTTCTTCTTTTAAGTCTCCTTGAATAAACAATTGTTTTTTAAGAGCCATAATTGAAGGATGATGCTTTCCAAGCTCTAATTTGGTTGAAGACGGCATTTCTAAAGTTGGCCATCCCCCTTGTTGTTCAATGTGACGGTATTCAGCCAGTAATTTTTTAAGGTCTTGGTATTCTTTGCCAACGAGAGTATAGGTGGTCAGCCATTTTCCCGATGGATCTTGGTCTAAACCTTGGGTTAAAATTACATAAGGATCAACATCTTTTACCTTTAAATGTAAGTCTTTATTAACTTTTTCAGGCGACAAACGCTCGCCTTCCAAGTCCTCAAGATATGTGGTGATCGATTGCGTGATTTTTATGTCCCATGTCATCAACTCTTGGGCAGACATACCTTTAACATCAAGGTCAGACATCATTTTAATGATCGGTTGATAAAGCGAAGAACTCAAACCTTCATAACCTGCATTTTGAAGCGTTAACAAGGCATTTTGCCCAGCGTCCGTCAGACCATTTGAATCAAGCCAGATGGGTGCTTGCGATCGACTTTGATAGAATTGATCTTTTTTTTGTGCATCAGATAAAGGACTATGCTCTTTTTTTGAAGGCATATTTTCTGGCGAAATTGAAGATTGTTTCAACGTATGAGGCGCATAGGAATGTTGAGAAATTTTTTCAGCCCAACAAAAACTTTGTGTCGTTAAGGTGAAAGCAAGAGCAAAACCTGATAAAATTTTAAGTACGTTTTGTCTTAAATTCATAAACATGCCCTTGTTATCTGATCAATTATGAATTGATTCTTTTAATTATGTTGATCAGACATGCGTCTTTTAAGCTTTTGCTGCGCGTTGTCTCAATCGATTCTGATGAATCATAATCGATAGATCTTGCAATAGACAAGAGACTTCTTCTGTTGTGTCATTAAAAATATATTGACATCCTTTGTGTGTCACGGGATCAATGATAAGAGGTGCCCGCACATTGGCCATTAAAGTCAACATCTTACTAGTTTTTTCAAGGGTAATTAAATAATAAACCTCAAAAAATGATTTTATTTTAAGAGCTGTCGAAATTATCTCGCGCTGTCCGACTGACAAAGGTTCAAGACCTGAGCTTTCTTCCCCCACGACAATAAAAGCCACAGGCGCTTTCCCCACACAAGGATGAGAATCCGACAACAAGTGTAATGGAAAAAATCCTTGATCTTCCAAAGAATTTAACTTGAATTGAGTAATATGTTCATAGCCCGGTAGGCCATGCTCAAAATTAAGATTATTTAATGTGTAAAGATTTGGATTGATAATCTCTTGAGTCCCTGTGGTAAAATTATATCTCATTATTATTCTCTCTATCTTAAATTTTTATCGTAAAAGATCAAGTAAATCTAACGTTGCTTTCATCATTTGTTTCAATCCTTGACGCGCAATCGTCATTTCTGTTTCAATTTTGACCGATTCAACATGTGCTCTTAAAGGATCGACATCCATAATTTTTGACAGTGTTTCATTGATGAATGTATTGGTGTTTTTCAACTCCTTAACCTCAGTCTCTATTTGAGCCTGATCGGTGTGAATCTTACCCAAAGTCTCACTTAAATTAAGCGAAGCATCGTTGGCCGTTGTCATATAGCTGAATGAGTTTATGTTTTTACATAATGGCAAGATTATGATCTAGGTTGTGTAAGAAGTTTAAAGGGGTGGCTCTGTCCTTTCTGAGTCTT
>JBPBPI010000046.1:0-4299 GCA_050954885.1 Janthinobacterium lividum | reverse complement strand
CGAGACATCCATTCAGGATATCCATCCGCAGAATGGCCAGGCCGTGCTGATCAACGGCGAGGGGACCACCCTGACGACGGACATCACGGGTCCTCTTCTCACCCTCGATGCGGGGTCGCTCACGATCACCAATTTGACCGTGGCCGATACCGCTGCCGGGTCGTTTACGGCCGTTCAGGTCAATGGCGGCACGCTGACCATGGGGACCACGGATGTCCTGCCGGCCCACGCCATCATCAGCACGGGCGCCGGGTCTACCACGAAACTGGCCCTGGCCCAGTCCCAGCTCAATGTGTCGCTCAACAGCGGCACCGCGACAGTCTCGCTGACCGGCACAGCCAACGTGGTCAACTCGATTGCCGACTCCCTGACCCTGACGGGCGTCGGGCACGAAACCATCTCCCTGACGCCCCAGCACGCCACCATGGTCGCCAGTGTCCGGGACACCCTGTCGCAGATCTCCGTGTCGGGCACCCTGGGCGGTACGCTCAGCACCAGCGGCAGCAGCAACCAGATCACGCTCGTGGGATCGAAGACCACGCTGATCGACACGGGCAGCGTCGAGACGATCGCAACCGATATCACGTCGGCTGCCAAGCTGACGTTTGCCAGCGACGACACCATCGTGTCCAAGGGACAGGACACTATCACCTCGGCCGGCCTGCGCGACAGCATTTCCACGTCCGGCCACGCAACGCTCACCTTGAGCGGCAAGTCCAACACGGTGTCCAACACGGGCACCTCGACGCTCGCCCTGTCGGGCAAGTCCAACACCGTGGTCGCGACAGCTGGTTCCCTCACCGTGGTCGACACCGCCGGGACCAACGCGTTCTCCGGAAATGGGTTCTTGAGCCTCCAGGAAAAGAGCACCGCCGCGACCATCATCGGCGGAACCGGAGGTCTTGTCTATACGGACACCACCGGCTCCAACACGATCACCACGTCCGCCAGCGCGCACAACACGCTGACCCTGGCGGGCGCGGACACGGTGGTGTCAGCGGGCACCGACACGGTGAAGCTGAACGAATTCAGCAACACGCTCACGACGTCCGGCTCCGCCACCATCACCATAGCGGATACCGAGTACTCGGACATCGAGGTCGTCGGGGGCACCGCGACCATCACGGACTCGGGCAGCCACAACGTCATCAACGGCTACGCGGGCGCGATCGTGCTCACGAACATGTCCGACTACGACAGCATCTCGGCCGGCGTGGGCGGCATCACAGCCCAGCTGTCCGGGGCGGCCGACGTCATCCATACGGCCGTCGGTGCCCACGACAGCATCACGATGAACGGGTCCAACGAGCTTGCGTTCCTGAGTGGGTCGGACACGGTCACGGCCGTGCGATCGGGCGAGACCATCATTGTATATACCGGTGTCTCGAACATCGACTTGAAGAACCAGTCCGAAAGCGTGTCCACCCTCGGCACCCTGACGGGCAGCATCAACGTGGTCGACGAGGTCGGTACCGGGAACACCGTCTCGGGGGGCACCCTGTTCCTGAGCGTCCAGGAAGCCGGCAGCGGCGCCAGCATCTCGGGCGGCTCGGCCGGCCTTAGCTACACGGACACGGGCAGCGCCAACACGATCAGCACGTCGGCCCAGGCAACGGACACCGTCACGCTGAGCGGCAACGACACCCTGAACTCCGCTGGCACGGATGCGATCACCGTGGTCGGCACAGGCAACGCGATCACCACCTCGGGGGCAGCGGGCGTCAATTTCCAAGGGTCAAACAACACCCTGAACGTACAATCCGGAACGACCAGCGTGACCGTCCAGGGGTCGGGCCACAACACCATCGCATCAACTGGCGGCTCGATCGTGGCGACGGACGCCACCAACCAGGAGTCGATCTCGGGCGGCACCTCGGGCCTTACCCTGCACCTTACGGGCCTGGGCGATACGGTCGCCACGTCTGCCAACGCCATCGACACCATCACGACGACCCAGGCCGCCGTGCTGAACATGGCTGGCAACGACCACGCCACGGTCGGCGGGTCGAGCAGCAGCGTCAGCAGCAGCGGGTCCTCGACCGTTGTGCTGCAAGGCTCTAACGACACCGTGACGGGCACGTCCGGTACGCTCACGGTCATTGACAGCGTCGGCGGCCAGAACCGCATCTCCGGCACAGCGGCGGCCCTGTCCGTCCAGGAGTCCGGAAGCGGCGCCAGCATCCTGGGTGGCGCGGGTGGGCTTGTACTATTGGACACCGGCAGCGGCAACGTGATCTCAACCAATGCTGGGGCGACGGACATCCTGTCCGTCAAGGGTGGCGACACCCTGACGGCCAACGGTTCGGACACCATCACCCTGCAAAACGACAGCAATATCCTGACCACCACGGGCGTCGCCCAGGTTACTGTCTCCGGCGCCCACAACCAGGTCTCCACCAGCGGCACGGCCTCCGTCTTTCTGACGAGCACGGGCAACACGATCACGTCAGCGTCCGGCACGCTGAGCGTCAAGGACCATGGCGGATCCAACACCATCATGGGTGGCGCGGGCGCGATGAACGTCGAGGAGTATGGCAGCGGGGCGGTCATCACCGGCACGGCCGCCGGGCTGGTCTATTCGGGCTCTGTCGGCGGGAACACGGTTACCACGAACGCCCAGGCGCACGACACCGTGTTCCTCTATGGCGGCGACACCGTCAGTGCCCAGGGTACGGACACCGTCTATGTCTCGGGGACCGGCAATACGGTGTCCACCTCGGGCACGGATTTCATCGGCGTCGGCGGGTCGCTCGAGACACTGAACGTCGTTGCCGGCACCTCGACGATATCGGTCCAGGGTGCGGGCCACAACACCATCACCGGAACCGGCGGCGCCATCGTCCTGACGGACACGGCGGACCACGAGACGGTTTCGGGTGGCACGGGCGGGATCACCGCGAATGTCTCGGGTACGCAGGACGCGATCACCACGAGCGTGGGCGCCCTTGACGCGGTCACCCTGGCCGGCGTAATGGACATGGGCGTGCTCAACGGCACGGACACCGTGTCCCTTACCGGCAGTGCCGCCCAGGTCATGACCACGGGCCGTGCAACCGTTATGCTGACCGGCACGCAGGCATCCGTGACCGGATCCTCGGGCACGCTTGTGGTGACCGACAGCGTGGGCACCGGCAACAGCCTGTCGGCGACCGGGGCAGCCTTGGCCGTGCAGGAGGGGGGCTCCGGCGCAAGCATCGCGGGCGGCAGCGGCGGGCTGTCGTATGCCGACACCATCGGCGGCAACCTGATCTCCACGACAGCGGCCGGCACCGACACGCTCGTACTCTCTGGCCACGATACCGTGGTGGCCCAGGGGACGGACACGATCACCGTGGACGGCGTGGGCAACACGATCACGACGTCCGGGACCGCCTCCGTGGTCGTGTCCGGGTCTGCCAACACGCTGAACATTACGGCCGGGGTCGCCACGGTGTCCATCCAAGGACCGGGCCACAACACCCTCACGGCAACCGGCGGCGCGATCGTCCTGACCGATACGGCCGACCAGGACACCCTCTCGGGCGGGCTTGGCGGGATCACCGGGCATGTGTCCGGCATGCAGGACGTGATCACCACGCATGCCGGCGCCCACGATGTGATCTCCCTGGATGGGGCCAGCGACACGTTGCTTTCCAACGGGACCGACAGCGTCGTCATCACCGGCACCAACGACCAGGTGACGGTGCAGGGCAGCATGCAGCTCACGAGCACCACGACCGGGACCGCCACCGTCGCCCTGAACGCCGGGTCCGCTGTCGTATCCGCCGTATCCGGCACGCTGAATGTAACCGATTTGGTCGGCACGAACAACAGTATTTCCGGCACGAATGCCGCCTTGCAGGTGCAGGAGTCCGGCACCGGCGCGTCGATCGCAGGCGGGATCGGCGGGCTCACGTACACGGATACGGGACACGCGAACACGATCACGACGGCGGCGGGCGCCACGGACACCCTCACCCTGGCAGGCCAGGACACGGTCATGTCCCAGGGCCAGGATACCGCATCGGTGACCGGCGCCGGCAACATGCTCACCATGTCCGGAACGGCTACCGTCAGCATCACCGGGTCGGGCAACTCCCTGGTCACAGCGGCCGGCACGGCTCATGTCTCTGTCCAGGGCGCGGGGCACAACACGATTACCGGGCAGGGCGGCGCCATCATTCTCGCCGACGCGGCCGATGCCGACAGCATCTCGGGCGGTACGGGCGGGATCTCGGCGCAGCTGGGCGGCAGCCTAGACCAGATCACCACGAGCGCCGGCGCCCATGATGTGGTGACCCTGTCGGGTGCGGATGACGT
>JBPBPI010000045.1:0-5812 GCA_050954885.1 Janthinobacterium lividum | reverse complement strand
TCAATATAAAACAGAACACGTTTCCTTAAATCTATGCTATATCCGTAACTCATTCACTCAAAATATCAAAGACAAATCATTACGTCAATCAGCTATAAGTTAGATATCTTAAAGATTGCTTCTTCAACGGTATTTTGTCCCATTTGAGGGTGAGGCAGATTAAGTAGTTTTATTTCTTCATCTGTCCTTGCCCAAAAAGCGATAAGCTCGTAAGCATAGCGCAGTGACCAAAGTTCATCTATAAGCTTTTTAAATGATTTACTACTTTCATATTTATAAGGGTTATTTTTTACTATTTTAAAACTTTTTGAATATGCTGAAGAAAGATCTTTTTTAAGAAAACATTTCATTTCTAATAATTCTTCGTCTGTTTTTGGAACCATCTGGATACCAAAAATCTGTTTTTTTCTTTCATTATCTAATAAAAATAAAAATTTTTCAGACCAAATTCTATAGTGATCATTATAAAATAATATTTGTATTTCTAAAAAATCTTTAGGATCATCTTTTTTGGGCAGATTAAAACCCAAATTATTTTTAATATTTAACAAAAGAGCTTTTTTGGCTATAAATTGATTTTTGGCTTGTATATAGCGTGTATAGCGTTCTCTAAGGGTAATTTCCAAATCTTTATAATAAAGTGCCATTTCTTGGCAATGCTGTTTCAAAAGCTCAAATGCTTCATGAGGCGAAGCTGTCTGAATAGATCTTTGTTTATACACTGTAAAGTCATTTATTTCTTCAAGAATTTGAACAAGTTTTTTTTGATTTGCCAAAAGAGAGCAGGAAAAATAGCTCTCAAAAACAACAAGATTAAAAATCATACTTACGATATATACCAGCTTAAACATCTCAAATTATTCCTTTTAGGCAAAAATATTCATAGATGTATAGTTGACTCATATAATAAAGTAAAGTTTTTTTGTTAGTACTAAGAATAGAATAAATGAATATATATTATTCAATTTTATTTTAAAAAATCAATATATTAAAATAAGCGGTTAAATTAATATAATTTTTTTTTAAATTTAAAGATAAGTATAGGTAATATTTAATTTTTGATAATTTTAATTTATACCTAAAAAAATTAAATTGTATAAAAAAATTTATTTTTTATCAACCATGGCTGTTTGAATTTTGGCGCGTGATGAATCTTTCAAGACCAAATTTGAAACACCTTGTTTTTTCAAGAGATTACTGATTTTATCTGCAGATTTTTTGTTAAAATTTCCTAAGCGTGCGCGGTAGTGGCGCGCGCGTTTCAGATCAGATTTAATTACAAATATTTTGGCTGTATATTCATGAGGAAGCTTTGAACGTATCATCGCGGCTTCCATGTGGGCGTCTTTTGCTTGTTTAAACGTACCTAATTGCACAAACCAATCGCCAGACTCTAAAGGTTGATTTACTTTTTGGGTCACATTTGTGTCTGATGTTGTAACTTGGTCAAGAGAGGCTGGGGTATACACAGCTTTTTGAGTCGGCAATGCTTGGGAATTTAAAGGTTGTGTGGCAACTTGAACAAGATCAATTTCTGCATTTTGAGTAGATTCAAAAACAAGATTGTTCATAGGCTGATGAGGCAATTTTAAAAATGAGGTCTCCAGCAATTGACTGATGCGACGATCGCGCCATTTGGCGGTCTCGCCCCCCATAACCACACCAATTAAACGACGTCCTTGACGAATGGCGGATGTAGCAATGTTAAAGCCTGAAGCACAAACAAATCCTGTTTTGATGCCGTCCAAACCCTCAATCTTACCCAAAAGCTTGTTGTGATTGTGAATTTTCTGACCTTTGTATTCAAAAGTTTTTGTTTTAAAAAAACGATAATAGACCGGAAATTGTTGCAGCAAACTTCTGGAAAGAAGTGCCATATCATAGGCACTGGTCACTTGTTGAGAATTGGGTAAACCAGAAGGATTTTTAAAAAGTGTTCGTGTCATCTTTAGTGATCGTGCCCGTTGGTTCATACGGTCCACAAACGCTTCTTCAGATCCTGAAACCGTCTCCGCCACCGCCACCGCCACATCATTGGCCGAGCGCGTCATGAGTGATAGTAACGCATCTCTCACAGTAATCACGCCACCGGCGGGCACACCAAGCTTAGACGGGCTTTGACTTGCTGCTTTCTTGGAAATTAAAACTGGTGAATTTAACGTGAGTCTTTTGGCCATCAGTTCTTCAAACAAAATATGTAATGTCATCATTTTGGTCAGTGATGCCGGCGGAATAAGTGCCGTTGAATTATCGGAATGTAAAATTTTACCGGACGTCGCATCCATGACAAAAGCTGCATATTTTAATCCCGTTCCAGAAACTGTTTTTTTTGATTTTGATGATTTTGCTTCTAGTTGATGAGAGCTTAAGCTTATGAAAAAAAATAGAACTATACCAAGAAATTTTGAGAATTTGGGAGAGGTAAAATAATGAAAAACGCTTCTCATTGAAAATTCTTCTCCTTTAAAAAATATAATATACTTATTATTTAGTATAAATGAGAGAGTTTTGTCTATAAATTACTAAAAATTTATGAACAATTTTTAAAAAATAAAAATTAACTTTGTTTAAACTTTGCTCACAAGCCTAAAACTTTATTGAGGTACTTTGACATTTTTTTGATGCAATTTCCGAAGTTCTTCGTTTTTTTGATAAGCACTTTGATGTTCTGCTTTCAATCGATCAATTTCTTGATGATAAGTTTGAAGCTGAAAAGGTTGAGGACGCTCAGGCACCGTGGCTAAATTGCCATAATTAAAACCTGAGGTATCATCGTGAACAATATAAGACCCAATACATCCTGTAAGTAAAAAAGGGAGCAGATAAAAAATTTTCTGAGGCATCACCTAACCTTGTTTGATCAATTTTAAAACATCAACGGCATTATATGTAATCACGCCATTAGCCCCTGCTCTTTTAAAACAAGTCATAATCTCAAAAAGCGTTTTTTCATAAGATATCATGCCGGCATCAGCAGCTGCCCTCAACATACTGTACTCTCCGCTGACATGATAGGCAAAAGTTGGCACGCCAAAATGATCTTTAACCTGGCGAATAATATCTAAATAAGGCATTCCTGGTTTAATAATAATAGAATCAGCCCCTTCTTCAAGATCAAGGGCGACTTCTCGTAACGCTTCTTGAGCATTGGCGGGATCCATATGATAGGTCCGCTTGTGACCTTTAGCCAAACATTTATCAGATCCCAAAGCTTCTCTAAAGGGGCCATAAAAATTGGAATTATATTTAACCGCATAAGACATAATACCGACATTTTGAAAGCGATGCTGATCTAGGACTTTTCTGATCTCGCCCACGCGACCGTCCATCATATCCGAAGGCGCAATGATATCAGCGCCCGATTGGGCTTGACGCAAAGCAAATTGCGCAATTAAATCAACGCTTTCATCATTTATCACATCATTTTCATAATATAGCCCGTCATGACCGTGACTTGTAAAGGCATCGAGGGCTGCATCGGTGATGACGCCCAATTGCGGAAATGTTTTCTTTAGAGCGCGAATAGATTCATATAAAATTCCTTCTTCATTGAAAATTTCGCGCGCATAGTCGTCCCGTTTATCATGGGCGATTACGGGAAAAAGAGCCACCGCTTGAAGACCTAACTCAAGCGCTTGTCCGACTTGATCAATCAGTTCAGAAAGAATATAACGATGAATGCCAGGCATTCTTTGGACCGTAGGATTAATTGATTCTTCCCGTACAAATACGGGCCAGATGACATCCTGTGCATTAAAAGAGGTCTCAGAAACTAGATGACGAAGCCAATCATGACGTCGGTTGCGTCGCAGACGAATCGTCATATCGGTTTGCAATGGTTTTGAAAAAGTGGGCAACATATTTTAGATCTTTTATCGTTTTTATGTGTTATTAACCTATGTTTAAAGTTTAGACAATTCAAATTTTTGAAATTTTTCTCAATTTTATTAGGTCGTCACTATATGAATGTAAATAAAATTGTTTCCTTTTTAAAATTCTTTCGTTACGATCTTCAAATTGTATTATTAGGAAAGGAATTAAGCTGAATGTCAGTGACAAAAACAGTATCGAATAGCTTGTTAAATACCTATGACAAACTTATGAATTTGCAAAAAAACTCTTTTCGCTATTGGCGTGTTCGCATTATGTACGCCTCAATTATCGGATATGCTGCTTTTTATTTGGTTCGACAAAATTTTGCGATGGCAATCCCAGGTTTATCAGAAGAATTTCACCTTACTAAAATTGATATTGGTTGGATTGGGACTTGGTGGTCCATTGCTTATGGAATTGGAAAGTTCGTCAACGGTTATGTCAGCGACAGATCCAATGCCCGTTATTTTATGTCCTTGGGTCTTTTGGGATCAGCCCTTACCAGTTGTGGTATGGCTTATGGCAACAGTTTAATGTTCTTTGGTGGGCTTTGGATTGTCAACGCTTGGTTTCAATCTATGGGATGGCCACCTTGTGCCCGCCTAATCACACATTGGTTCTCGCCACGCGAATTGGGTACCAAGTGGGCCTTTTGGGCGTCCTCTCATCAAATTGGTGCCGCCACTATTTTTCTGTTTTCAAGTTATTTGCTGACGAACAATTATGGATGGCGAGCTGTTTTCTTATTTCCAGGTATTATTGCCGCTGTTTTGTCGATATTTGTTTTCAACCGTTTGCGTGATACGCCAAAAGAATTAGGCTTGCCTGCGGTTGAGGAATACAAAGGTGATGTGGTCCATCTTGATCCTCGTCATGACGAACGTATTACCATAAGTGAAGTTTTATCGATGGTGATTAAAAATAAATACGTCTGGTTTGTGGGTTTTGCTCAAATGTGCCTTTACATTCCAAGAATGGGTATTTTCTTTTGGGCACCTATGTTCTTAAAAGAAGTTAAAGGTGTCAGCCTCGCCATCGCTGGTCTTCAATTGGCGGCTTTTGAAATCGCTGGACTTCTTGGCGGTATTTCAGCAGGCTGGCTTTCAGATCACGTCTTTGATGGACGTCGTGGCCCTGTCGGTGCTTTTTATATGTTGGGATGTGCGGTCGCCATCGGTGTCGTTTGGTTAATCCCAGCGGGTCATGAATTTTATGAAACACTGGCACTCATGATGGCAGGTTTCTTGGTTTATGGTCCTCAAGTCATGGCAGGAATTGCCAGCGCTGATTTAACCTCCAAACGTGCAGCCGGTGTGGCCACAGGTCTTACAGGAAGTTTTGCGTATGTAGGATCGGCTATTTCTTCTTTGGGTGTCGGGTACATCGTCCACAACGTTGGCTGGGCCTGGGGATTTAATTTCTTTATCATCAGTGCAGTTTTTGGTGCGTTTTTCTTTGCACTGACCTGGAATAAACGCGCGCGTGTTCTTGAACAAAACTAACCGCATATTTTGTGGCCAAATTACATACTGGATTTGGTCACATCATTAAGTGCCGAAATGGCTTTGTTAAGATAGGTATTAAATTCTTGAAGAGCCAATTCCGCATTAGTGGCAACCTTGGCCAATTCAAGGGTTGACATCTTTCCTTGACTGGCTTCGATGGCTGCATTTTCATGGGTTCGAGAATGATCAATGGCTTGCTTTACAAAGTCCGCAAAAACAGATGAACTGTTATTTGCAATGGGTTGGGATTGGATCTGTCCCCCTGCTGAATAAGTTTGAACGACGCTTGGTATATTTGAAATGGTATTCATTAAAATCGACCTTTCTTTATTTAATTATAGCTGAATGAGTTTATGTTTTTACATAATGGCAAGATTATGATCTATAGTTGAATGTGATTATGTTTTGACATACACAATTCTCTTTTCGTTAGG
>JBPBPI010000044.1:0-2585 GCA_050954885.1 Janthinobacterium lividum | reverse complement strand
AGTGTGGAGATCAGAACCTGAAGGGTATCAGTTTTGTAGCTCCATACACTATGTATGAGACCGTGACTGACCGCAGATGCCACAGTGAGTGATTTTGATATCAACGTCATTCTCGTCCCAAGTTTTGGGCTCATACTCCTTCCACTCCATATTGCCCTCGGCGGATTTCTTGTCGAGCCCCATCCATCCCTTAAATGTGTAGTCTGAAGAAGTCATGTTTAGTGGTTGCTTTGAGAACTGAACCTTTGTGTATTTTTGCAATGTGAGTGAGAACAAGAGAAACCGGGAAGGAGGATGTTGAAATCAATTCATACTTTCCGAAATATCCATTGACGATGACGTCGGATATTGGTGATGTAAGCGGACCAATTCGGCCGATACGAAGATCCAGAGCCTCAACTGCGGGGCATGATTTAACGCGACTTCACATCACATGTCGGATTGTTTTGCAGTACTGTACTGTATTTACCAAGATATAATGTTACCAGCACACGATCATCAACGATCTTCGACGCGCTTCACATAGCTCTGTAGGACTTTCAACATGTCCCCAGCAGCGTCATCCTCCTCTTCCACTCGTGTCCCAATCTCCACCCACTCCCTCAACCTCACCATCCACCCCGGGCCTCCCGGTGCCCCTGCCAGCACCCCTGCCGTCCTGATCCTCCAAGGCCTCGCCAGCGACTCATACATGTGGTCCGCCGCCATCCGCCACATCACCACCATAACACAGGTCTACAGCTACTCGCGCTCCGGCTACGGAGACAGCGACCCGTCGCCGAACCCTCCAACCGCCTCGACCATCGCCCTAGAACTCTCCGACCTTCTCGCCAGCGCTAGAATCACAGGCCCATGGATCCTGCTTGCCCATTCCTGGGGCGGCATCCATACTCGCGAATTCCTCGACTTGCGACGGAAGGACGTGGTGGGAGTGGTACTCGTGGACGCAAACCAAGAAACAACGATCGAGCGCCTGGACTGGCGGGATCCATGCATATGGGCTGTCGTCGGCGTTGAAGAAAGCCGCGATCGGGCGTGGTGTGAGCGCATCATGGGGATACCGGGGCGGCATAAGCTGAGCGACGAGGAGTACGCGCTGCATCTGGCAGCCACAACCAGTGCTGCGCACGAGAGACAAGGGCAAGCGGAGCACGCAGAGTACGCGGCTAGTTTCGAGACCTTGCAGCGCAAGCCGCATCTTCTGCTCTCGCATCAGCCGCCGCTCCTAGGTGACGCACCAGTGGCCGTAGTGAAAGGCGATAATAGGCGCGACTTCCAGTGTCTGTATGAGTACGGCGTCGCACGCGGACACGGCGCAGAGCACGAGCGTGGAGTATTTCGAAACTATTTGGAGACATGGGATCAGCGGGATGGCGAGCTGCAGAGGGAGCAGTTGAAATTGTCAACGAGAGGGAGGTACGTAGAAGTGAAGGGGAGCGGACACGATGTGCAGATGACGGCGCCGGAGGCACTCGCTGAGGCTGTGGCGTGGGTGTTGGAAGAGTTGTAGGGAGTTCGGGACTCGTAAGGTTCACGCATTGTTTGTTTCGTTGAGCAATGCTTGATAACATTTATTCGGAGCATGCAGGAAGATTTCCGAAGACATTAAGATCCCCCTCCTGGTCAGTACACTCGGATATTGTTTGGCTTCCTAGCATCTTACGACTTTTATGATGACTTTTCCACATCACACTATCGCTATGATATCCTAATTTCATCTCTGAATTCCGTAAGCTTCCTCAGTGTTGACATAGATTAACCCATTCAGTAGTCGCCTGAAGCTCACTTGCGCCTGCAACGGGCCCACAATGAGGATGTCATGGTAGCTTACACTTAAGTTGGTTCTTCTATCACTCACTCTGATTTATCGATACAATTTCGAAAAACAATCACGTAAATCTGCCATCAGCTCGTCACTCGACTCAAGTGCTGCAAAATGGCCGCCATAATCTCTCTCTGCAGAATATTAGCCGGTTCTCCATCACGTTTAGAGAAGTCAGTACTATACCCTTGAACCATTTGCAGTTGCCAGTCGTCTGGCATGCCCTCTGACTGGTAGGCGAGATGTCGTACCGGAAGCTGGAGAAGCCAAAAGGTGCTTTTATCTTGTTCTCCTCTTTGGTGTTGAACTCAACGTAGTCCTCGTGTCGGACGTTGTTGTAGTAGCAGAGCATACTGGTCATGATGGAAGGCGATGTGAAGTAGTAGAGGCACACTGTCGTAAGCACATCATTGACGAATTCTGTGTTGGAGAGATCTCGATATTTTGGGTCGACCAGCTCATGGTATTTCTCACCGACAAACATCATGATGCCGACTGGGTTGTCCGAGAACGCAATGCCGATGGTCTGCGGGCGGGTTCTCATCTCCACTGCGTAACCCATGTGCCATTCCTTGCCTGGTTTGCCGAGCCACCAATCCGTCATACCCTGCGCAGTCTTCTCCCGCTCAGTCCATTCGTTTTGGTCCTCGACTGGTGGTTGTGAAGGACACATGTTGGTATGGACGGCTTTGCATCTTTCCGAGTATTTTGCGCCAAGCTCTCTTACTACCCAGTGACCCCAGTCTCCACCTTGCGCTGCATA
>JBPBPI010000043.1:0-4572 GCA_050954885.1 Janthinobacterium lividum | reverse complement strand
ACTTACAAGCAAAGCCCAGCGTACAGCGCAACCACCCCCGCCAGCGCAGGCAAACACTGCCTCATCGCATTCCTCGTCCCCCACAACCTCACCAACTCCTTAACCTCCCCCTCCGTCATCTTCCCACTGTCCCCCTTCCTCAACTCCACAGTCAGCGTATTCACAACCGGTATAAGCGCTCCCAACGTCACAGGCACCATCGTCGCCATGAGCGCCGACGCGACGGCATAGTATTTCCACACGCCATCGCCGCTCCCTCTACTCACTACACCATTGAGGGCTGTGGAGATGTTGGTGGGATTGCGGTAGAGAGACCAGGCTATGTACCCGAATGTGAGGGTGCCGGTTGCGATGGAGGGCATAGCGACGGAGAGGCCGGATTCGTAGATTCCACGGAATTGCGTGAGTGCGGTTTGCCGGTTGGTGGTGCGGAGGATCAGGGGGATTGTGCAGAAGGATTCGCCGAGGCCTTGGCCTGTGGTGTGTCATTGCATTAGCTTTGAAAGAGGTGTATGACTGGTACTTCGTATTGTGGTGACGGGAATGGACTTCTATGTGTGGAAGGGGAGATGTATAGGAAGGGGATTTGCTGGCAAGTCGTGGAGATTGTATGGGAAGAGTGGAATTTGTATACTATACCGGCTTTTAGTAATGAAACTGTGATGCCGATGATCTGGAGGGAACGTATTACTGGCCATGCCGAGTCTGTGTTTGGAGAGGCCATTTCTGGAAACGTCAAAAAGATTGGGTCGAGCTCTGATTTCAGATCTACCGGCCAGGCGCCAGTTGTTCTTCAGTAACTAACAGCTTCTAGATATGTGGACTGGGAAATCGGGTAGATGCTTCGGAGCTGTGTCTCGTTGTTTGTGGTATGCGAAGAGCTGACACGAGGAGCCGTCCCGGAGATGTCTCCGATAACCACATGTAGTCCACCTGTATCAGCCAATGCTCTAACAAAATACGCTTATTTGTCCTTAACTAGCTAGGTTCTAATATTTCAATGGTAGGCCCCATTTCATCGAGCAAATGATGCGCAGCGCAATGCCAACGAAACATCCACCTCCCATGGTTAGTACCAGAAAAAGCTCCACCGCTACATTAGCCATATGTCGGGTTTGGCCTGGCTTCTGGTTCAACGATAACCGCTCGCCGTGCATATGCAAAAATGTTGAAAAACTCCCTCGCGCGTGACCCTTCATCCCCTGTATTGCCCATCTACCCTCCATCCTAGGATAAAGAGGAGAAGAAAGGATACTTCCAACGGTGAATACAGCATGTCAAAATGGCCGACATCAACGCCATAAATGACCATGCACCTATTGAGACGGAAATCACGCCAGCCTTTGAGCAGACCTACCACATCCATGGCCCCTCCTTCACCCCTCCCACCCTCTCATTCCTAGACGCTTATCTCGCAGGCGTCTACTCCTACCGCATCCTGATCTTCCGCAATACCAATGGCACAGCCGGCCAATCCCGCATGCTGTCCGCCCTCCGCACAGGTCTGCGCAACCTCCGCGACATCTTGCCACTCCTCGGCGGCAGCGTCGAGACCGTCTCCCCTGAAGAGGTGAAAACTCGCGGACTACAACGGGGTTGGAAAGAGATAAAACCCAATGACGCCGGTCTTGAGCTAGTCATCAAGGACCTCAGCAGCGACATGCCTAGTTTCGAAGAAATGCGTAAACGGGAATTTCCCGCTTCCATGCTGCCCGGCGCCAAACTTATTCCTGTTCCCCTCGCACCTGTGATGGCACCACCATTCTCATGCGCAAAGTTCCAGCTCAATTTCATCCAAGGCGGTGCGTTGCTCTCCGTTTGTATCGTGCACGCGGTCGCGGACGGTAACGGGATGGACCAGCTTGTGGGTATGTTGGCGGAGGAGTGTCGGTTAGCTGATGCTGTGGCTACTGGTAAGGTAACGGCGGATGAGGGTGTTGGCGAAGTGAGGAGGAAGGTGAGGGTTGAAGGACCGCTGGGGATGGATCGGTCAGCTGTCATTGATTTGCCGGAGAGACCGACGACGATTGAAGAGCACCCGGGCTACGTGCATCATCCTGACCCTGACGAGGTCGCCGCAGAAGCCGGTAAAGCATCAACGAAGGACGGAACAGTTGCTACTCCCGCTTCGACAAACTCCGCAGACTCGACAGACACTAACAGCGACGACCCACCACCACCCGAGAAACATCTCTACCTCCTCGAAATCTCCGCCTCGAACCTCATGGCTCTCAAAACTGCCGCAACAGGCCCCACCACCGCCAATACCACCACAACCACCAACAGCACCGCAACCACACCGTGGATATCCACCCACGATGCAATCGAAGCACTAATCTGGCGCTCTCTCCTCCTCTCCCGGCAAGCCACGCACACCCTCCCACTACCCTCATCCTCACCCTCAAACCCTGAATCCACAACATCAAAATTCCTCCTCTCAACAAACGCACGTAAACACCTCTCCCCACCTCTTCCCCAAAACAGCTACTTAGGAAACTGCACCTACTTCGTCAGAGCCGAGTTACCCCTCTCCACCCTCCTCTCCGCAGATGACCCAATTACCGCGCTCACCACAGCCGCCCACGCAATTCGCACCGCAATTTCTTCCGTCACCCAAGAAAAGGTAGCCGAGATTAATACGCTAATGCGAAACCTACCCCACGTAAACATGATATTCCTCAGCGTCTTCGAGACTGCTGGTGGGACGGATGTTTGTAGTGGTAGTATGTGGCGAAGCGATACGATTTACAACAGTACCTGGGGTGAGGCTTTTGGTGAAGAGGGTGTAGTGAGGATGAGATGTCCAGGGGATGTTGGGTTTATGGCTAGTATGATCGATGTGGTACAAGTTCTTCCGAGGGTTCTGAGTGGAGAGAATGAAGGTGCGGCAGAGGTCACGGTTGCATTGAGTAGAGACGGGTTGGAGGTGCTGAGACGGGATGAGCTGTGGAAGAGGTTCGTTAGGGTTATTGATGGGCCAGAGGGCACAGTGTTGGATGAGTGATGCGACATCTCGCACAAGCTCTATCGCTTCCTCCATACCAGCCCAGAGGCCCTGGTGACTCTTTCTTTCGTCCAAATGGTCGTACTCGCTCCTGTTCCTATTCCGTCTCATTCCAGCTTACGGAATGGCTCCATTTATCGAGTTTGTGTTGGACCACCCAAGGTGTCCACAATTTCCGACCGATAATTCTCGAAAATTGGATTCTAAACAGAAAGATGCACAACACACTCTCCACGTAACATGGAACTCAATTCACACATCTCTCTCCTCACCACATATCCCTTTTGTGGAACTTTTCCACATTTTCCTCCTCACCACATGTCCCACTTCCCACAAACCGCCGTTACCCTATTCCGATCCACGCAACAGCCTACTATCCTTCAAACCCTATCTTGTGAACCTGGCCTATCAAGCATAGCAATAAGTCAAGCGAGTGCTATCGCGCGCACATCGCTGCTCCACAACGAACCAACACCATCCCCGGAAAACTCGACGACATTGCAGATGCAGAAAACAACCCGCATCTCATCCCACGAGTCGCAATCTTCAATCTTTGATGCACCCCCCTACACGCCTCAGGAATTGGACGGTTTAACTAAATTGAGGAGCGGATTGTGATGCTTCAACACGTGTGGAACGACATAAAGTACCACAAAAGCTACCCATCCCACAGACATGTCAACATCAGCCTTCTTTTCCCCCGCTTCTATTTCCCTCTTTTCCCTCGTTTCCCTCGTTTCCCTCTTTCACGCTGTGCTATGCTTTCCCGAGATGCACCCTCCCCTCCCCTCCCCTATTTGTGTCCACCATCCACACTTGCCACTTGTCACGTACAGTACTCCTCCCTCCACCTCATCTACAACAACCCATAGCCCACGCAGGCACCCATCTTCTCTTCCAGCAACAAGATACACACCAAACACAGCAAACAACACCAACTCCAACCCCGCGCCCCGTCGACAAGAATCCAGCCAGACCTGCAGAACAGAAGAATACAAAACCGAAACACCCCATCTCCATCTCCATTTCCAACACCAAAACCAACATTCAACACCTACCCTTCCAAACACACACCGAAACTTCCCCCCCCTCCCACTTCCCCTCCCCCTGGCCTCGAAACCTCTTCGTTGTTGATATGTCATAAAATACCTATTTAATTATAACCCACATAAGCGGTAAGCAAGCTTAACCCTGGCACCAACCACACGCGGCGAAACTGTGCAGAGCATCCCCCTCCCCATTCTCCACCCATCTCCACCAAAAGCACACCACATAAACGCACAACAGAACCCGTGAAAACCCCAAGCCCACAAGCTTCATTCATTCATTCCTCTGTATCGGACCATTGGACCGGGTGGGTGGTTATATGTGACTCAACACTAGTGTCCACGTCCAGTTCCCGAGTAGAAAGGTGGAAAGTTGGCACAACTCACCGAAACAGCCACTGTTGACACCAGGCACCTACACATGCACCTACACCTACACCTACACCTACACCTACACCTACACCTACACCTACACCTACACCTACACCTACACCTACACCTACACCTACACCTACACCTACA
>JBPBPI010000042.1:0-5621 GCA_050954885.1 Janthinobacterium lividum | reverse complement strand
AGGCCGGCACCCTGTCGACCTATGTGGGCGGCCAGCTGGTCGCGTCGCTGGTCAATGTCGGCGACACCGCGACCACCATGGCGGCGGCGGTGGTGGCGGCGGCAGCACTCAACACCGAGCTGCCGATGACCGTGACGGCTTCGGGCGGCGTGCTCACTTGGACCTCGAAGCACAAGGGGCTGAGCGGTAACTCCGTCGACCTGCGCATGAACTTCTATGGGCTGCCGAACGGGGAAATCCTGCCGGCCGGCGTCACCGTGGCGATCTCGGACGCGAACAACGGCACGGCCGACCCCGACCTGAGCGGGCTCGACGCGATCCTGGGCGACGTCGCCTACGACTTCGTCGGCTGCGGCTTTACCGGCTCCGCCGCGGTCGCCTCGATCAAGGCGCTCATGGCAACGCGCTGGTCGTCCGTGCGGCAGGTGTTCGGGCATGCCTGGATGTCCGTGGTGCAGAGCGAGGCCAGCCTCGTCACCTTCGGCGGCACCAACAACGACCCGCACACCGACATCTTCGGCTACTATGACAGCCCGACGCCGCCCTGGGAGGCGACGGCGCAGATTCTCGCCGCCGCAGCGCCGGCCTTGAAGGCGGACCCGGCGCGGCCGGTGCAGACGCTGCAGCTGCAGGGCTTCATGGCGCCGCCGCCGGCGAGCCGGTTCAACGCCTCGCAGAAGCAGACCCTGCTCACCAACGGCATCGCGCTGCTGTCCCACGACAATGCAGGCAACACCGCGATCCTGCGCGCGATCACCACCTATCAGGACAACGCTTTCGGGCAGCCGGACCAGTCGTATCTGGACTGCGAGACGCTCTACACGCTGATGGCGATCACCCGGCAGCTGTCGGCGATGGTGACGCAGAAGTTCCCGCGCTCGAAGGTGGCCGATGACGGCACTCCCTTCGGCGCCGGGCAGCCGATCGTCACGCCGAAAATCCTCAAGGCCGAACTGGTCGCCGAGTACGCGACGATGGAAACGAACGGCCTGGTCGAGGACGCGGACGCCATGGCTGCAGCAACGATCGTCGTGCGCAACCTGCTGAACCCCGGACGGCTCGACGTCCTGTTCTGTCCCTATCTCATCCAGGGCCTGCGCGTCGTGGCGATCAAGAACCAGTTTCGCCTGTTCTCGGCGCTCGCCGCCGCCGCCGCCGCCTGACCGCCGCTGCAAACCGTCACCCCGAGCTGGAGCTAGTCTATGGCATCCGTCCCTTATGCCGGCACGTTGTTCATGCGAATCGACGGCGTGCAGCGGTCGCTTGACGGCGATTGGAAGGTGCAGCCGAACAACGTCGAATATACCGGCGTGGCCGGGCCCTCCGGCGTCATCGGCCGCACCGCAAAGTATGTCGTGCCGTCGATTTCCGGCACGCTCGCGGACAGCGGCGATTTCGCCGTGAAGTCGCTCCCGAAGATCAGCGCGAGCACGATCACGCTCGAGCTGGTGAACGGGAAAACCTATGTGCTGTCGCAGGCGTGGTGGTCCGGATCGTCGGAAGTCGACGTGATGGAAGGCAAGATCGGGGTGAAGTTCGAGGGCTTCACCTGCACCGAGCTGGTCGCCGCCTGATGCGCGAGCCGGTGACGGTCAAGCTCAGCGAGCCGCTGCAGGCGCACGGCGAGATGCTGCAAAGCCTCACGCTCCGCGCGCCCAAGGGGAAGGACCTGCGCATTGCCGGGTATCCGTTCCGCATGGGCGGCGACAAGGGGCAGGATGTGGTGACCGATCCGGTCGCCGTCTCCAAGCTCATCTCGTCGCTGGGCGGCATCCCTACCAGCTCGGTCGATCTGCTCGAGGCGGTCGACTGGCAGGCGTGCATGGCGGCGATCGGCGGTTTTTTGGGCCCTACCGGGGCGACCAGCTCATCGACCGATATTTCGAGCAGGCCCGATGGTGGCGAGACCCCGGATACGTCTGGGACCTAACCATTCCCGAGCTGGTTGAGCACTGCGAGCACTCCGCCCGCATTGCTCGGCTCGAGCACCCGGAGAAGGCGTGACATGCCGGCCGGCTTCTCCATGCAGATCAAGCAGGACTTCGCCCGCTATGCGGCGTCACTCGACGACTCCGCCGCAAAACACCTGCCGTTCGCGGTCAGCCGCGCTCTGACCGATACCGCCAAGAGCACGGCCGCGCGGATGACGGCCGAGATACCGGCGATCTTCGGCAAGGCGACGCCGTTCACCAGGCACGCCATGGGGTTCACCGGCGCCAGCCGCGGCAAGCCGGAGGCGACGGTGTTCGTCCGGAACATCCAGGCCCACTACCTGCTGCGCGAGGAGCTGGGCGGCGCCCGCACCGCGGCCGAGAACACGATCAAGCCCGGCCAGTCGCTGCTGCTGCCGGGGAAGACGCTCCCGCTCAACAGCTATGGCAACATCCCGCTCGGCGCCATTGCGCGGCTGCGCAAGCTCGCGGCGCAGGATAAGCAGGACCGCAGGCGCAAGAGTGCCGGCGTCGCCTTCGACGGCGCCGTGAAGGGGAAGAAGCTCGCCGCCCGGCTGGCAACGATCAACCGCAACACCGGCGTGGTGTTCCTCCAGGCGGACGAGGTGCCGGCGCCGTTCCAGAAAATCGGCGGGTATTTCATGCGTGCGGACGGCCACCACCTGCGCCGCCTGACGGTGTTCGAGGCTGAGACGCACTACCAGCCGAAGTTCAAGTTCCGGCAGCATTTCGACGAGTTCGCCAGCCGTGACTTCCTGCACAACCTGAGCGTCCGGTTCCGCGAGGCGCTCACACAAGGCGGCGTCTACCGCTAGGAGCCGACACATTGGCCGAGAGCGCGACCACGCCGGAACTGACCGGCATCCTCCGGATCATCGACGAGGCGACGGCACCGCTCAAGAAAATCGCCGAGCAGCTGCGCGGTGTAGGACGCGCCGCGCACGAGGCTGGTGAGAAGACCGAGCACCTGCACCATCCGCATGTGTGGGAAGGGCTGCACGAGAACGTCGAGCTGCTGGGCGAGCATTTCGGCGAGCTGCGCGCCTCGATCGGCGAGACGAACGAGAGCATGGGCGAGATGCTCCCTATGCTCGCCGCCTTCGGCGAGGCGGCGGCAATGACCGGCCTGGTGGAGATGGTCAGCAAGGTCGCGAACGCGCGCACCCAGCTCATCGCCACCGCCGTGTCCCTCGGCGTCACGGCCGAGCAGTTGGAAACCCTGCGCTACACCGCGCAGATGACGAACGTCCCGGTCGAGACGCTGCAGTCGGGCATGGGGCGGCTCGAGAAGAACATGGGCGCCGCCGCCGCCGGCAAGAGCAAGCTGGTGACGGCGCTGTTCGAGCACATGAACATTCATCTGCGCAACGCGCACGGCGCGGTGCGGAGCGTGACGGACGTGCTGCCGCAGTTGGCGGTGGCGTTCGGCCGCACCCACGACAAGGCGATGCTCGCCTTCGCGGTGACGTCGCTGTTCGGCAAGGCCGGGCGCGACCTGCTGCCGATGCTGCTTGCCGGCGGCCCGGCGCTGCGCGAGTTCGCCGAGCAGGCGGAGCGCATCAACTACGCGTTCACGCCGCAGGACGACGAGAACCTCAAGGAGTTCCACCGCTCCTGGCTCGGCCTCGCGGACGCGGCCGAGGCGTTCGAGAATCAGGTCGGCGCCGGCCTCGCGCCGATCCTGACCCCGATCGTCGCCGGCATGCGCGATTGGGTGACTCAGAACCGCAACTGGATGGCGAGCCAGATCGTCGACTCCGTGCAGCAGCTGGGGCACTGGACCCGCGAGCTTAAAAGCGCCCTGCAGGGCATGGGCTGGCAGGACTCGGCGGCCGGTATGGACGGCTTCAAGCAGTCGTCCCTCGCCCTGCGCGCCGTCCTGATCGGCCTCATGCTGCTGCTCGGCTCGCCGCTGCTGATCGGCCTCGCGTCGCTGTCGCGTGCGGTGCTGCACCTGGGCGGCCTGATGATGGGCTTCGTCCGCATCGTCTCGGCTGTGGCCGGCGCGCTCATCGGGCCGATGGTGAGCGCCATCGGCGAGCTTGTACTCGGCCTGCGCCTCGGATTCACCGCCTGGGAGGCGTTCAGCCTCGCCTTCGCCGCTACCCCGCTCGGCTGGGTGCTGATCGCGATCACCGCCCTCGGCGTCGCCGCCTATGAGCTGTGGAAGCATTGGGACGCGATACGCCCCATGTTCACCGCGCTGTGGGCGTGGATGAAAGGGCTCTGGTCCAAGAACGTCGGCGACATCCGCACGATCTGCGAGGTGCTGTTCCTCCCGGTTGAGGAGATCATTCAGCATTGGACGCCCATCAAGGCGTTCTTCGAGACGCTATGGGGCGGCGTCGTGAGCGTGTTCAAGCTGCACGTCGCGATCGTGCTCAGCCTGGTCGCCGACCTCATGCGGGCAATCGACTGGATCGGTAGCTCGTGGGTCGGCAAGGGCCTGGCGGCGGCCGGCAACTTCGCGGTCGGTGTCGGGCAGCAGGCGGTCGCCGCGGCCGTCGCTCCGGTGTCGACGGTGGCGGCCGTGGTCAACCGCGCCATGCCGAACCTGTCGGGCACGATGGACTCGTTCTACGGCTATCAGCCGGCACTCGCCGGCGGTCCGGACGGCACGGCAACGCACCCGGCCGACATGCCGCTGGGCACGCCGCGCACGGCTGCGGCGATCCCCTCGCCTTACACGGCGGCGGCATCGCCTGCGGCGGCGGCGGCGGCGGCGGCTCCGCCGCAGCACGGCGAGGTGAAGGTGTCGGTCAGCTTTCCGGACGGGCTGCCGCAGGGGGCCGCGGTCGACGCCGCCGGCAGCGGCATCGCCGCCGCGCCGAAGGTCGACATCGGCCAGAACTATCCGGCAGGGAGGTCAGTCGGGCGATGAGTTGGATTGACCGCCTGCAGAAAGCCTCGTTCCGCGGCGTGCCGTTCTTCGTCGAGAGTCACGAGGCGGCGAACGGTCGCAGGCTTGCCAAGTTCGAGTTCCCCATGCTCGACGTGGCGCAGGTCGACGACCTCGGGAAGAAGCTGCCCGGGTATAAAATCCGCGCCTTCGTGATCGGCGACGACTACGACACCCAGCGGAACCTGCTGGTGCAGGCGTGTGCCAACCGCAGCACCACCGGCTCGCTGGTCCACCCCTACCTGCCCGGCACCAGGCAGGTACGGTGCGAGAGCTGCAGCGTCCACGAACAGATGAGCCGCGGCGGCATCGCCGAGATCGACCTCGAGTTCGTGCTCGCCGGCCCGATCCCGGTCATGCCGGTCGATACCTCGTCGCGCCTGATCGCCGGCATCGTCTCGGCCCTCGCCGTCATCCGCAGCGCCTTCGCGCTCACGATGCTGGTGGTAGACAATCCCCGCATCCTGATTGCGGCGGCTGTGGGCCTGCTGGGGCTCGCCGGCGAGGATTTGCTGACGTCCCTGACCGGGTTCCCGGCGGACGTGCTGAACGGGCTCCTGGCCGACGTCTCGCTGATCGCGTCGGCGCCCAGCGATGCCGGTGACACCGCCGACGCCGTGTCCGCCGCCTTCATGGGGGCGGCCGATGCTGCGGTCGCGCAGTCGGGGGCGCTGCCGGACCTGACGCAGCCCGTCGATCCCGTCACCGGTTACGATGTCACGGTCGCGGCGCCCAGCGATCCCAGCTATGGCCTGGTGGCAATGGCGACC
>JBPBPI010000041.1:0-2541 GCA_050954885.1 Janthinobacterium lividum | reverse complement strand
CTGTTGCAAAGTCAGGGCAAAGTCAAGGGTAGCGTAGTGCCCCGAGTTGCGGAAAAGTTGGCGTACTACCGACGCGACGAGGATGATCGCTGGGCGGCAGAACTCATGGACAGCAAAAGTCATCTCATGGGATTTCGCAATGGTGTGTACGACTTTAGCGAGTGCTGTTTTCGCCCCGGTCAGGCAGATGATTACATTACCAACTCTACCAAGATTAGATACCGAGAGTGGTCGACCTACAACCCCGCAACTCAACGTCAATTGACCGAATTCTTGGAGAGATTGATGCCAGAAGAAGACGCCTACGAATTCCTGATGCGTCGTATTGCACTGAGTCTCAATGGAAGCCTCCCCAAGATTCAGTTTGCCATTTTCACGGGTAAGGGCGCTAACGGCAAGTCCAAATTAGTGCAGATGATTTCCGAGAGTTTTGGTGGATATTTCGGCATCATTGCGGCAGAATTCTTTACAGAAAAGCCGCCCTCGGCCAACTCGCCACGAGAAGAATTGATGGCGGTAATTGGTAAACGATTCATGTCTTGTCCCGAAGTAGGCGGTCAGCAAAATACCATGCATCTATCGACCATCAAAGTGGTGACGGGAGACGATTTGATGGAAGCTCGAGGATTATACGGTAAACAGCTCAAATTCAAGCCCCAGTGTCAGTGGTGTATTCAGTGTAACGATCTGCCCGTTTTTCCCATTTCTTCCGGCGACGAAGCAATGGACCGCCGTGCTGAACCGCACGATTTCAAGTCCAAGTTTACCCGCAATCCTCGTCTGTTGGCGCAGAATCAAGGACCCAACCCCGAGCGTCGGATCTACAAGGCGCTGGGCGACCGCGAAATGAAGGAGCTCGCTTCGGTTTTCAAAGAATCTTTCATGTCGTATTTGGTACACCGTTACAAAGATTTCAAAGACACCGATGAACCCGAAATGCCGGCGGCCTCCAAAGTCCTTCTCGATGAAGTACTCAAGGGTAACCTAGACTGCTTTGATGTTTTCGTCAAGGAAGCGATCGAGTGTGACGAAAGTTGTTTTATTTCTACGGTGGAGCTCTTTACAGAATTTCAAGCCTTTTTCAAGCGATCGGGGATACCGGCTCGTCGCACAAGGATTTTCAATTCGTTCAAGAAAGAGATGGCAACTCTTCCCCAGTTTCCGCAGGTAGATGGTCCTGGAGGAGAGAAAGGGTGGCAGATTCGGGTGAGACATCACATGTGATGGATCAGATGTCTCATATACAGTAGGGTTCTTGTTCTTGTTCTTGTAACTTGTTCTAGTTCGAGTGCTTCAATTGCAAAGTTTTTGTCAAGCCGACATGAATTACGGCCGGAAGAAACTTTATGCCGAGATCTTTGGCTTTCTGAGCTTTTGTTGAAACAGCTTTTTGCCACAATCTGCTATCTACAGATATGTGAGGAATGAAATCATAGTCTTGTGTGGGTGTGGACATACTCATGTTATTGTGGTATTCTTTGATTCTAGAGGCATCCGGTCCTCCAAGTTGCAAAACGTACACGTCAGAACCATGTCTGTCTTTAAACCGCTTTGGCCATATTAGTGTCTCGGGGGTAGGAGTAGCAAAATCATAGGTGACCGCCGCGGACACTAAACTATTTTCATATTGAATATCGCAGCACTTGATTGTACAGTGATAATTTAGATTCATGTCGGATCGGCTAGATTGATCATCAACAGTTACGGGAAAACATAGTAGTACACTGCTAGAGGCAATTGAGAGATGAGAACAATCATCAGGTGTACACGACATGTTTTTGGTTAGAGTAGTTGAGCTTCGTATCTTTTATAGAGATGTTCTTTATCCCACACTACACATTTGGTATCCATATCGCGACTAGCTAGATGGCCCGGAAAAGATCCAAGTTCATCCAGCATTGGTAGTTGATTGCCAAGTGCATTCAAGATAGCACAGACGAAAGCGGCGCAGTTTCGATCCGCATCTCCAAGGAATCTAGTATTGAGTCCCAATTTAGCTAGACACCAACCAACAACCGGCCGGGGAGGGTAGCCGAGTGTTTGGGCCTGCAATACCATACCGGTCAGAATTTCATTTTGAATACTGTTGAGAGGATGCCGCCGGGGTCGTACACAAACTAGTCCCAAATACTCTGGCAGGCACACATGGGCGGGACGAATACTCATCGCTCCACGGTGGCCGTTAAATGATTCCGTGGGAATTTCGTTGAGTTCTGCCACCATCAGCTGGTTTTCTATTTCACACAAGATAGAAACGTGAGAAAAATATGAGATGATTTTCGACTGACTTTGTGTTCCGTATCTGTACAGCACCAAGTCTCCTGCTTTTAGATCTTCTAGACCGATTTGAGGCATTTCGTCTAATGGGTAGGGACGGCGTAGGGCTCCCATTGTGGATACGGCTTCAACTACAAGAATCAGTACACACAAGGAGAGGAAAAGCAGGAATATGCCAATCCAAATAAACAGCATTAGGTGACAATTTGTGAGAATAAAGGAAAAACATCCAAAACAATCATATCCGCCACCAAAAAAGCAAAC
>JBPBPI010000040.1:0-11499 GCA_050954885.1 Janthinobacterium lividum | reverse complement strand
GACAAATACTCAACAACACGAGACCGTAAATCTGTACTATATCCGTAACTCATCCCTATTTATAACATTGAGTAATTATATATGCAATCAGCTATAGACTAAAAACAAGGTGCCATTTGAGGATGATCCTATATATGTCAAAGGAAAGTCTAAATAATTTATTTCTATACCATTTAGAATTTGGCCAGTTTTGGTATTAATCCTGAAGATATTATTATTTTCGGATAATAAATAAAGAGTGTCCTCAAAAATTGTTTTAAAGGGACGTTCTATACCTGATTTAAGGTTTATCTCTATTTTCCAATTGGCATATCCTGATTTGCCATCACAACTATAAACGATAAAAGGCGCTGGATCTTGTGAAAGGCATTTTCCTTCTACGGCGTGAACAAAACCGTATAAATTTCCTTCATGATCTGCGAAAGAATCCAAGAAATTGCGTTTCAATACTTTTAAACCCAACGAAAATTTTTCTAAATTTGAATCTTGATCATACACGTTGTATAATTTTGTCATATTTGAAAGAGGCCGAAGATCTGGATATTTATCCTTTAGTTCAATCATCTGGCGTAGAATCGCAAAATATTTGTAACAAGGAAGATCTTTCTCAAAAGCTTTGAAATGTAATTCTACAAATTGTTTAAAAGGCTGAGGCAGAGATAAAGTGTTGAATTGAGTCCAAAAGATGTCGAGTGTGTTTTCGTCAGCATGTGCCATAAATTGAGAGGTGAAAGCGATTGAGCGGTCTTTCAGGGAAAAATCATCATCTTGTGCCATCAATCCATCCAATGAATACAAAATTTCAGGATTAAAATAGTTTGAAAATCTTGTTTTTTCCCCAACTTCTATAAATTCATGTATTTTCGTTAAAGGCATCTTTTGCTCTTGTAAGGTTTTTACGAGAATTTCATTGATGAATTTATTGAAGGCCATATTTTGATAATTTGTAAGATTATGAAGCAAGGGCTGATTGAAATAACGAAGAATTTGTAAATGCAAAGTTAATTTTAGATCAGAATAATTTTTATGGTCGGTATGTTGAGCCATAAATATCCAAAGTTTTTGAAGGGCATAACACGCATTATTTTTATTTAAAGTATAATAAATATTGTCATAAAATTCAGTTGGTTGTTGCGGCAAGTAGGGCATTGATTTACTAAAAAATTCATCTATGAAAGATGATACTATTAAGTTATTAGATTGATTACTTTTTGCTGCGATAAAGCGGATGAGTGCATCAAACACTTTGCCATGAAATATTTTTGAAGAACTCTTAAACAAATTAAAGACATCAAATGAATTTAATGTGCTATTAAAGATTAAAATATCATAAATATTATCAGCAATTAAATCTTCAAAACGTTCGAAATGAGTTTCCCCACGTATAAGAAATGTTGAAAAAGCTCTTTGATAGCGATGAGGTTTTTCGTGTTGATCCTTGCCCTCAGGTTGCGCAAGTTTATTGACAATAGATGTTAAAATATTATCAAAGGATAAGGCTGTATTTGTGAATTTTTCAATTTCTGAAGGATGATCAAAAAAATAATCAATAATGATGTCGATTCTACTTTTAAAAACTTCTTCTTGCGCCTGATTATAAACGTTTATGTCGATTGGCGCCAAAGACGCCAAGACTTGCAAAGTTCCTGAATTCAATTCAACATTATTTAAATTTTTAACAATATGATCCGTATATTTTTGCGTCTTCTCACTTTTGAATTGGTAGGCTTTTGGTAAGATATGAAGGAGAGGAACAATGAATTCTTGGTAATTTTTTTCTAGACCGAGGGGATCTTTTTTGTTGTCATTATATTTTTGAAAATAGTGAAACATCATATTACAATAAGCAGCACTTAATTTTGCATAATTTTCTTGAACAAATTTTTTATCTTTGCTGATAAAATCGTATAAAAATAATTCTGTTTTCCAAACTGTCTTTTCATCTTCTAAATGCTTTAAAATTTCATCACACAAGACCCTGTGTCCCAGCGTTTTGAAAAACGATTCAAAAACATTTAGAATTTTATTTTCATCTAAAAGCAGCATCGGATTTGAAATATCTTTTATCGCTTGCCTTAAAGATTGAATAGAATTGAAATTGTATTCGATCCTCTTTGAATCTAACGATTTTTTGATCGTTGCGGTATCCGGTAACTTTTCAACAGGAGCAGGGTCAGGTAATTTTTTTACAGGATTGGTATCAAGAAGATATTGCAGATAATCAATGGTTTTTTGATTGGCATCCTTATCTTTAGATCTTTCAAGAAAAATGCCCTTGCGTAAGATATCATGAGAACTTTGACGGCTTAACAAATCTCCACTTTTGTTCAGTAACCTTAAAAATTGTGATGTTTGTTTGTGATCTAATAGATAATTTTTTAATGTTAATAATTCAATGGTCGTATCAAAGGCGACCTGAGGGGTATATGTCGGTAAATCTTGACCAACACTTTTTAAAAAATTTGAGATTTTTTCATGCCATTTTCTTTGAGGATCAGACGCAGCGTTCAGGTCTTCAATATCTTTTTTGGAAGAGTCAATTACTTTATATGAAGCTGGTTCACGCTCTTGTTCGCTTGCCATCAGAGATACATTTATGCCCCATGTTAACGCAATGATCGGCCAAATCTTCATGTGACTCTTCTTAATTTATTTAATTTTTTTATTCTCCAATTTACCAAGGTATGTAACAATCCTTCTATTGTCAAAACATAAGAGAATATAAAGATGGATCTTCAAGGTAAACAAATTGTGGTCTTTGGGGGATCTGGATTTATTGGCAAATCCATCGTTCAACGATTGGCCAAAGCAGGCGCCATCATCACAGTTGCTGTGCGCCATCCCTCTCAAGGGCTTTTTTTAAAATCCATGGGTGAGGTGGGTCAAATTACCTTGATGGCGGTTGATTTTAAAAAACCATCAAGTCTTGAAGCTGTTCTTGACGGTAATGAGATGGTCGTCAACCTGATTGGTCAACTCTTTGAAAAAGGCAATCGGACATTTACTTATGCCCACACTGAAATTCCAAAATTAATTGCCCAAGAATGTATTAAACAAAAAATCAACACTTTTATTCACTTTTCGGCTCTTGGGTCAGATGTTCACTCTAATTCTTTTTATGCGCGATCAAAAGCTCAAGGAGAAATTGAGGTCTCAAAAATCATGACACCGACCATTTTCAGACCCAGCGTTGTATTCGGCCCCGATGATAATTTCTTTAATCGGTTTGCGACCATGGCATCATTAAGTCCAATTTTGCCCGCATTTGGCGGTGGACACAATAAATTTCAACCGGTGTATGTCGAAGATTTATCGCATGCCGTTTTAAATGTGTTAACCATGCCTGAGACACAAGGAAAGATTTATGAACTGGGTGGCCCCAAAGTTTACACATTCAAAGAATTGATGGAAAAGATTCTCAAATACTGTTATCGTCGGCGACTTGTTTTGCCTTTGCCCTATATGTTGGGATCAATGATGGGCAAAGTCATGGAATGGTTGCCAACCCCGCCTTTGACCGCGGATCAAATTAAATTGTTAAAAACCGATAACATATTAAAGGGAGAAGCCCTCAGTTTTCAAGATTTACAGATTCATCCTCAAAGTTTGGAAACCATTGTGCCGCCTTATTTAAGCCGATTTAAACCCCATTTTTAGTAAGACTTTAACATGACCAATATCACAGATTCACTGACTTTTGATGCACATACTGAAACTATGACCAAAAATCATCCCACCGATGCAAGATTTTGTCAACGTGTCTATGTAAGTCTTGCAGACAGTATTATAATATCTTTATTAAGTTTGCCGATTGTAATATTTTCAATAATTTTTTTTAATGATAGCCAAGTATTGAATAATTTTTTTGGGCAAACATCGCAAAAAATAGTTGAAAGTTCTGATGAGATCAACGTTGTTTTAATATATATAGTTTATCTTATTTCAGCCGTGTTTATTTCAACTATTTATTCTTGCTACTATTTGTCATCCAATGCTCAAGCCACACCCGGCATGAAATTGCATAATTTAAAATTGGTCAATTCCCAAGGAAATCGACCTTCTTTTATCCAAGTTTTTTTAAGAGAATTGATATCAATTATTTCTTTTACAGCTTTATGTTTAGGTTACTTGATGATTTTGTTCACAAAACGCCGTCAGGCTTTACACGACATGGTGACCTCAACCTATGTTCAAGATCACTCAGATGAGTCAAAGACTGAAATTTTAATTTCTCAACATTATCAAAATTTCATCTATGGTGGTTTCTGGCGTCGTGTAGGTGCCGCAATTATTGATGCTATCATATTCATGACATTCTGCCTTTTATTAGCTATATTATTATATTTTGATTACAAAAATAAAAATCCATTAACAGAATTAGGAAGATTTAGAATTATTATTCTTGGATTTATACTTTATTTTGTGCCTATGTTTTATAAGATAATCTTCACATCATCAAAGTTTCAAGCAACACCGGGTAAGATGTTGTTTTCTTTAAAAGTTGTGGATTCTACAGGCAACCGTTTAACAACTTTTAGATCTTTTATTCGTTGCTTTTCAGAAATTTTTTATAGCTCCACTTTGATTATCGGATATTTAATTGTGGCCTTCACCAAACGTAAACAAGGGCTTCACGATAAAATCGCGCGAACTTATGTTATTCGTGTCCTAAAAAAATCGAAAGATAGCCATGCTTAATTAATTGTAAACTTGGCTTGATATAAGTTTGTGATCTTAAATAATAAGATCTTTTTACTTAAAGGTTCACAATTACAAGAACCTTCAACTTCTCTTTATATCAAGTTAGTGTGAATAAAATGCATTTTTTCTGAAATAATAGATTCTTCTTCATTTTATACTTCAATTTCAGTAATAGAATCAGAGTCAGAATCAAAATTGTCATTATGACCAGAATTGTCATTATGACCAGAATTGTCATTATGACCAGAATTGTCATTAGAATCAAAAGGGGGGAAATGTTTGGCATATGATTTAAGTTTAAAAAGATCTCTTCTGCTTATATTATTGAGAGAAATTTTATTTTCTTTTATTTTACCAATACCATAAAATATAGAAAAATATTTTATACCAGTTGCTTTGGAAATTTGATTAATTTTAACATTTGGATATAAATCCATGTAAAATTTTACCAATATTGCCGCCATGTCTAATTGTTTCACATTCATTTTACCTTTTTCTTTAGAGTGCCCAAACATATTCTTGGTTAATTTTAACGGCTTGTTGGGGTTTGGCGTATATTTGTTTAAAAGCAAATTAATTTTATCTGATATTTCTTTTACGTTTTGTTCATTAAAGAAGTTAGAAGTTCTTTTTTTATAAACTTTGGAATAAATATTATAAATAGGATTTTCATTTACATATTGTTGCAATTTATGGATATCAAGGTCATGTGCGTCAAGAGGTTTCATTTTTATGGCGGATAAATTTTTTTTTGTATAATATGGTTTTATCCCTATAATTTCTGCAATTTGTGCATCTGTTGCTTCGGGATGTTTTTCAGTATAAAGTTTTATAAGAGCACGAGCTTTTCTCCAATTATCATTGGTTAGCAAGGTTTGTTTCGGATCAAACATAGTCTTACACGTAGATTGCTCTAAATTTGAATTATCGGTTTCAAGGGATAAAGCAGGTATTATTAAATTATCCTGTATTTTTGCTTTTTTGGGATGGGGTAATTCTAAAAATTTTTCTTCTCTTTTTCTTTTAAAGCCGGTTGATTCATAAAGGTAAAAAGAAGATATATCTAGATCAGGCCTATAATAATAAGATATATCAATATTTAACGGTTTATGATTGAGGTCAAAACGTAAGTAAGAAAATGTATTTGCAGGCAAAGAAAATGAATTTACAATTGTATTCAAATCAGTTTTATTTTTAGAGGCGTCCAAAGATTTTGACAAGTTATCGTTCAATCTATCATTTTTAGATAGAGGAAAAGCTTCTCTTTGATGTAAATATTTATCATTTTTTTCAATATCCAAATTTTCTTGTTGAGATGAAAAAACGGTAAAAGAAAAAACAGAGACGGCTGACAAAAGAATCATGTGAAATAATTTAGGGATCATAAAACATACCTTTAACATTAATTTTTTGGCACCATAGCGATAAAATATGCGTGTCAAACCAATACCATGATAATTTTATATTTAACAAAATTATAAAAAAGTGCAGACCAAAAATGATCTGCACATAAATTAATTTTAAATATTTTAATGATGAATAAATAAAGGAATTTCAGATTTCTTTAACATGGTTTTGGAACACGATCCAAATAAGGCTTCACGGATGATGGTGTGGCCAAATCCGCCCATGACAATCAGTTAGGCATTTAATTTGCGGGCATGTTCCAGTAACACATCGCCGGTGGAATGATGATCATTTAACAAATGACTTTGGGCTTGAATGCCGTGAGAGGCACATAATTTTGAAGCCAGCGATAAAATTTCATGACCTTCTTCGGCGTCCTTGTTAACATGAACCAAATGAATTTGTTTACCCGCGCCTAAATTCAACAATAAGTACATATGCAGGGCACGGGCCGAGCGAATATGACCGTTATAGGCGACCATGACAACTTGACTGGAGGCTGGCACACTGGGAACCGTAATCACAGGACGCGGATTATCATGGGCAATGTGTTTGACCGTGATATCAGAATCTTCATCCAAATCAAAATGAAAATGAGTGGTTTTACCAATGATAATCAAATCTCCTTGAGATGCTACGACTTCAATTTCATTGGCCGGAAAGCCTTCAATTTGCGCCGATTGAAAGGTGACATTTTCTTGAACACAAAGATTTTTAAATTCTGTTTGCAAATCCGTAATGCGAGATTGCGTCAAGCGTAAAATTTCTTCGTCACGTCGAATTTTGAAAGCAGATCCACCAAGAGGTTCAGGCTGAGCCGCGGTCAGCCAAGGTGTGTCCAACACAGCAACACCCATCAATTCAATTTGGTGCTGTTTTGAAAACTCAATGGCATAGGTGCGCGCTGCACGGCCGACTTCGGAATCATCAAGTACCAGGATTGCGCGTTTAATCATTATTTTATCTCCCTTATTAAAGTCTAATTCATTGTAAAATGATTTATATTTCCGCGCTAGAGGAAAGCAGCTAAAAGGAAGATATTTATTAAAATTTGATTAAAATACTTTACTTTGATATTCCGAAGTCGATTAATAAAGCAACTCTTTGACAATCATCAATAAATTTAACAAATTATTTTTTGAATTATAAAAGGTAACATCTATGAAAAAAGCCCTCTTAATTTGTTCTTTATTTACGTCAATATGTATGGCCAGTGAAAATATTAAAGAACCTTCAGAAAATATGCTTCAAGTTCAAAAACAGGCACCGGGTGAGAGGTTAGAAGATTGGAATTTTTACAAAAGATTTGAAAAGAATTTTGATAAATACCAGAATCATGTGGATTCAGTATTTAAAATAAATAGCCGTGATTATAATAATGTTATTAGATCTATTACATTATTTTGTTATAAGGATGAGCATCATGGTATTCGTATTTGGACAAGAAAATCTTTAAAAGTATCATCTCAATTCAAAAAAAATTTTATGGATGATGATATAGATGAAAATTTAGAAAGATATTATCAAGTAAATGAAAGTAATAATTTTTCAGAATTTTTAGAATTTTTTTACGAAAGTAATTGTTTATCTGATTGTATACTTAATATAATATTAGATAAAATGGCAAATCGAGATGTTATAATTAAAGATTTTCGGAGTAGTTCTCGTAAATTTGTCCAGAAGTTAATTCAATTTTTTCCCAAAAATGGTACAGAACAAGATTTTAAAACGATACTTTATCAAAATTTAGAGAGATATAAACCTTACGTTTATCGTGAATATTTTATTGCAATCGTCATTTTTTATTTACATGAAAATAATCCTACTTGGTCAATCTTGATTAAAGAATTGGCTCAAGAAATCATAGACGTTGGTTCTTCATTTCATAGTCAAGTCAAACTTATCCAAAGTGATATTGAAATGAATGATGCCACAGAACCAGATTTTAAAAAACGTTATCTTCAAGCATTGAAAACGTTACTTTCAACATCTTTGTGTACAAGAGATCCTAAATTTGATGCTCAATTGGATCTTTTGATCAAAATGATCTATAACAATGGTCAATTGATATCTGATCCTTTGCCGATTGCTTTACAAAATTTTAAATTATTGGATTTTGATAATGCCGTCAGTCTTCTTTTATTGCTTTCGGACCAAAATCAAAAAATTAAAGACCTTGAGCAACAACTTAAAAATTCAATACTTGCATCATCAAATCAGAATTAAAATTATGTAAAAATAGATAGAAAATTTCTACCTGTTTTTTTAATTCTATTTTTGTCGAAAAACTTTTAAAGGGAGATATTGATTTAAATTGATTGTGTTTATTTGATATGTAAATATCAAAACCTAAAATTATAAACAGGAAGGCAAAGACATGATCAAATATTTTTTTATTTTTGTAGCGATGATATCTTTATCTTACGCGAGTGAGACACAAAATGATTTGAAATCAGAGATACTTATTCCTCAATCTCAATATGCCAAAGCAGATAAAATAGAAGATTGGGAAGTGACACTATTAAAAGAAAAAGATAATCAAGATCTCTCTACATATGAAATTAAATCATTCGTTAACAACACATTTATCGAACAAATAAACATTAATTTTTTAGAAATTGATAGTCCTTCAAATATTACAACGATTACGGCTCAAAGATATATTAAGCCCTATAAATTTGATTGCTTTGATTTTGATCACAATATCACAACTTTTTTTACCAAAAATTCTAAATTTATTTACATTATTTCCGCCAGTGGCAATATTGGCAGAATTCTATCCGTATTTTATGAATTGGGTCATTTGCCAAATTGTTTGATAGATAATATCCTGCTGCCTTGTTTAAAAATAAATGATTTCCGACAAACAAAATTTAAATCAAGCAAAGCATTTAATCAGAAAATAAAGGGTCTAACGCAAGAAGAAGAATTTGCACAAATCGTAAGTCGAAGTTTGGATATAATTGCAGATTTAAAAGAAAAACAAAATTTAGTTGTCAAAGCCATTTTATACGCTGAAAAATATAATTTTGATTGTAATTTATTCTTAAAAGTTTGTAATCGTCTTACATTTCTTTCAACTGTGCCTACTTATGATGAAATTAAGCTTATACAACAATATCTTATGGCAAAGAAATTAGAAGAAGCAAATTAAATTGATTTAAAAAAAGGTAATTGTTCCCAGTGATTCAATTTACACCGTCACTTTTACCGGGCCGATTTGTCCGGCGTTACAAACGATTTTTTGCTGATATCATCTTGGATGATGGTCGCGAGATCATTGCCCATTGCGCCAATTCTGGGGCCATGTTGGGGCTTTTAATTCCGGGCACACCCGTGTGGGTGTCAGAGGTGTCGGAGGACAGCAAACGACAATTAAGATACACCTGGGAATTGGTGGACATCAAGGGCAGTATCATTGGGATCAACACCCAAATGCCCAACCGATTGGTCGAAAAAGCTTTGCAACACAAAAGAATTTTGGAACTAGCGGATTATCCCATCTATAGACGAGAAGTCAAATATGGCACCAATTCACGGATTGATTTTTTATTAACAAATGATCAAGGAAACAAATGTTACCTTGAAGTTAAACAGGTTCATATGCGCATTGGCGATATTGCCTTGTTCCCCGATTGTGTCACCACGCGTGGCACCAAACATTTGCAAGAATTGATCAAAGTTTGCCAAGAGGGAATGCGGGCAGTCATGCTTTATGTCCTACAGCGGCAAGATTGTAAAAGCTTTGCACTCGCGGCTGACATCGATCCCATTTATGCCAAAACCGCCCAACAAGCCTTAAAAGAAGGGGTCGAGTTCTTGGCCTATGCCTGTGCCCTTACACCCGATGGTATTGAAATTGTGAACCCTGTTGAAGTTTCAATTTAAATGTTTTAATCTCTCCTCATGAAATTTTTCCCCCAGATATCTTGGATATTTTATGAATCGGTCTATTAAAATACATGACGCTGCTGACTTTGACGGTATGCGAAAAGCTGGTAAATTGGCGGCTCAAACCCTGAATTACATTTCGGATTACGTCAAACCAGGTGTGTCAACTGATGCGCTAAACACACTGTGTCATGACTTTATTGTGGCGCACAACGCCATTCCTGCGCCTTTGAACTATCGTGGTTTTCCCAAATCAATCTGTACGTCAGTCAATCATGTGATTTGTCACGGCATTCCAAGTGCCACCAAAATCCTTCAAAATGGTGACATCTTAAATATCGATGTTACCGTGATTTTAGATGGTTGGCATGGTGACACCAATCGCATGTACAAAGTGGGCAAGGTGAATCTTTTGGGCAGTCGGTTGATCGATGTGACTTATGAATGTCTAAGACGCGGCATTGAGATCGTCAAACCAGGGGCAACATTAGGGGATATTGGACATGCCATTCAAAGCTATGCCGAGGCTCAACGATTTTCCGTGGTGCGTGATTTTTGCGGCCACGGCATAGGACGTGTGTTTCACGATCTGCCAGAAGTATTGCATTATGGCGAGCCGGGTCAGGGAGACGTGTTACAAGAAGGCATGTTTTTCACCATAGAACCTATGATCAACGTTGGCAAACCTCATGTCAAAATTTTGAATGATGGTTGGACCGCAGTGACCAAAGATCGTTCTTTGTCGGCTCAATTTGAACATACAATTGGCGTCACCGCAACTGGTCATGAAATTTTTACATCATCAGATTAAATTTTATTATTAAGCTGATGTAATAAAAAGTTTTTATTTAAGTTTAATTGATTTTAATTATTTTCTCTAAAAATAAATTATATTGTTATTTATATCAAACAAGAAAAACTATGGGAAATGCGTTTGAAAGGAAATAACAATATTGCCAGATCTATTCTTGCAGCCCAACAAAAAATTGTGATTTTGCATACATTTATAAAAAAAACTCAAAAAACGCCGTCACAAGCGTTAACAATTGCACAAAAACGAATAAAGGAGATCAAAGATGACTGACTTTGAGATGGTGAAAAAAGAACTTCTTTCAGATTTATCTGTGGCGCAAGAATATAAAAATCATCAAACTGAATTTGATATTGCACGCACTTTAATTCAAGCGCGTCTTGAGGCCCATATGACCCAAGCAGAGGTCGCTCAGAAAATGTGTACGTCTCAATCTCATATTGCGCGGATGGAAAGTGGTGATCATTTTCCCTCCCTTCAAAGTCTTCAAAGATATGTTCAAGCTGTAAATAAAAAAATTCTTTTCGAAATGAGGCCAAATTGATATTGGCTTACACTCTTAAAAATTTTATAGAAATGACATATAACATAATTTAACCCGAGTTGCGTTTAAGGATTCAAATTAAGGATGCTTTCTAATGATGGCTTATCATCTCTGAGTTGGTAATTGATCAATCCGGCCATCAGAT
>JBPBPI010000039.1:0-4846 GCA_050954885.1 Janthinobacterium lividum | reverse complement strand
AGATAAACATTTCTTGCACTTCAGATCAGATACTAAAATAATCCTTATTTTTTAATGTCTAAACTTAACATATTTACGTCCTTATGTTAAATGTTTCATATTTTTTAAGATTGAAAAATGTATTCTATAAATCTATAAGAATAATTTTTAAAAGTTAAGTTTAGGAATTTTAAGATGCCAAATAATACATTCAATATTGTGGTGGCCGCTCTTTATAAATTTGTGCGTTTAGAAGAGACGTCTCAACTGCGTCAAAATTTTCTAAAGTTCTGTCACGCACAAAATATCACTGGGACATTGTTAATCGCCCGTGAAGGCCTCAATGGCACTCTTGCAGGAACGCGAGATGCAATGACGGCTTTTCAACAATATTTGGCTCAAGATTCTCGTTTTAATGATTTGGAATATAAAGAATCTTATGCTGAAAAAATGCCATTTTATCGTCTTAAAATAAAATTAAAAAAAGAAATCGTAACTTTGGGTGTTGAAGGTGTTGATCCCACTCAGCAAGTTGGCACCTATGTCGAGGCTGAAGATTGGAATCAATTGATGGCAGATCCAGACGTTATATTAATTGACACTCGGAATGCTTATGAGGTCGCCATCGGCACTTTTAAAAAAGCACTCAATCCCAACACAAAATCTTTTCGTCAGTTTCCTGCCTACGTTCAAAAAAATCTTGATCCCAAAAAACATAAAAAGATTGCCATGATGTGTACTGGCGGCATTCGTTGTGAAAAAGCATCGTCTTATATGCTGCAAGCGGGATTTGAAGAAGTCTATCATTTAAAAGGCGGCATTTTAAAATATTTAGAAAAGGTGCCGGCAGCTGAAAATTTATGGCAAGGCAATTGTTTCGTCTTTGATCAACGAACGGCCGTGGGCGTGGGCCTGGAACTAAGTGATTTTTCAAATTGTCATGCATGTCGCCACCCTTTATCAGCCTCTGATCGCGCGTCCCCTCATTATCAAGCAGGTACCGCCTGTCCTTTTTGTTATGATTCCACTAATGATGTGCAAAAACAACGGTTTATTGAACGTCAACGTCAATGTGACTTGGCCAATGCGCGCGGTAAAAAACATTTTGGTGTGGGAAAAAGTTTACAATAGTCTTTTTAAATTTTATAAGACTGTGTAAGCTGAGTCTTTGTGTTGATTTGAAGAGATTTTATTTATGATAACAAAACCACACCTTCAACGTATTTTTTTCTTGGATTACCTGCGAGCTTTTTTGGTGTGTTTGGTCGTATTAGATCACGCTATGCATGCCTATGCATTACATTTTGGCTTTGCTTGGTTCTTACCTGATTTTGATCGCACCACCTTTTTTGACGTACTGCACATGCACAACGACAGTTTCATGATGCCCGCGTTATTTTTCCTCGCTGGTTTGTTTGTGATCCCCTCGCTTCAACGTCGCGGTTATTTAAATTTTGTCAAAGAGCGTGCGGTCCGTTTGGGCATTCCTTTTATATTGGGCGTTGTGTTTATCACACCATTGTTGACCTATCCCAAATATCTGACTTTTCAAAATCCAAACATTGATTACTGGACCTATGTCACGACCATCTTTGTCAACACACCTCAAGCCGGTCCCTTTTGGTTTTTGTATTATTTACTGCTTTTGAGCGGCATCGCCTTAATTATTTATGCGGTGTTTCCTAAATTTTATCATTTGTTAGGCATCCTTTGTCAGAAATTTATTGACCGGCCTCTTATGGGCGTGGCCGTTGTCATGTTAATCGGGGCTTGTCTGATTGGGGCCAGCGATATCAAATGGGGACCCCATGGCTGGATTGGCTATGGCAAGTTATTTTATGTCCGTGGATCTCGATTTTTATTCAAAGGATTTTTGTTTTTCCTAGGGATTGGTTTTAGCGGGTGTCATTTACTGCAAAATCAAACGGCCTGGCAACGGTTGGACGTGCATTGGAAACAGTGGACCTTGTTGGCAATTTTTATTGGCACTGTTTATATCACCTACGCCTTAAGTTTCTTTGACGAAGGTGCCTATAATAGTGATGTAGCACGACATTTAAGAACCGGTGGCCTGTGGGAAGAGGCGTGGCCGATTTTGCAACAAACAGCACCTGCCATTTTAATCAGAACGACCTTACTCGCGATGTTTATCGTGGCGCAGATTATGGCGTATCTGGCAATCTTTCATCATTTCTTAAATCACGAATCAGAATCCTGGCAATCTTTGGCGGTCTCTTCCTACGGTATCTATTTAATTCATGAACCGTTTGTGGTTTGGAGTCATTGGTTTTTCTATGGCACCGACGTCCCCACCTTCATGAAATTTGTCCTTAGTGGCTTTGGGTCCTTATTTATTTCTTGGGCCATAGTCCGTCATGGATTGTTTAAATTTCCTATGGCAAGACGGATTTTATAAGAGGACATTATGATGTTAAAACGCGAGGTTTTTATTGATCATCTCCGTGGTTTTGTCTTTGCATTCATGGCCTTTGATCATGTCATTCATGCCTATGCCCAAAATTGGGGACGTTTCTGGTTTATTCAAGATTTTGACCGAAGTACAATTTTGGATATGATCTATTTGTTCGATCAAAGTCTGATTATGCCTTTGTTATTTTTCTTGGTAGGCCTTAATGTTTTGCCGTCCTTACATCGTCATGGATTTCAGAGATATCTTAAAAATCGTTTTATAAAGCTGGCCATCCCTTTTTTGTTTTGTATCCCCCTGATTGTGCCTCTTCTGTCTTTCCCCAGGTATCAATTGACCATTGATCCCACGATCGATTTTATTACCTATTGGCGTGATATTTTCTTTACTCAAAAGTTGCAAGCCGGCCCTTTGTGGGTGTGTTATGCCATCTTTCTCTATAGCTTTATCTTAATTCTCCTTAATCGTCGCATGCCCAGTTTCATCCCTAAAATGGGTGCCTGGGTTCGTGATGGTACCGCGATGGTTTTGATCTTAACCATCCTTGGCTTCAGTATCATCATTTTAACACTCAGTGATATTGTTTGGGGGGCGCCCTGGTGGATTGGCTTTTGGAAGGTGTTTTATCTTCAAGCCAGTCGTTTTTTATTGTATTTCCTCTATCTTATTCTGGGTGCCAGTGTGCGCGCCTCAGGCTTGTTTGATAATCAAAATTTCATGCAACGGTTTTCTCAACGTTGGTGGATTTGGTTGTCACTGACGGTCATCGCGGGCCTTGCTTACAGCGGATATGCCACCGTTTATATTGATCAAGGGGCTTATTCTGATACTTTTCGCCTTCAAGCCAAAGAATTTTTTGATCAAGGTGGGGCATGGAGCGATTTTGGTTCTTTTGTGTCCTCTCAAGGCTTTGATGTTTTAACACACGAGACACCGGATGTGCTGATTCGAACCGCACTTCATGCCTTGTTATGTCTATGTCAGGTATTATTTCTCATCAGTCTATTCTATCGCTTTTGCAACACACCGACTCCTGTTTGGCAATCTTTGGCACGGTGTTGTTATGCGATTTTCTTAACCCATGAAGCCATGGTGATTTGGCTACAATATTATTTCATCGGCAATGACCTGCCAATTTTGATGAAAATTATTATCATTTTCATACTTGGATTTGGGGGGTCATGGTTAATGTCTGAAAAAATACTTCTTCGTATCAAACCTTTAAGGCGTGTTTTGAATTAAAAGTAATAAAATCCTAAGTGTTATCTAAGATTTTATTACTTTAATTGTATCTTTTGAATAATTTTTACTTATCAATAAATTAACTTGATTTTTCATGGGAAGAAAAACCTGGCGGCGTTGTTAAATCCTGAGAGTCTATTGTAGGAAACACTGGTTGAATTACAGTACCATCTTTTAATATTTGAAGGGTTGCCAAAAACATTTGTGTTCTTTCTAATTCAGATTCAAGGTATTGGATACGACCTTCATGAGCTTGAGAATACTGTAATAAATCTAATTTATTGACTTTATTTTGGCCTGTTTCAAAAAAATTTATCTGAGGCGTTGAAGAGGGAATGATTTGAGTTTTAAAAGAAATTTGCTTTTCCACTTCTAATTCTTGCCTCAATTCCTGCACTTGTTGTTGAAACGTCTGATTTTCTAAAATAATTTTTTCTCGGTGTTGCACCAATTCATCTTTTTCCTGATGTAAAAGTGTAAGTTCTTTGTCTTTTGTCCCCAACTTAATTTCAAGTTTTCTCACTTGTTTTTCAAGCTTAATTGTTGTGTGATGCAACTTATCTTTTTCCATAAAAAGTTTGTGTAAATCTTGCTTTAAATTTTTATTCTCTGCTTGATTTGGTTTGGATTTTTCTGTTTTCAATTGAGGACTTTGAGGAAGAATTTTTTTAAACTTGCTTTGTAAAAGTTTAAAATTATTTTCTAACTTTTGAAAAGATTTTAATTGTTCAGATAATTCTTTTTGTTGGTCTTCTAGCAGTAATTCTAATTTAGCATTACGTGATTCTAATTCTGTTCTTGAAAGAAATTCAACTTCTTTTTTTGAAGGTTCACTTTTTTTACCTTTACCTTTATTTTTGTCTTTTTTCATAAAAACTGTGAGATTATATTCATTTCTTTTTGAATAACCAGCTTTTATTTGCTCTGCCAGCCATTCGTCACGCTTGTTTACCAAAATGTTTTGACAAATAACAAGTTCAAAAAATGCTCTTTGAAATTGAAACTCTCTTTCTGCAGGTGTTTCAACAGATTCATTCATAATTTCAAAAAAACCTATAAATATATCAATTAATTTTTCTCTTTCTTGATTTAAATTAATATAACCCGAACTGTGTTTAAGGAATTAGGTTAAAGAATTGAGAATATTGAGGTATTTTCTAATAAGTAAAAAAGGAAACACCTCAATGACCATAGATT
>JBPBPI010000038.1:0-12608 GCA_050954885.1 Janthinobacterium lividum | reverse complement strand
TATCCATTGAGGGAACTCCTGATGTTTAAGTCTCAAGAGTTTACCTCAATACTAATGATCTTTTTTAATTATCCTTAAACGCAACTCGGGTTAAAATACGTTCTCCAATTTGATATTTTTGACTTACTGTTATAAACACAGGAATACGCATCAAGTTTCCAAAATCATCAATATTTGTTTTTTCTAAATTTTTAAATTCATCACGGTTGATAATGGTCACGGTTTTTATTTTGTTATTTTCCCGAACATCTAAATAATAAATTTTATGATCTTCTGATGATACAGAAGCTTCAATATTGAATTGAGAAAACAAAAATAGACAACACAAGAAAAAAGATATTATTTTCATCACTATACTCTTTTTTTAAATGACGGTTTAAATACACAGAAAAAAGACGACACAAAGGTCGCCACCATAGTTTTAACAATACTTGTAAAAATAAAAAGAATTTCATAACCCAGAATATTGTAAACGTCGTTTTAAAACCCCTGTTATTTTTTTATTATTTTTGTTGGTGCCCACTGCCAGACTCGAACTGGCATGCCCTTGCGAGCGACAGATTTTAAGTCTGTTGTGTCTACCATTCCACCAAGCGGGCACAAAAACGACACTAACTTTTCTTGCTCCTTCAATCAAGTGAATTTATTAAAAAAGATGATCAATTAGAAATTATTTTATGCATTAAACAGATTCAGCCAAATCATCGTTTGATTCTTTAAAATGATAATCTAACGTTTTTGTTAAAGCTGACTTGATATCAATTTTGGGTGTCCAATTTAAAAACTTACATGCATTTTCAATGGATGGTACCCGAAAACCCAAATCTTGATAATGCTGACCATAATGTTTTGTGGCATCAACATCGATAATTTTCACTTGTTCTGCCAAGGATTGAACGCGCGGATAACCTTTAGCAAGTTCAACAATCATTTCGGCAAGTTCGCGAATTGAAATATCGTTTTGAGGATTGCCAATGTTGAAAATCCTTCGATTAGCACAATCTTGATCGTTTTCAATAATACGGACCAGGGCTTCAATACCGTCATCAATATAGGTAAAAGATCGACGTTGCCGGCCACCATCGACTAACCTTATTTCACCATGGTGTAAAATATTAGAGATAAATTGCGTCACCACCCGAGAGCTGCCTTCTTTTTGGGCATCAATACGATCAAGCTTTGGCCCCAACCAGTTAAAAGGTCGAAACAACGTATAGTTTAAATCTTCATGAATACCATAGGCGTATAACAAACGATCTATCAGCTGTTTACAGCATGAATAAATCCAACGTTGTTTATAAATAGGCCCCAGGACCAAATTTGTGGTCTCTTCTTGAAAAGAAGAATCTTCGCTCATGCCGTACACTTCAGAGGTTGATGGAAATACCACACGCTTTTTGTATTTTACACATTGACGAACGATTTCTAAATTTGCCTCAAAATCCAATTCGAATACGCGCAGAGGTTGTTGCACGTAGAGAGCTGGATTGGCGATCGCAACCAATGGCAAAACAACATCACATTTTTTAACATGATACTCAACCCATTCACGATTGATGGTGATATCGCCTTCAACAAATTTAAATCGTTCGTGATGAAGACAGTTTTTTAACTTATCCGATTCCATGTCCATGCCATAAACTTCCCACGTTTTATGACGCAAAATATATTCGGTTAAACTGTTGCCTATAAAGCCGTTCACACCCAAAATTAAAACTTTTAAACTCATATTGAAAACTTTCTTCTAAGATTTAGTCGTGTGAGATTTTGAGGACTTCTCAATAACTTCTCGAATTAAATAACGCGGTCTATGGCGTACAACTTGATAAATGCGTCCAACATATTCACCGACAATTCCAATACCTGTAATGGCCACACTGATTAAGAAAAAAGCAATGGCAAAAAGCGTAAAGACGCCCTCTGCTTCTGGCCCCACAATTAAACGGCGACCTAATAAATAGACAACGAGGCAACCGCTCAGGCTGGAAACCAAAAATCCCAGTACAGTAAACACATGTAGAGGCGCCATGGAAAAGCCGGTAAAAAGATCAAAGGTGACACGGATTAATTTATAAATACCGTATTTGGATTCACCTTCCATACGCGGATCATGCCTGATACGAATTTCAGTTGGATTTACAGAAAATGTATATCCCAAAACAGTGACAAAAGTTGACGATTCATGACATTGAGCCACCAAATCAACAATCCGTCGGCTATAGGCACGCATCATACAGCCTTGGTCGGTTATATGAATACCTGTGACAGCCCCTCTTAGCCAATTCATGAAACGTGAGGGAAGATTACGGAAGATATAAGAATCACCTTGGCGAATATCGCGGATGGACCCCACATAGTCGTGGCCCTCTTCGTATTTCTCTAATAGACGTGGAATTTCTTCAGGTGGATTTTGAAGATCTGCATCAAGATTGATAATCACTTCGCCTCGAACACGTTCAAAGGCTGCCAAAATCGCCATGTGTTGACCGAAATTACCACTGAATTCAATAATTCGAATTTGATCTGGGCGCCTTTCATAAAACTCTTTTAAAATTGCATCACTGCGGTCTTTCGATCCATCATTTGTGAAAATAATTTCATAGGGTTTTTGCAAGCTATCACACACTTCTATCAAACGTTTGTAAAGTGACTCTAGCACTTCTTCTTCGTTGTAGACCGGAATGATAACCGAAAGATAAACGGACGGAGACGACAATTTTTTTACCTTTTCTTAAAAATACTTTTCATGGCATGTATGACCCGATCTTGATCATCCATAGACATTTGTGGAAAAAGTGGCAGACTCACAATTGTTTGCCCCACTTTTTCGGCAACAGGAAAATCACCTAGATTAAAGCCATAATTGTTTCGATAAAAACTATAAAGGTGAGCCGCGCAATATTGCAACCCTGTTCCAATATTATATTCTTTCATGGCTTCAATAAAGTCATCTCGTGTCAGTCCTGCTTTTTCAGGTACGACACAAATACCGTATTGATGCCAAGCGTGCTTGTGGGCATAAAATGGTGCTTGGGGCAAAATGATTTCATCCCAATTTTCTAATAATTCAGAGTATCGTTGCGCCAATTGCGTTCTTTTTTCAATGGCGTTATCTAAAACTGGAAGTTGATGAATGCCTACAGCGGCTTGCATATCCATCATATTGAATTTAAATCCAGGTTCAATGACATCATAATGTTGCGATCCAGATTTTCCATGGCGATTCCAAGCCGCTCGATCAATGCCATGAAATCGATTTAAAGTCATCGCATGCACTAATCTTTCATCACGCGTTGTGACACATCCACCTTCACCAGTTGTCATATTTTTATTGGGGTGAAAGCTGAAGACTTGGGTATCGCCAAAACTGCCAATGCGTTGACCCTTATATTCTGTACCAATTGCATGAGCAGCATCTTCGATAACGCGAAGATTATACTGCTTTGCTAAAGCATAAAGAGGATCAAGATCCACTGGAAGTCCATGAAAATGAACCGGCATAATCGCTTTGGTACGCGGTGTAATGGCTTTTGCAATTTCGCCAATATCGATATTATGTGTGCCTTGTTCAATATCTGCAAAAACTGGTTTGGCACCTGCTTGGACAATCACATTGGCGGTGCAGACAAAAGTCATCGGTGTTGTGATCACCTCATCTTCAGGCTTTAATTTTAAAGCTTTGAGGGCTAAAAAAAGACCTGCTGTGGCCGATGACATCGTCAAAGCATAAGAAGATCCACAATAAGCCCGTAGCATTTCTTCGAATTTTTGAACGCGAGGGCCGGTCGTGATCCAACCCGAGCGCAGGCAATCAACAACTTCGGCAATGGCCTCTTCCGAAATCCAAGGCTTTGCGAAAGGAAGAAATTCTTGTGCTTTTGTCGTCTCTGTTGGTGAAGAAGAAGTTGAGATCGTCATCGAACACTTTCTATATTTTAGTGACTCGTTTTTACCACATTTTTTATAAAAAAGAGAAGAAAATCATTTAGAAATATCATTTCGTCTTATGCTTAAATTGAGTTGTAATGTTTTCAGCCATCTTTGAAAATTGTTGAGTTATGACATGATTTGGATAGGCTTCGACAAAAGGCTGTCCTTGATCTGCACTTTTCCTTAAATCAATCATCAAAGGAATTTCACCCAAAAAAGGGACTGAGAGTTTTTCGGCTTCTTGACGTACGCCCCCTTGATGAAAAATATCCGATTTATGATTACATTGAGGACATGTAAAATAACTCATGTTTTCAACAATCCCTAAAATAAGAACATCGAGTTTTTGAAACATTGAAAGACCGCGGCGTGCATCTAATAAAGCCAGATCTTGGGGTGTTGACACAATCACAGCCCCCGAAAGAGGAATCTTTTGCACCAACGTTAGTTGAACATCACCGGTTCCAGGCGGCAGATCGATTACCAAAACATCTAAATCTTGCCAGGTGACATCTCGAACAAATTGAAGTAATGAACTTTGAATCATGGGACCCCGCCAAATCACAGGCGTCTCTTCTGCCATAAAAAATCCCATGGACATGCACTGAAGACCAAATTTTTTGAGGGGTGTTATTTTCTTTTGGGCATCAACCTCTGGTTTATCTAATAAATTTAACATTTTGGCCAGAGAAGGGCCATAGATGTCAGCATCTAAAATACCAACGCGCAATCCTTGATTTTTTAAAGCCAGCGCCAAATTCAAAGAAACTAACGATTTACCGACCCCGCCCTTCCCTGAAGCAACCGCAATGATATGCCTGATTTGCGGTAAGACGAGTTTTTCAGCCAGTGGCATTTTAGGTGTGTTATTCTTTATCACCTCACCTTTATGTTCTGTCATGATGACCAACGCTTTTTCAATGCCGACAAGACCTTCAACGGCTTGCTGAATTTTTTGACGCACAGGTTCATATTGGGCAATTTTATCTGAAGGAATACGTAAAGAAATCGTGGCGCACCCCTTATCAATTGTGACACCTTCAATCAAACCTGCCTCGATGATTGAACGATTTGACAAGGGATCTGACATCAATTTCAAGGTTTGCACAATATCTTGAGGATTAAGAGGGACAGATTTTGAAAACATATAAACTTTCCTTGACGGCTGTCTTGCGTCTTTTCCATAACTGTCCTATAACTCTATTTTAAGTTCAACACAAACTTTGATCTGATAAAAACATTAAATATCTTTAGGAGAGAAATTTTGTCTCTGTCTTGGAATAGCCAACAAAGCAATAATAATGGACCTTGGGGCCGTGATCCAGGGGAAGAACCTAAAAATCCTTGGGGAAATCGCGACAGGCAAAAATCTGCCTCGCCGCCGGATATTGAAAATATTATCCTCAAAGCCCAAGATTATATTAAAAATAATCTTCCAGGTGGTGGTTCTGGTAATGTTCATTTTATCTGGATTGCTTTTTTTGTGGCTTTTGCTCTTTGGATGTCAACAGGTTTTTATTATGTATCAGAGGGCCGCGTTGGTATCGAACAACGCTTTGGCAAATATATTGGCACCACTGAGCCTGGACTCAGATATCATCTTCCTGCCCCTTTTGAATCTGTTAATATTCTTTGGATTTCTGAAGTTAATCAGACCATGAGCGGTATCCAAGTCAAATCTGATAAAGTTTTAATAAATGAAGAAAGCAGCAATTTGATGCTGACAGGTGACGAGAATATTCTTCATATGAAATTCTCTGTCTTATGGTTTATCAAAGATCCCGTGAAATATTTATTTAACGATCCTACACCTCAACAAACTGTCAAGGTAGCAGCTGAAAGTGCGGTTCGTGAGGTGATTGCACAAACACAATTTGCGGATGCTCTCACCAAGGGTAAAAATAAAATTAGTATGGACGCCAAAAATCTTTTGCAAAAGATGATGGATTCCTATGGTAATGGTATTGAAATTCAACAAATTCTTTTAGAAAAGCCAAATCCACCGATCAAAGTTATCGATTCTCATCGTGACGTTCAACGCGCACGGGCCGATTTGGAAAGTAAACGCAATGGAGCCAAAGAGTACGAAAATTCAATCATCCCAGAAGCACGCGGGCAAGCGGCTCAATTGACTGAAAATGCAGAAGCGTATCGTCAATCAGTGGTGGCGGATGCACAAGGTCAAAGTGAAAGATTTTTAAATCTTTTAAAAGAATATAAAGCAGCCCCTGATGTGACACGCCAACGTATCTATATTGATGCTATGACCAAACTTCTCAAAGGTGTGAATAAAGTTATTTTAGATAATAATGGGAATACTCAAGGTGTTTTGCCTTATCTACCCTTGCCATCTCTACAAAAGCCAAAGAAAGATTCGGAGACAACCAATCAATGAAACAGTCAACACTTGCAAGTATTTTAGCCCTGGGCCTTGCCTTTGTTTTTTTGATCACTAGTTCTTTTTTCATTGTTGATCAAGCTGAAAATGCTTTGGTTTTACAATTTGGTAAAATGGTACGCGTCATTGAAACTCCTGGTCTTAAAATGAAAATTCCTTTTATTCAGGAGGTTAAATTTTTTGATCGCAGGCTTTTAACTTATAATCTTCCGGTAATTGAAGTTAATGCAGGGGATCAAAAACGTATGGTGGTTGATTTATATGTCCGCTATCGTATTACGGATGTTTTAACTTTTTTCAAGAAAGTAACGACCAAAGAAGGTTTGCAAAATCGTCTAGGCAAAATTATGCCAGACATTATGCAAGAAGTTATTGGTCGCGCGCCTTTATCAGAAATGCTGTCCGATCACCGTATTAAAATTATGAATGAAATTCAGAAAAAAGCCCAAGCTTCTGTTAAATCTTTTGGGGTTTATATTGAAGATGTTCGGATTATTCGTGCTGATTTGCCGGCAGAAAACAGTGAAGCCATTTTTAATCGAATGGAAAGTGAAAGACGTCAAGAAGCCAAACAATTCCGAGCAGAAGGTGATGAGCAAGCCCAAATTATTCGTGCTAAAGCAGATCGCGATCGTACAATTATATTAGCCGAAGGCCGAAAAAAATCTGAAATTTTGCGCGGACAAGGCGACGCAGAGGCCACTAAAATTTATGCAGAAGCTTTTGGTCAAGACGCTGAGTTTGCCGGATTTTATCGTTCTATGATGGCGTATGGTGAAGCATTAGGCGGATCAGAGACAACCTTTGTTTTATCGCCTCATAATTCTTTCTTTAAATACATGGAATATAAAAATAATCCGCAACCATAATGAGGATATTGTGTTAAATTATCAAACAAATAAAATTCGTTCAGCCCTCTTGTTGTCCAGTGTTTTTGTATCTTTAATAAGTACTTTTAACTCTCATCATGCAAGGGCTGGCATTACTTTATCAAAGCCATCTGTTGCACCACCTAACTTTGCCGATATTGTCGAGCCGCTTCAAAGTGCTGTGGTGAATATTTCAACCATGACTGAAATTCCACGTAATCGTATTCCCATGGAAATGCCTAATTTTCCTTCAGGTTCGCCTCTTGAAGAATTATTTCGTCATTTTCAAGAAGGACCACAATCAAGGCCACGTAAAACGGCTTCCTTGGGTTCTGGATTTATCATTTCTCAAGAAGGTAATGAAGCTTTTATCGTCACTTGTAACCATGTGGTGGAAGATGCTGATAAAATTACCATCATTTTGGATGATGCCGATAAAAACGAGTATGAAGCTCAGGTCGTTGGACGCGATCCTCGAACTGACATTGCTTTACTGAAGATCAAAACAGATAAAAAATTAACAACCGTTAGTTGGGGCGATGCTAGTAAAAGTCGGGTTGGAGAATGGGTGATCGCCATTGGAAATCCTTATGGTCTTTCAAGCACTGTAACCCATGGTATTATTTCAACCATTGCCCGTGATATTTCTATTCGCGCGCCCAATTCTGCCACTGCAGACTATGTCCCTGGTTACTTTCAAATTGATGCATCTATCAATGTTGGAAACTCTGGCGGACCTATTTTTAATATTAATGGCCAAGTCATTGGCGTTAACACAGCTATCTTATCGCCTAATGGTGGCAGCATTGGTATTGGATTTGCCATTCCCGAAACAACGGCAAAAGCTGTGGTTGAACAACTTAAAAAATATGGTCGAACCAAACGCGGTTGGTTGGGCGTTGGCATTCAACCTGTCACCGAAGATGTCGCTCAATCACTAGGTCTTAAAAAACCAATGGGTGCTTTGGTAAGTTATATTTACCCATCAGGTCCTGCAACACCAGCAGGTCTCAAAAATGGCGATATTATTTTATCTCTTAATAATCAAGCCGTGAAAGAATCACGTTTATTGCCGCGTATCGCGGGTGAAGCCCCTATTGGCAGCAAAACACCAATTGTTGTGTGGCGCAACGGACAAGAGGTAAAACTTGAAATTACGATTGGTGAATTTGAAGAGGCTGAAAAAGAAGGTCTCATTTCAACAGACGACATCGATGATAAAAAAATTGATAAAACACAAAATCGTTTAACTTTAGGCATGGCTTTTCAAGTCATCAAGCCTTCACAATATGAACGCTACGGCATGACCGAAGACAAACGCGGTTTGTTGATTGTATATGTTGATCCTGAAAGCGAAGCTGCTGATAAAGGTATCCGGCCCGGTAATGTGTTGATGGAAATCATTTCAGAAAATATTCATGAAAAGATAACCGATACAAAACAATTGAAAAGCTTTGTTGATAATGTTCGTAAAAATGGCAAGAAGGTTGTTCTTCTTTCCATTAATCAAGGAAAAAGCCCACGTTATGTTGCTTTGTCTTTAGAAGAGCCTATTGATGAAAAAGATAAAGACGCGGATAAAGAAAAGGCTAAAGAACCAGAGACGACCAACAAAAACAAAGAATCAGATAACACAAAAGAGAAAAATCGTTAAACTTTTTTAGGGACGGCATTGCCGTCCTTCATTACACTTATGCATGACATCAAAAAATTTACTATTGATCTTGAAGACAACGGACAACGACTTGATATTTTGATCACCAAACAGTGTTCTGATCTTAGTCGCACGCGTATTCAAAATTTAATTCGCCAAGGCCATGTTAAAATTAATGGTGTTTGTGCAACTACTTCTCAAAAATCAATTTCGGGCCAAGAAGTTGAAATTATAATTCCAGCCGCCATCGATGCCATCCCTCAAGCTCAAAACATTCATCTTGATATTGTTTACGAAGATGACGACCTTTTGGTGATCAATAAACCGGTTGGTATGGTGGTTCATCCAGCACCTGGCTCTTTGGATCAAACCCTGGTCAATGCTCTACTAGCACATTGTGAATTATCTCTATCAGGCATTGGGGGTGTTAAACGTCCCGGCATTGTGCATCGTTTAGACAAGGGAACCAGTGGACTCTTGGTGGTGGCCAAGCATGACGCCGCGCATCGCGGATTAAGCGAACAATTTGCGGAACGTACTTTAAATCGCACTTATCAAGCTTTGGTTTGGGGTGTTTTAAATCCCCTTCATGGCACAATTACAGGTGACCTTGGACGCAGTCCTCATAACCGACAAAAGATGGCGATCGTCGCGCGCGGGGGCAAAGCAGCGATCACTCATTATAAAACGTTAAAAATTTTTGGCACGATCGCCAGTTTGGTTGAATGTAAACTTGAAACGGGCCGTACCCATCAAATTCGCGTGCACCTTGCATCCCAAAGTCATCCTGTGATCGGTGATCCTTTATACGGTAAAACACCACGGGGAATCAGTGTTCAATTGAGAAAATCAATTGATGAGATTACAGGTACGCAACGTCCTTTGTTACATGCAGAACGCCTTGAATTTATCCATCCTCAAACGCATCAAATGCTAAAATTTCAACAACCCCTTCCTGATGATTTCAATCAAGCTCTTCAAATATTTGAAGATATGATTAAAATCATTGGGAAATAAAAACGATAAAGAATTATTTAATAGTTTAACAATTTAACTTTAGGATGAGACATAAGCTCAAATTTAGGTGACAAAATTGTCTTCGTATTGTTATAAAGTTCTCTCGTTTTTTGTCTATTTTGTTGACTCCAAGCTTGAAACGATTTTTCATATCCTTGATCTAAAATACTTAAAGCAGAATATCTAAAATTTGTTACCAAAGTTGTGCAAGTTTGCTGAAGTATGCTAATATATCCCTTAGTAATTTCATTTTCAACTTTTCTAAAATTTCCAAGAATTTCTTCCTGTTCTGTATGTGCTTCAGGTGTTAATAAAGGTCTATAGTTAGCCACCAAATCGTTCACACCTGAAAAACGTAATAAATTTAGAATATCATCACTATTTTTAAGTTTATGTGCAAGTGTTGCATAAGACTTCTTAATTGTCTGACCTGTTTTTAACAATAATGTAACATCAATAAAGCGTGTAGACCGCTCAACTTTTACAGTATCAATATCTGCATCTAAATATTGTTTAAATTCAGAAACTTGATGTTGTAATGGTTGGTTTTTTATACCTGAAAGTTTAATAATTTCTTCATCACTTAACAAAGATTTCCCTGTATAAGCATCTGTTTCAAAAACATCTTCTGGTGATTCCCATGCATAAGGAGATTCTAAAGCTGATATCGTATTTTCTGTAAATTGAGACACAAGGTCAGCTGCTGAGTCTGTTTGAAACATGGCTGAATTCCAAATTGCATATTCATGTATACCCAAAAAAAGAGCTAAGAGATTTTGATTTGGTAATTTGGAATTATTTTCTTGAACAGCTTCTGCCATTTTAACTTCTAAAATATGTTTAAAAACATCTTTTATTTTTTGATATCGTTCTACAGCATAAGGTGTATAAGATTTAATAAAATCTGAGACATTTTTACCCACTTCAGATGCATAATCTGATTGATCTAAAATATGTTGTGCCAAAGCTTGTTGTTGACTATCCATTTCAGCATGAAATTTATCGTGAAAAAAATGGCCAAATATTGTAGTATTTTCTTGATCACCCACACCATGTGCTTTTCTTTTAGCACTTATTTTCGTCAAAGCTAAAGGATGAATATCAGACAAATAAAGCATCATTAATTCAAGAGGGGAAAAATAAACAATATCATTTACAGGATATAAAACAGGGGGTGAGAGATATAATCTAATATTTTCTTGAACAAGGTTGCGATATTGGTGGGGTAAATTTGTATAAGTTTTGTTAAAGTCTATTGCAATGTCTTCATTAAACAATGCATTGAAAGCAGAAAAACTTTTCCAAACATCATTTTCAAAAAATCGTTCATAATTTGGCGTATCTAAAATACTATTATAAACTGTCTTCTCATCTTCAGATGGCTGGCTTAAACCAGCTGCAAAACGAGCAGGTAAAGAAGTTACCCATTGTAAACTCACTTGTTGATTATCAAGATGTGAGTTAATTTCTGATACTAATGTGTCAATGACATCATTCATATTTGATAAATCAGCATGCTGATCTTTAAGATTTGAAAAATATTTTTTCCATTCATGTGTAAGTGTTTTTAAAGTCTCATTGTGTAAATGATCCTGCTGATAACTTTGAGGTGATGATTGTCTTTTTTGAACCAGTTCCATATCAATTTTTTTTATTCCCCTAAAAGCTTGAGGATTTAATGTATAATAATCTTGAAATGTCGAGCTTGAGAAAGGTTTATAAGATAAGAAAGAAGGTTTACTTTCATCAACTATTGTATCAACATTGCTGCTCATTACTGGTAAAATTGATCCCAAAAAAAATGTTGTCACTAATAATAATTTTTTTATTTTCATTTTTTATAATTCCTAAATATAAGCGTTATTTCTTATATATAGTTTCAAAAAATTAAATTACAATAAAAAATTAACATTTAGGCATTATATTTATTAAATATTTTTAATACAATTTTAGATATAAGTTCGAATATTTTAAATAAAAAATATTTCATTAAGAATTCAAGTTAATTAAACTAAAATGATATTAAATATTTTAACTTCAGTTCGATATAAAAGTGTAATTTTGGATAAATTAATGGCCCTGTTATATAACAGGGCCATTAATTTATTTTAATTCAGATTAACTAATAAAGATTATCTTCCAAATGGATTCCACCAAGATCCTTTTTGAGGTTCAGCTTTTGTCTCTTTCATATCTCTTGTTTGACGTGCAGTTTCAAGGTTTTCTTTCATGATTTTATCATTGTAATCATCAACAATGTCAGCATAGGCATTAGAATCTTTATCAGTCATGTTATCAAATTGCGCGTCGGTCATAGTTTTATAAATGCCTTGGTTACGCGGATGATCAGGATGATCCATCTCAAATCTAGGATCGTCTTGATTCATATCTTCAAGACCTAAATATTTATTCACAGCCGCATTGGTGGTCACAGCGTTTTCAACATCTGCTGGGTTATAATTTGGGTTATATTGTTGTTGAAGTAATTGTGCCGCCGGTTTCAAGGCTTCCATTTTTTGATTTATATAATCTTTAAAGCTAACCTTTTTATAATCAATATCAACCCAATCATCTTCAATTTCTGCGTTGTTTTCTACAACATTATCGCCTAAGCTAATCACTTTTTGACTGGTTATACCGTCTTTAACCCGAGTTGCGTTTAAGGATAATTAAAAAAGATCATTAGTATTGAGGTAAACTCTTGAGACTTAAACATCAGGAGTTCCCTCAATGGATATAG
>JBPBPI010000037.1:0-2537 GCA_050954885.1 Janthinobacterium lividum | reverse complement strand
AATGGGAGGGAGGAAGAAGCAGTTCCTTGCAGGCAATGCCATACGGGATCGCTTGCTGGTTGTCTAGTCATCGATAGTAAGTGAAAGGTATATACTAATCAACAGCAGATGAGATGAACGAGATGGAAGTATCAAGTTTGATGCGCTCGGCCCTGTGGTGATATCATTTTGTGTTTTGATGACGAGGACGACAGCGACGGTGGCATCGTATTGAAAAACATCCTAGCCTATCTTAAGTTACACTACATCGTCCTATCTACTAATGACTCGGTAGAGACTGCTGCAGAAACGATAAAGCAAAAGACGTTGAACGAAAGTCACAAGTCATGCTCCTCCATCTCACTTTGACTAACCTTCTACCGATGCCAAACAGACTCTCAAGCAAAGAGGATGGTCCTAGGCGAGCTACTGCTTAGCGACCGCTCGTGGAGTCTGAAGGGCGAACTCCATCATGCATCAGGCTTTGTCGTTGTTATCCATGACGAAAGTGGAACAGGCCAAGAATGAATCCATGATTTCCTCCTTTCCTTCGTGTTGACCGACATCCAGAGGCTCATCTGTCTAGTGTTACACTCGAGTACCATCATAATTGTACTCCCTTCGGTGTCTTCCTTGAATATTTCATAAATAATCAGATTCTGGCTTGATACAAAACAAACTTTATCTAGAGACTACTGGATCCGAAAACGACACGTCCGATTCTACCTTCGCTTGGGCAATTCCTTCTGTTGATAAACATTGGTGGCAAGACTGTGTGGATAGCAAAGAGGATCCAAGGTCAGCAAGTTGATCCAATAAAAGCCAACCATAACCGAGACTCACCCTTCAGCGGCGGTCAAGGAAACCAAACCGAAAGCGATACCGGAAACAATCTTGGGATCCCATGTTCGCAAGTTTCGGTTAATGTAACCAAAGTATCCGAGGGCACCGAGGACGGCGACGTTGAAGATACCCAAGGCGCCACCAGCGACTTTGGGCCTCAAGATGACTTCCTTGGTGTGCAAGTAGACTTTGGAACCTTCAGCCTTGGCTCGTCGAATCTCGGCTTTTCCTTCAGGAGTGGTAGCGAATTGTTCGGCAACGACACTGAGGGAGAGAGGGAGATAGAGGACGAGGGACAAGAGACGACGTTAGGCAAAGTGCACAGTTCATCCTGGAGAAACCTGTTGCAGCTACTCACCCTTCAATACCAAACAAACCCAAGGTACCGGCAACGGTAGCGGCGACGTAGTTTTGGTTCCAAGGCCTGTCCTTGTTGAGGTAGGCAAAGTAACCGATAGTGGAGAGGAGACCAATGTTGGCTGGTGAATGGACATATAACTAGGATCAGTACTGGCTAAAGCAGGAGGACACCGGTATACAATAGGTGTCGAGACTCACCGACACCCATCAATCCACCCAAAGCACCCGGTTGTAAGACGACATCCTTGACCTTGGAGTAGTATTGAGCGGCAACGTTTTCGACGTGGTCGATTTCGGCCTGAGGAGGGGATAACGATGGGTAAGGAGAACGAAGGGAAAGAGTCAGTCAATGATACGACAACATGTATGCCCCCACCGATCATCACTCACAGAAGCCTTGGCCTGCAACTTCTTGGCCTCTTGCTTGGCATCGTGACCCAACTCTTTGGCCTTTGCGGCGGCGGCATCAGCGGCATCCTCTACGGCTTCAGCACCCTCTGCGACGACCTCTTTACCCTGTCTCTTGAGTTCGGCAGCTTTGGCTTCAGCCTTGTCAATCTTGGCACCGGCTTCGGCACCGTAACGAGCTCCTTTATCCTGAGCAGAGTGGTCGGCAGACATTTTGTCGGTAGAAGAGGTGGTGGTAGTAGTAGTGTTCTTTGATGGGGATGAAGACGAAGCGGAAGCTTTGCTTGTTCGAGTCTCGATGTCCTCCTTTGAAGGTTTAGGCAAGGGAGAAGGTGCGGAAGAGGAAGTGGAAGGTTCAGGGACGACGGGAGCAGAGTTCAAGCTGACTGTGGGAGCAGTAGCACTGGCAGAGGTAGCGGCTTCGTGTAATGAAGTCGAAGTGACGGGGTTTTCAGGCCAGGATCGTTCAACGAGGGAGATCTTGTGGTCTACGTCTGGGTTATGAATTTCAGTTTCACCGTCGAAATGGCCACCTTCTAGAAAGTCTTGAGAAGGCTTGGGTTGTTCGGATTCAGGGGGAGCTGTGAGTGGAGGAGAAGAGGTGAAGAGGTGAAGGGAGGAAGAGGGCAAGGGAAAAGGGTGGTCCAAGGCAAGTAAATACGTTGTCTCCCCCGGCCAATCACGCGACGGAATGCCCCTGCCGTTTCCGCTTTCGTTTTGTTCCCCTTTGGCCAGTGCGTCATACCGACAGAGACTCACCGTTTTTAGCAGCAATATCGGCCCAGGTCATGATGATAAGATGATATGAAAAAGATGAAGAGGGTGGATTGGATGAAGATGTGTTCAGACGAGGTATGTTATGCAACGGGATTGAGATTTGGGAGACTACAGTAATCCAAGGGGAAGAAGTCGGGATTTACGCTTGGAACGAGGAATAATGACGTCAG
>JBPBPI010000036.1:0-3019 GCA_050954885.1 Janthinobacterium lividum | reverse complement strand
GCAAGCACTCTGCAAGTCGCTTGAAAATATCCGTAGCGTGAAAGCGCTTGACGGCTTACTTCCCGGTTCAACTGCTACCTCGAATGAACATGATGTCAAGGCTGAGGGATCATCGACCATCTCATCGATGAAGAATCGTCTCCGTTATTCTGGCCTTTCTCTTTACTTGAGGGTTCCTTCACTGGACAATGATTCGCAAGTGATCGAGGTCGCAGCGATCAACTGTCGTCTCAGGCCCTAAGGCCATTTTCAATGACTAAGGCCGTCGTAGTCACCGCGGATCTTTTGAGTGATGCAGCAGTGGCCGCTCGTAGTCTGCTGCAGGTGATCTTCACCACAAAGGTCAGATCTTCAAGGTTCAGTCTGTTGGTGCCAGTCTTGGGCTTTCGCTCTGTCTGGGATTTAGGTCGGTTCAACTTCTCCTCCTCTCCTGTTCATTCGTGCTCCAATCCTGGTACATATCCTATGCTTACTCGTTTTAATTGTCCGCAGTGCTGGACACAGCATCAACTCCTAAGTGATATTGTCTCCTCGTCGCGTTCCCTAAAACTCGAAGGTCACGAAATGTAGCATCTAGAAATTGCAGCATGTCCGATCCAATTCGAACAGTATTCCAAATGATATCAAGCAAAGAGAGCCTTGTGATATCGTGAGCCTCTCCACTCTTCACCCACTCCTCTCTCTCTCTCTCTCTCGACTATGTTTGTGCGCAGACTTGTTAGACGTTCGGAGCTCTATTCCCTTCCCTCAGGTTACCTCAGGCAATTGTCTCGTAAAGGTATACCCTGCACCCAGACATTCTGCTATCGGCACAGTCTTCATTCGTTGATGCAGTCTTATCTCTCAAGATCATCACGACATTCAAGCTGCATCGTTGCTGCACGTCTCTTCTTATCCTGCCAATCGCATTAGCGGCATCGTAGCATTTCGAACCACACGGTCGGGCTAACCCGCGTCTCGCTTACTTGAACAGGCAAGTCGCTTGGCGTTCGTGCATGGATCGACAAAGCTTGTTTATGTAGACGCAGCACATTCAGTGCAACGACTTCTTGAATGCCGGATGCAATTCGACTACAGGATGGATGACCTTCACTCCCTCCAGCATCAGTTATGCGTATAGATGCCTCGGACATAGCCTGATATGCCGATATGCTGATATGCTGATGAAGAAGAAGAATAGACGTCGTCATACGTGAGTGAATGCACAGCAACCATGTAGTACCATTGTATGACCATCATAGTAGATTGTAGTAGATTGTAGTAGATTGGAGTAGGAAATCAAATCAACTCCTCTTTCCCCGCTTTCCACTCTTGACTTCTTTTCATCTCTGTTCTCGAGTCTCCTCTCAAAGAGCCTTCTCTTCATCTTTCCTTCACTTGTCTTCGTTCTACGCTGCCGTACCTGCTATAACTGCAAAAATGATCTCCTCAAACCTCATTTCTGCTTTCGCAGCCATCCTACTTCTAGTCGTGAATGGTGTTGAGGCCTCGTCGTTCGTCCTCAAAGGAAAAGCTCCAGCTGCCTTCAAGGAAGCAAGCCCGCTCGTTGTCACTTCTAATGTCCTCACCTTGTCCCGTAATTCGGGCACGTCTTCTCGCAGTACTTCATACCTCTCGGGAATCCGGGCTGGTGCTAAAGATGGCGTCTACGAGTCTGGTTCAACAGGACTTTTATCTCTCGAGGAGGGAGAGGAATTTGCCACAAATATTACCTTTGCAATGCAGACCTTCGAAGGTGAGTTGCTTGGGTCGCTTTCTAGACAAGCTTGCTGATATCCTCGTGCAGCAATTGTGGACACTGGATCCAGCGACACCTGGTTGGCGGAGAATGGCTTTCAGTGTGTCAACCTCACCACTGGCGCTGATGAACCGGAAGCGGCTTGTGCTTTCGGACCTCTCTACACTGTGTCTTCTACTTTCTCTCAGATTCCGGACGAGAACTTCAACATCACTTACGGTGATGGCGAGTTTCTGACCGGAATTATGGGCTATGAGAACGTCACCTTGGCTGGTATAAACGTCCCGAAACAAGAAGTAGCCGTTGTTGATTATGCAGCTTGGGAAGGTATATATATACTCTCTTCTCACCCCATCAGTTGACCCCGCATATTAACAACATTCCAGGCGACGGCACCTCTTCCGGCCTCATCGGTCTCGCATTCCCAGCCCTCACCAGCGCCTTCGCAGGCATTAACCCGTCCACCGACAGTGGCGCCACCCAAGACGTCTACAATCCCATCTTCACAACTATGTACACTTCCGGCCTCGTGGCTCCCATGTTCAGCCTAGCCATCGAACGTGCCACCTCCGGCCCCGCAGGCTACCTCGCGCTCGGCGGCCTGCCACCCGTCTCCTTCACTAACTCTTTCACCAGCACACCCATCCAAATCATCACGGCCTCGCTCTTCAATGACAGCACCATCGCACCGGAATACCAATTCTACACTATCGTGCCGCAGGAATTTATTTACGAGGGCACAAGTGGGAGAGCGGCCTCGCGCTCACGTGCCGATTGGGCGCCGACGCGACGGCGTCCGGCGGCGGATCAGTTCGATATGATTGTTGATAGCGGCACGACGCTGATTTATGTGCCTACGGAGCTGGCATATGAAATCAATGAGCTGTTTGAGCCACCGGCGGAATATGATGCTGATTTCGGTACGTAGAGGATACTCCACCCCCATCGCCTCTCTTAGTACCAGCACTGACTTGATATATAAAGGAGGGTTCATTATCTCTTGTGATGCTACCGCTCCGACTATCGGCATCCAGATTAACGGCACCGTCTTCACCATTGATCCCGTGGATATGATTCTTTACGGTGATGGGGAAGTCTGCATCACGGGCGTCCAGGACGGAGGAGCCGAGGGCAGCGGAGCTCTTTATATTCTGGGCGATGTCTTTTTGAAGAACGTCGTCGCCGTTTATGACCTCGGAGCTGAGGAGATGAGTTTCGCCGCGAGGGAGTTCTATTGAGCAGGATCTCAGTATATGGAGATGACGCTAATGATGCTAATGA
>JBPBPI010000035.1:0-15132 GCA_050954885.1 Janthinobacterium lividum | reverse complement strand
CCATTAACGCTTTTGCTCATCTTATTGCTGGGATGATCAATTATCAACTTAGACACGATAAACCTTCTCTACAACCTTAAGCATAACTCGGGTTAGGATATAATAAATTTTTGATGATATTTTTCAAAATCAAATTTTTTAAAGAGAGAGCAATGTTGTTTCTTTTTCAAATCTTCAATTTGTTGCTGATAAAATTTTAATAATTTTTGTTCGTTATCATATAATGTTTGCAATGAAGATTTTCAAGTGTTTGTTCTTTTTAAAAAAATATCTACTAAAAGATTTCCAATATTAATATTACTTTGACCTATGTTTAAATAAGTAGTTTCCACATAAAAAACTTTATCAAAATTCTCTTCAATTAAAATTTCAGTATTACTATTTAATATCCTCACCATAAAACCATTTTCTAACCACGCAGGCACAATCTGTAAACATATTTTATAAAATTCAATTAATTCTTGGTTTAAATTGCAAAGATAAGAGATAGGATAATGGACATTTTCTTTTGTACATGAAAACAGATTTAGTTTTTTTTCGTTGTCAAAAAAAGCAAGACCTAAGTCTAAATTTTCTTTTAATTTATATTGATTTGACTGATAATCTTGGACAACATTTTTAATATCTTGATTGTCACATGATGGGTCACCCACATATGTAAGGATATGATTTGGAAGACTTAATTTTTCATCATCTTGATGACTGGCGTAAAGCAAAAAATGACCGAATAATATGATAAAAAAGAACAAAATAACAATTGATGATCTAAAAATACTTTTCATAAACCCTGCTGTAAAATTATTTTTTATAAAAAACATTACTGTTTTTAATATTGTTTATAAATTTACAAAATTTCAAGCTTTGATTTTTTATGAAACATTTAGTATCTAATTACACATGAATTTATTCAATATTGCATGGTATATTTCTGCAAACTGTTTAAGATTTTGCAAAGTCACATGTTCATTAATTTAATGAGCCGTGTGATTTTTAAGACCTAATTTAATAATAAAAATTATAAAAATTTCCTTGAGAATCTGCTCTCTCAATATGGTACCCTTGTTGTTCATAAAGGGATAGAAGTCCACTCTCTTTAAACAAATGAGAAACGCCAACAACTGTTAATAAGCCTTGAGGGTATTGACTTAAAAGCGCGTCTTATTTGATTTTCATCTGATAATTACGATTAATTCTATTTTTGTCATCTGAACTTAAAAGCCAATTTAAAAATCCCGTCTCTCCCCTAATGTATTCACAATTTAGATTAAAAATAGCGGATGTATTAAGATTTCCTCCACTTACAAAATCATTTTCAAGTTTTTTATATAAGCTGAGAGGATCTAGTTTTGATAACTGTTCTATAAATTTCGGCAAATTATGCTCAACATTTTCTAAACCAAAAACAGGTTTTTTCTGATAAAAGAATTTATTAGAAAGTTCCTTGTCCATACCAATATTGTGCCTATAAAAATAAAGTGCATAAGCCAGACTAGGGTTTAATTCCTTATACTTAACATCTTTGATTTGATAAAATCTTAAACAATCTTCAACAATATATTCAAAATGATTCCTAATCGGATCATCTAAATCATCAAAAATAGACTCTGAATTTTCATTTTGAAGAGCATTTATTCTTTCTAAGAAGCTACGATTGATGTTTCCTCTGCCACGGCTTTCCAGAATTAGAAAATGACATTGATCAAAAATATTTCTAATTTCTTTTGAAAAATATTCAAGAGGTACACTATGACAACTTCCCAACAGAATAAAACTTTTATCCCCTAAAGAAATTCGATAAACTTGAGGATTAGGAATATAATAAACTTTTGGATTAGGAATATAATAAACTTTTGGATTTAGAAGCTTTGTTAATCTGTTTTTAAATTTGTAAAAACCTAAGGAATCTGAATAATCGTGAAGCTTGGCATCTCTTTTTTGTGTATCAAAATAATATGATTCTGTTGTATCTATATAATCTTTGGCTGAAAGTACTTCATGATAAGATAATTTTTTATCATCATTGTCCTGTTCTGGGTTTATTTCATTTTGACTTGCGAAAATTGAATAATTGAAAAAGAAAACAGCAAATATAGTTTTCAAAAAATATTTTTTCAAGGACATACAAATTTTTCCACAAATTATTGTTTTCAATACATTAATTGTCAATATGATATAAATTTTGACGTGTCAAGTTAAACACACATGAATTCATTCAATATTGCACGATATATTTCTGTAAGTTGTTGAAGATCTTGTAGAGGCACATGTTCATTAATTTGATGAGCGGTGTGATTTTTAAGTCCCAATTCGATCACAGGACACACTGTATGGATAAAACGGGCGTCCGATGTTCCGCCTGAGGTTGAAAACATGGCAGTTTGACCGGTGACTTGTTCAACTACGTCTTTCACTTTATACGCAAAATCATGCGATGATGTCAAAAAAGGTTCGGCAGATACTATAAGTTTCAAATCATGTTGACCTGCATGTGACACACAAATTTGTTGAAAATGCGTCTTTAAAAAATCACTAGAATAGCAATCGTTGAAACGAATGTTGAAACGCGCCGATGCGCGCGATGGAATCACATTAGAAGCTTTATTGTCCACATCAATGGTTGTGACGTCAAAATGAGAAGGTTGAAAATGAGGTGTTCCGGTGTCCAAAGCACGTTGATACATCTGATCCAATGTTTGAATCAAACGGGGAATAGGATTGTCAAAATTTTGTGGATAGGCCACATGACCTTGGGTGCCGAAGACGGTCAATTCCCCTGAAAGGCTGCCCCGGCGGCCAATTTTTAAGGTATCCCCAATGAATTGATCTGAGGTTGGCTCACCGACCAAACAAAAATCGATTTTTTCTTGACGTCCTTGTAGCCACTCTAAAACACGTTTGGTACCATGTAATGCTGGCCCCTCTTCGTCGCCTGTGATCAACAAACTGATGGAACCTTTGTTTGTATCACACGCCGATATGGCAGAAACAAAAGCCGCAATGGCTCCCTTCATATCAACCGCACCGCGTCCCTGCAGACACTGACCCACAATCTGTCCTGCAAAAGGATCATGATGCCACGCTGATGAATCACCCACTGGTACCACATCCATATGACCTAAAAAACAAAAGTGAGGACTTGTGGTGCCACGACGGGCATACACATTATCAACACCTTCATAAACCAAACGATGGCAGTCAAAACCTAATGCTTTCAAATAGGATTCAAGGATATCGAGTCCTTGGGTTGCATCAGGGGTGACACTGGGACAACGAATTAAATTTTTGGCAATATTGACAACATCAAAATTCATTCTTAACTATCACGCAATAAATCATTAATCGACGTTTTGGCACGCGTTTTTTCATCCACTTGTTTTACAATCACAGCACAATTTAAAGCCAGTCCCACGGGTCCCTGATCTGATACTTTGGTAGGCATCGATCCCGCAATTACCACAGAATACGCCGGCACGCGGCCATAGCTAATCACACCGGTTGAGCGATCAACAATGGGCGTTGAGGCACCAATGAAAACACCCATACCCAAAACTGATCCCTGTTCGACGATCACGCCTTCGACAACCTCGCTGCGAGCGCCGATAAAGCAATCATCTTCAATAATCACAGGCTGGGCTTGCAATGGCTCTAATACACCGCCCAGTCCAACACCGCCTGAGATGTGACAACGCGCGCCAACTTGGACACACGATCCAACCGTTGCCCATGCATCGATCATCGTACCCTGTCCCACATAGGCGCCTAAATTGACAAAAGACGGCATGAGGACAACATCAGGTGCAATATAGGCAGAATAGCGGACAATAGACCCTGGAACTGCGCGAAAACCAGCGGCGGCAAATTCGCCTTCTTTCCATGTTTCAAACTTAAGGGCAACTTTGTCAAAGGCAACCCCATGATCGACCGATAAAAAATTAGAGTGAATACGAAAAGACAGTAAAATGGCTTTTTTAATCCAGGCATGAATTTTCCACCCGCCATTGATCTTTTCAGCCACCCGAATTTTACCACAATCCAAAGCATGCAAGGTTTGTTGAACCGCTTCACACCAAGGGGCACTCAGATCAACTTTTAGCTGATGCTGGTCTTGCCAAGCTTGATCGATGAGGGCTTCAAAAGATTTCATTTATGCTTCCTTTATGATAATTCTAAAAGGGTGATTCAGCCTTAAACAAATCTCCCTTTTGAATGTTATAATGTTGAATTGAACCTGCTGAAATTTCAAGTACATATTTAATGGGGACATCAGATTCAATTTTTGTCAAATCCAAGGGCTGAGCATTTTCATGCAGTTGCACCACGTTAAAATTTTCGTCCATAAAAACTAAATCCAGTGCCAGGTACGTGTCTTTCATCCAAAACTTCGTTTTTTGAAGTTTGGGGAAGACAAATAACATGCCAGCATCTTTGGCAAGATGACGACGGTTCATAAGACCCTGAGCAAGTGCTTGAGGGGTCGAGGCAATGTCAACATGAAAAGCAATAGATTCAGTTGAACGGTCTAAAGACAAAGTCGTATGCTGGTCATTTGAAGATAATGAGGAACTACAAAAAAGTCTTTTAGGTTGACCTAAAAATATTGTTACAAAAAAAAATAAACCTAAAATTTTTTGCCAACGTTTATTTTGCAAAATCAAGGTCATAAATAAATTATCTCTTTTTTGTATTAGTAGGACTGCTATTTAAATTTTTATATGCAATCTGTTTGTTCAATCCAGCCGCCACCCATCATTTTTTCTGACTCGTAAAAAACACACGCTTGGCCGGGAGAGACGCCGTATTCAAGTTGATCAAAAACGACATCAGCCTTTTGATTCTGTTTTAAATAAATCGTGGCGTCCACGGGATGTTGAGCCGAGCGAATCTTTACCTTTAATCGGTGGGATGACATGTCACTCTCCTCGCCCAACCAATTAACTTGATTTAAGATTATTTTCTGGCATCCCAAAGCTTCTTTGGGTCCTACAATCACTTGATGAAGATCAGGAATAATTTTAATGACATACAACGGCAATCCTGTGACATGAGACACGCCCAAACCACGACGCTGACCGATAGTATAATTGATAATACCATTGTGTCGGCCCAAAACCGTGCCATCTTGATGAATGATGTCACCTGCTTCTAAGGCCCCTGGACGAAGACGTTCCACCACACGGGCATAATCGCCATTGGGCACAAAACAAATATCTTGACTGTCCGGTTTATCGGCAACATCAAGGCCAAATCGTTGGGCATGGGCACGGGTTTCTGATTTTAGCATGCCGCCCAGAGGAAAACGTAGAAATTCTAATTGGTCTTGAGTGGTATTGAACAAAAAGTAACTTTGGTCTCGATCTGGATCAATGGCCCGATGCATCTCGGCTTTTCCTTGATGCTTTTTCCATTTCACGTAATGACCCGTTGCCAGCACTTCACCGCCCAAATCACGAGCGGTCGTCAATAAATCTTTGAATTTAACTTCTTGATTACATTTAACACATGGAATGGGTGTTTCGCCGGCCAGATAACGATCTGCAAAATCGTCCATCACCGCTTCTTTAAATCGGCTTTCATAATCCAGTACATAATGGGGAAAATTAAGCCGATCCGCCACTTGCCGCGCGTCATAAATATCTTGACCGGCACAACAGGATTTCTTACGATCAATGGCCTCTCCATGGTCATACAATTGCATGGTAAGTCCCACAACGTCATAACCGGCTTCTTTAAGAAGGGCTGCGACCACTGAACTATCGACACCCCCTGACATCGCAACCACCACGCGCGTACCTTGGGCAGGCTTGCCCAAATGTAAAAGATCACTTTCATCATAGGGAACTAAAGTATCAATCATTTTTTATATCATTTAGAGTTTGAAGAACACGTTTCATCTTGAAGCACTTCGGCATTTTCAGGTCCCGGATCACCCCAAGACGCCTGCCGTGCCGCACGATAAAGTGTTGGCATTTTTTTTGAAATAATCTTTCTTTCTAGGCCATTTTCTGTACATAAATCAAGTATGAAATGCCCTGAGCCTTGCTTGGGACGACGAATAATACGACTTAAGGGACGATCCCGCGTTTTTTTAGAGGCGATAATATAAGAATATTTCTCGTCCTCGTAGGGCAAGGAACTCTCTTTAATCTGACGGTGCAATGCACTGCGCGCAAGACGCCCGCTAAAATGACACCAATCCCCTTGGACCATGGGACACTCAAGATCATGGGGGCAAGGCGCTAAGATAAAAGCCCCTTGCTGAATTAATTGCGCGCGTGCCTCTTTAATACGTTGAAAACCGTCCGGTGTTCCAGGCTCAAGCAATATCAAAAATTCAGTGGTTGCTTGCCAAGCAGCTTCAATTAAAGGCTGAAGATCTCTGGCAGGCAGCTCTCCCAAAACATAGGACAGACACACCAAATCATGAGATTTAAAAGGAATAGCGGATTGGAGAGATTGCCATAAAAAAGTTATGTTTTTTTGATGTATGTCTTTATTAAATAAAGCCGCACCTTCTTGAGACAAGGATTGATCTTGTTCAATCAATGTCACTTGATTTAAGTAAGAAAATAGATCATGGGCCGCCCACAATGCGGTGCCTGGGCCTGACCCTAAATCCAACAAAGAGGTGATTTCAGTATCATATTTTTGTAATTGATTAAGGACGTGATGGCAAACTGCATAAGTGGCCGGCATACGGGTTGCCATGTAAGATAGGCGATCCCACCGCGTGGTCATAAAGGGTGGAATTAAGGCAGATCTGTCCCCAGATTCGCGATAGCGTTGTGTGAGACCTCGACGTGCCGATTGAATATTTTGTTTATCACACTCTTTAAAAGCCAAATCGAGTTTTAAACGCAATGAGGGAGGCAAAAGCATTGATTGATAATATCTCCCTCTCTTGCTCCTAAAACTTAGCTCATCATATTGCGCGTGGCCGGCGGCAGTAGAACCACCAATCCGTTCAATTCTTCTTTCATGATAATCTGGCACCCCAACCTTGACGTTTCTTTAAGACCGAAGGCCAAATCCAACATATCGTCTTCTTCTTCTTCTGCGTCCGGCAAGATATCGTACCATTCAGGATCGACCACGACATGACAGGTGGAACAAGCCAGAGACCCCTCACAAGCGCCTTCAAGATCAATGCCATTTTGATGAGCAATTTCTAAAACTGATAAACCAATAGGGGCATCGACTTCGCGGCGATCGCCTTGGGCTGTGACAAAAGTCATCTTTGTTGCGGATGTCATCAGTATTGTACTCCTTAAAATTTATTTTGTTTGTGATTTTATCATCCATATTTCTGTTTTTGTCGATAATTATTTTGACATAAGAAATTTAAAATGTTTTTTTTAAGAAAAAATTTTGATCTGTTGTTTCTCTTCATTTTTTGAAATATGATCACAATCATTAAATAAAATTATAAACAGGGATCTTTCATGAAACTTAAATTCTTTTTCGCTTTATTCTTTTTTTCTTCTCTTATAAGCCTTAGTGCCACCGAAACAAATTGGGATGGAGAAACACCTTTTAATGCCTATGATTGTCGAACACAACCAAAACAGTTTGTACCCAAAGATGATTCAAAAGCTATTTCTTTCTTGATAAAACATGGCAAGTTAGAAATCAAAGAAAGTCCTGACTCTTTCATTAAAGTCCAAGCAAAGGGATCAAGAAAGAACCTTAAAAAAATTATTTTTTCAAAAGATAATCAAGGCTACTCTCTTAAAGATGAAAACAGACCTGTACAAACTTCAATAAATTCTAGCGTGGTTACATCAATTAATGGTCTAAATGGTGTAGAAATTTCTTCCGGTGGTGCAATCAACATTTCAACTGTTTATCGAGGGGGAACCTATATTGGTTCATCTTCATCAATGATACGAACCTGCGGAACTTATAAAAGTTTAGATAGTACTAAAGATCAAAATTTAGTGACCCAACGATATCTTGCAGTAATGGCGGGTGAAGACAGTCAAATTGGATCGATGAATTTAAATAATGTTTCTTTAAAAAATCTAAGAATGGGACCTTATGGTCTTATCAAATTTGGTCAAATCATAAGTGGTCAGGTTGAACAAAATGGCAAAACCTATGGACCAGGCACAATTTTCAATGACGGAATTCCTGACAGGGCAGATATTAATGACACTAACACTTCTGTTGAAAATATGAAAAAATCTAAATCAGAAAAGCCAACAATTGTTACTTTACACCTACCCAAGGCAATCCGTACTTGGGATGTTTCTTTTCAAGGTGCTGGTGATAGCCAAACAAAAGTAGATAAAATTTATGCAAAAACCATAGAGGCAGAATTTTCTGACAATGCTCAATTTGACCTTTCAAAATCTAAGTCTCATTCTCTTCATCTTATTGGAAATAATGATACAAAATTAAACGCAAAAGGTTCAATTTTAGATTTAATAAATTTAAAAGTATCCAATAATTCTGAAATAACTTTTACACAGCAAGCAGAAAAAAAATTTCAAACTTTGGCAATAAATAGCCAAAATTATGGTAAAATAACTTGTTATGGAAATCATTCTGTATGTAATCGTGATTATACAATAAACGCACAAAACAGTTCTCATATAAATGTACAAGAATTATACGTTTTAGCCTCGAAAGCTGATATAAAAATAAATAACTATGGAAAAGTAACTTTAAATTGCTCTTTTAATTCATTTAATGCTTCTTTAAATAACTCTTCAGAATTAACTATTCAAGAATTCGAGAAATCATCAGAAAAAAGTATTAAAGAAAACCTTAAGTTGGATAGCTTATATTCTACAATTACTATAAAAAATTATGGTAAATTTATACTCTCTGATTGGATCAACAAGATAATTGTCGATGTGCTAAATAGTGGCGAATTCACAGCGAGTGTGAGCCGTCCCACAGAGTCAACCATAATCACAGCTCAAAATTATGCAAAAGTAAAATTTTTAATGCCTGTGGCACGTGCCAAAATCACTGCAAAAAATAGCGCGGATGTTTCTTTGGTGGAAGTTACGGATACTTTAGAAGATCATGCTTCCAACTATGCCAAAATCAACGTTGATAAAAAGCCTGGCAAAGATTTTAAATTTTAGCGTTTTGATTGAAATCAAAATTTGATGTAGTCAAATTTTAATTCATGATTTTGTTGATTTTAAAAATTATTCCTTTTAAAAATAGAATATAATTTTGATCACGATTTAATTGAAATGAATAGAATATGACCTTGATCAGCCAACGACTTTTGTCTGTAAAACCCTCACCCACACTGGCGGCTACTCAAAGAGCCAGCGAGCTTAAAGCCCAAGGGAAAGAAATTTTTTCACTCTCTGCGGGCGAGCCGGATTTCAACACGCCTGATTGGATTTGCCAGGGCGCGATTAATTCGATGTCCAGGGGTGAGACCAAATATACAGCAGTCGGTGGCACACCAATCTTGAAACAAGCCATCGTTGATAAATTTAAAAATGAAAATGACCTGACATATCGATCCCAAGAAGTCATGGCATCAACAGGCGGCAAACAGGTTATTTTCAATGCATTGCTGGCAACTTTAAATCCAGGTGATGAAGTCATCATCCCCGCCCCTTATTGGGTGTCTTATGTGGATATGGTCACCATTGCCGGCGGCACATCCGTCACGGTTCCCTGCCCGGAACATCAAAACTTTAAAATGTCTCCCGCACAACTTGACGCGGCAATTACCCCCCAAACCAAATGGTTAATTTTAAATTCCCCCAGCAATCCCACAGGGGCGGTCTACAGTAAGCAAGAACTTTTGGCTCTTGCAGAAGTATTAATGGCTCATCCACACGTTTATATTTTGTCCGATGACATTTATGAACATATTCTTTTTACCCAAGATCGTTTTTGGACATTGGCTCAGGTGGAACCTCGGTTGAAAAATCGAACGTTAACCATGAATGGTGTGGCCAAATCCTATGCCATGACCGGTTGGCGGTTAGGATACGCGGGCGGTCCTGAACATTTAATTAAAGCCATGACTGATCTGCAATCTCATAGCACATCAAATCCTTCTTCAATTTCCCAAGGAGCTGTGGTGGCCGCCCTTAAGGGTCCTCAAGATTTTTTAAAAGAATGGCGACACATATTTCAAAAAAGACGTGATTTAATGTTAGAAGGCCTTCACAGCATTCCTGGGATTCGCTGTACCAAACCTGAAGGTGCCTTTTATTTGTATCCCTCTTGCGAGGAACTGATGGGCAAGACAACACCAGAGGGTGAAATTTTATCAAACGACGAGGATGTCTGTCGTTATCTTTTGGAATCTCAAGGATTGTCGGTGGTTCAAGGAAGTGCTTTTGGCCTCTCGCCTCATTTTAGAATTTCTTATGCAACTGACGAAGCCACTTTAAAAGAATCTTGTCGCAGACTTGCCATCGCTGTTAAAGTATTAAGATAAGATATATTTTTAACCAAATTATTTTAACAAAATTTTACTCTTGAATCGGTTAAAATGTTCATGTAACAATTTAAGAACATAATTTATTTATAAAGTTAAAACATGTCATCAGATTTTAAGTCTTTCTCTTCTCTTTCCTTTAATTGGCGCGTCTGCGCATAATATTTTACGCTTTCTCACTTATTTTCTTTTTTCATGTTCACTTTTTAAGGTATTTTATGATGCGTATATTTAAAATTTTATCGATAAGTCTTTTTTTAATTTTAACCAAATTTAATCTTTTTGCAGCTGATGCTGAGACATCTTTAGCTTTGAAAAAAGTTATGATCACACAAATTACCAGCCATCCTTCTCTTGATTTAATTGTCAAAGGCGTGATTCAAGAGCTTGAAAAAAATGGCTGCGTTTTGGCCAATATAACAGTCAAAAATGCCCAAGGAAATATTGCAACGGCTACTCAGATTGCTCAAAAGATGGCTTCAGATCAACCAGATATTGTCATTGCCATCTCAACGCCTTCGGCCCAAACGGCACAAAAAGCTTTACAAGGGGCATCTATTCCATTGGTATTTGGTGGCGTAACCGATCCCCTTGGGGCCAAATTGATTAAAAATTTGCAAAAGCCTGAAAATTTAACAACAGGTACGATCGATTTGCCTCAAGCAGATGATCAAGTTGATTTGATGTTAAAATTTATCCCAAATTTGAAAACGGTGGGTCTGATCTATAACCCTTCTGAACCCAACACTGTTTATCAATTGGATCTTTTGAAAGCAGCGTTGGCCAAAAAGCATCTTAAATTTGTTGAAGCAACTGCTGCCAAAACATCAGATGTTAAAACAGCCACACTCTCAATTTTGGGCGATATTCAAGGGATTTTCATTGCCAACGATAATACAGTTGTATCTGCCCTTCAGCCTCTTCTTAAGGCCGCAGAAGAAGCAAACATACCTGTCTTTGCCAGTGACCCTGAAAGCGTTGAAAAAGGCGCTCTCGCGGCCCTTGCTAATGATCAAGAAGAGGTGGGTCGTGCCACAGGTTCAATTGCCATTCAGATTTTAAAAGGCGTAAATCCTGCATCCATTCCAATCCAACAACTCAAAACCACCAAAATATATACCAATCAAAAAACCAAACAAAAACTTAGTTTATAAAATAAGTTGATTTGATCTATTTAAACACTTACTCTGGTCATTAACTCTTTGTTCCAAAAATATATAAAAAGTTAAGAGAGTTTTTAAGGGGAAAAATAATATAGATATTTAATTTTAAAATATCAAATTATTATAATTATAATAAAAGGGAGCTTATAATGTCTTTTAAGTACACATATTTTGTGGCCATGGCTGTTCTTTCGGCACAACCTATCGTTCATGCAGAATCTTTAACATCAGATAGTAAATATCCTATTATTGTTGAAGTTTATAAAGGTAGCAATGGAACTTGTAATGCTAAAGAGGGAGATCTTACGTCAAAAGTTGGTGGCATTATGGCAAGTTTTGAAAGTCAAAAAGGCAATTTTTACGACAAACTTAAAAGTGGTGTGAGTCAGGCCGTTAATTTAGCGATGAGAGGTTCAGGTTGTGAGCTTATTGGTAATGCAACAACGCTTGGAAATAAAGAAACCATAAATGTCCCTGTGGGAACGACAATTGTTGCCTATAAAGATCCTTTTGCTGCGTGGCAATTAGAAAAAAAGATTGTCAACCCACTGCCAGCCGTTTGTACAGTTCAAGCAAACAAAACAATTACATTGGAAACACGTAAATCTGGCACCATGAAAAAATTTCTTGGCATCGGTGGAGACGGTGGTCTAAGTTGTAGATAAATTTTTTAAAATAAAGTTGATATCGTCTTTGGTATCAATACTTATTAAATTATCTGTTGCAAAAGTTATCTTAAATATTTTTGCAACAGATTTTTTTTAAATCAAATCACTAATTTTGATAAATTGGAATTAAAGTATCTAAACCTCTTTTAATCAGTTGCAATTCAACACACGATAAATGACCAACTTGTTTGTCGTCATGCCAAATAAAACTTTCAAGTAAGTCTTTGGTCAAAGGGCCATTCTTTTTCAAAGTATCAATAGATTGATGCCAGAGTTGAAAAATTTTTTTGACATATTCGTCGTTCTTTAAATCCACATTATAAAATATTCCTGTGACTTTTTCCTGATATTTTACTTGCGATAACTTTGGCAGCGGTAAATTTTTTCGGGTTTCTGACAAAATCCATAAAAATGTTTCTCCTGCATTATATTGATCTGTCGTAATTTTATTTTGTTGGTGCAATATCGCAAGATTGGAATGCTGATAAGACACTTGGCGATGCTTTACTCTGACACGACGTGGATTCAGAGATTTTGGGCGCCCTCGTCGATACAAAGGCGCATACAAATTATAAGATTGATTGTTTTGAACGGGCATTTTGAACCTTTATTTTTTATTTTAATGCTCTGTTATAGAATCAACATAAAATGGTTCAAGTCCTTGTTCAAGTCTCAAACGATTGGCACGCATCAAGAGTTGTGCGGCTGACATAGGTATCCCGTTGAAATAGAATTCAATTTTGACACCGCCTAAAATTTTACCATTTTCGCTACATCTTTGAATTTTATGTCCTTTTCTTTTTAGGAATGTTATCATATAATCAAGATTTAGACAAAGAGGCAAAGGATAAACTTGACGTTTTGGAAAAGTAATCCAAGGATTTGGATATAATTTTGACGTTGGTTCATTATTTGTTTGGGATGAGATTGCGATAGAATTAATCTCATGTTGATATTTATTTGATTGGCTATTATAAGCTGCGATTTGATCTCGAAAAATTTGAGGGGTGACCATGAAAAATCTTTCAGCCTTAGACTTTTTGCCACGCTTATTTGCGCCATATTGGCGAATTCCAAGACGCCCTAATGCTTTATTTAAAGCAGATTCGGACCGATCCAAAACAATTGCCATTGTCTTCAAGCTGGCTCCCAGCTTGTGCCCTATGTCTAAGTGGGCTTTTTCTTGAGCAGACCATGACTTTTTTTTAAGTTTTCTATTCATTAAATATATTCCTTGCTGTAAAATAAAATTGTTTTTAAAATTTAAAAAAAGGGTCTTGCATCTGCGTAGACAATATCTCATATATCGTATATCTATGGTACATGAATGTATTGTTTGTCTTTTGGGACTAAAGTTGTCAAGTTTTTATGAATATTTTTTTCTGAAAGACAAGAATAATGTCCAAAATTCAAAAAATATTTGACATAGGGTTAAGACAAAACATTAAATTAATGGGTGTAATTTAAAAGGAAAACTAAATGAAAACAAAAACACAAAAACAAACAGGGAAAAATATGCAACAAAATCAGGAAATTTCTTGGCAAAATATGAAGCCCAAGACCAAAGATCAGGCACCTGCTAATGATGAACGCGTGCCTTCATTAAATACACGGCATTTAAAAGAGGCAAGCCGTCAGTTTCAATCCAATCAACCAAATAAATTAATGGTACGTAAGCGGAAACATTCGCAACAACCTTTGCGTCAATTGCGCACACAACGTGATTTAACCCTTCATAAGTTGGCTGAAATTACGGGACTTTCCTCTTCTTACCTATCTCGTCTTGAAAGCGGCACACGACGTTTTAATGTCGAAATTTTGCAAAAACTTGCTCACGCCTTATCTTGCAGCGTCAGCTCACTTCTTCCTTTGGAATCCCAAGATCAAAAAGGCACAAATGTCCACCCGCATCGCACAGATTCTTACGATGCTCATAATATTGGATCAAACCCAAGATTCAGTGCGCCAGACTTGCCTTTGTATCAATTAAAATTCTCTGATGATCAATCTTGCACCCTTGAATTAGAATCACCTGCTGGATGGGTAAATCGACCTCATGAGCTTCAAGGCGTTCACAATGCTATTTCTTTCCAAGTTGATGAGGAATATAATGGGCGTAAATATCGACCTGGCGAGCAAATCTTTGCCCATCCCTCTCGCCCTTTGTCTCAAAACTGTTCTGTTTTGGCGGTCACTGAAGACAACCGCGCCTTTGTGGGTGAGTTTGTGGGTTGGTCTTCTCAAAAAGGTGCCAATGATTGGATGATCTTGCGTTCTTATGAAGCGTCCAATACCAAAGAACATTCCAATGACGATTTAATTCACGTACCAGGTGAGACGATGAAGGCTGTGTATCGCATTATTGGATCTTTTGAAGCCGCTTAATTTAATTTTTGTTCCAGAGGTTAAAAAAAATTGAATAACCTCTGGACAAATGACGTTAAATTTATTAAGAGTGATAAGCGTTGCCTGGGTAGCTCAGTCGGTAGAGCAGAGGACTGAAAATCCTCGTGTCGGGGGTTCGATTCCCTCCTCAGGCACCATTCTTAAATTTATTCTTATTTTTTAAGTTTTACAAGATCTAGTAACATCCATTGATTTTTATCATCAATATTTTGTTGAATCATTTCAAACCCAACTTTTTGATACGTTTTAATAGCTGCAATATTTTTAAGATCCGGATCTACAAAAATATAAGATCTATCGAAATCTTCATAAAATCTTAAAAATAAACTAAGTGCTTCAGTGCCAATACCTTTACCTAGATATTCTTTTTCTCCGATATATATAGCTGATTGACGTAATGATTTGTCTTTGATATTTTGAGTGAATGAGTTACGGATATAGCATAGATTTAAGGGAACGTGTTCTGTTTTATATT
>JBPBPI010000034.1:0-14376 GCA_050954885.1 Janthinobacterium lividum | reverse complement strand
CCTAACGAAAAGAGAATTGTGTATGTCAAAACATAATCACATTCAACTATAGATCATAATCTTGCCATTATGTAAAAACATAAACTCATTCAGCTATATCCCTTAAGGCCTTTGACGTCTGACGCTTTAAAGGTTCTTATCAGTCATCCGTGGCGCGGCAATGTGCGCGAGCTAGAAAATATTATGCACCGGGCAACCTTGCTGGCCTCAGGCGAGGCGATTGATCAAGATGTCATTCGGTTATCTGGCATTAAAATCCAAGCAACAGTACCGCAAGTTGAGACCAATGCTAACGCACCCCTAAATGAAAATTTTGTGGGCCGTACGGTGGCAGATATGGAAAAGGATTTAATTGTAGGAACACTCAATCATTGTTTAGGCAATCGCACCCAGGCTGCTCATATTTTAGGTATTTCCATCAGAACATTGCGCAATAAATTACATCAATATAATGAAACGACAAATAAAACAGATTATCAAGTGGCGGGATAAAAAATTAACTCTTTAAAAACTAAATTTGTCGCAAAGTAACAAAAATATATGAACTTGAATAAAATAAGGATCAAAGTTCATAGCTTCAGGTGGTCTTAATAAAGGACAAAACAACATCAATCTAGCTTGGTTGAATCAAACCTTTGTTCGCTCTGATTTGGTCTTTGCCTTGGGTCTTATGGGTATTTTGGTGATTTTAATTTTGCCCCTTCATAAAGCTTTACTTGATTTTGCTTTGGCCATCTCTCTGGCTCTCTCCGTACTGATTTTAATGACAAGCCTTTTTATCCAAAAAGCGTTGGATTTCAGCTCTTTCCCCACCGTTCTTTTGGTATCGACCATGTTGCGCTTGGCCTTAAATGTCGCCTCAACCCGATTAATTTTAACCGACGGACACGAAGGACCAGCGGCCGCCGGTGCTGTGATCAAAGCCTTTGGAAATTTTATCATGGGGGGTAATTTTGTTATCGGTTTTATCGTCTTTGCCATTTTAATTATCATCAACTTTGTGGTGATCACCAAAGGTGCCGGACGTATTGCCGAAGTGTCTGCTCGATTTACCTTGGACGCGATGCCTGGCAAGCAAATGGCGATCGATGCTGATCTTTCATCGGGTCTGATTAATGAAGATGAAGCCCGGACGCGTCGCAAGAATCTTGAAGAAGAAGCCAGTTTTTTTGGCTCTATGGACGGTGCCGCCAAATTCGTGCGTGGTGACGCGGTGGCGGGTCTTTGTATTACTTTTATTAATGTCATTGGCGGTATGATCATTGGTGTCGCTCAAAACGACTTAAGTTTTGCCGAAGCGTCGCGTACTTATACGTTACTGACGGTGGGCGATGGTCTTATTACCCAAATTCCGGCTTTGATCATTTCAACAGCCTCTGCTCTTCTGGTGTCAAAAACATCGGGAGACGGTACTGCTGATAAGGTGATGATCGGTCAATTGGGGGCGTATCCTTCGGCTTTAGGATTAAGCTCTTTTTTAATGTTGATTCTATCTTTATTGCCCAATATTCCCATGTTGCCTTTTTTGGCTCTGGCAGCTATCACGGGTGGGATGGCTTGGAAGCTGACCCAAAAGCAAGAAAAAATAGCGACCGACATTCAAGTCACTCAGGATTTAGAAGCCCAACCACCACCGGCTGAGGAAACAGTCTCGAATGTCTTGCAAATTGACCAAGTTCGTATTGAGCTAGGCTATGGTTTACTGCCCCTTGCCAATGGTCAACAGGGTGACTCCTTGGCTGAGAAAATTAAAGGATTGCGTCTGCAATTGGCTCGAGAGATTGGGTTTGTGCTGCCGACTGTGCGCATTCAAGACAATCTTCAACTGCCGCCCCAAAGTTACATCATTCGGATTAAAGATACTGAAAGTGCGCGGGCTGAAATTCGTCCCAATCTTCTTTTGGCGATCGATCCTGAAAACCGAAACTTACAGATGGCCGGTGAGGCCGTGATTGAGCCGACATTTGGTCTTAATGCCATTTGGATTCAACCTCATTTAAGGTCTGAAGCTGAAGCTATGAATTGTACGGTGGTGGACCCCATGACCGTGATCACAACTCACTTGTCCGAAATTATTCGCGATAACACGCCTGAATTACTTTCCTTCAGCGAGACCCAAAAACTTCTAGATGGATTGGATAAACCTCATCAAAAATTACTGACTGATATGGTGCCGGCTCAAATTACCTTGGCAGGAGTTCAGCGTGTTCTACAAAATCTTTTGTCAGAACGTGTATCGATTCGCGACTTGGCTACCATTTTAGAAGGTGTTTCAGAATCTTGCTCCCAAACCCGAAATTTAACTTTAATCACAGAACATGTGCGTACGCGACTTGCCCGTCAATTGAGCAATACCTATTTAAATCATGAAAATATCTTGCCCATTGTGATTATTGGCCCCGAATGGGAACGAATTTTAATTGATTCTCTGGCGGGTGAACAAGACAACAAATATTTAGCCTTGCCGCCCAGTAAGTTACAAGAATTTACCAGTAAAATACGAGATGTTTATGACGAGCAGCTGATTCAAGGAGAAGTCCCCGTTCTTTTGACCAGCTCCACCATCCGGTCTCAAGTTCGGTCAATCATCGAACGATTTAGGCCCCAAACTGTGGTGATGTCTCAAAATGAAGTTCATCCTAAAATTAGAATAAAAACCGCAGGTCGAATTTAAGGAAATAGTGTCATGGCGTACCAAAGGATTAATGAATTATGAGATTAAGAACCTTCCGAGCCGCGACTATGACCGAAGCATTGGATCAAATCCGTAAAGAATTGGGCATTGATGCGGTAATTGTCTCAAGTCAACAAGATAACACAGGTTTTCAAATCACGGCGGCTCTTGAAACACCTGTTCCTGATTTGACACCAACCTATGAATCCAAAAAACAACAGCTGCATTCGCCTTTGGAACTTATTGAACTTCTCTGTCGGTGTTTTGACTATCATATCGTCCCCAATGACGTGGGTGAGTCCTTGTTGGCACGGCTGAAAGTGATTACGGAAGGTCAATCTCAAGACTCTTACGATGCTGAACACGTCATTGCTGAATTGCTTCCCCACCAACCGATCGATTATCATTTGCCTGAAATGATCGCACTTGTTGGACTTTCAGGGGCTGGTAAAAGTATGACGGCGGCCAAAATTGCCTCAGAATATGTTTTGGCAGGATTACATCCGACTTTGGTCACAACTGATGGACTGAAAGCAGGAGCTAAGGAACAATTACAAGCCTATGCAGGTGCTTTAAAAATTCCCTTTGAATCTTTTGACCATTCTGAAGGCTTGATTAAATTCGTCAAATCTTGGTCTTATGAACAACCTTTAATTATCGACACACCGGGGATGAATCTTTTAAATATTGAAGAAAATTTAGAATTTCAGGGATTGTTCAAAACGTTAAATATATCACCTACTTTTGTTTGTGCCGCCGGTCAAGATTGTTATGAATTTTTGGACAAACGTGATTTGCTGTATCAACTAGGTATTGAAAGATTTATCTTAACCAAATGCGACACAGTTAGACGTTTTGGGACTCTTTTGACCGCAATGGCCGAAAATAAAATGTCTTTGGCGGCTTTTGGGCGTGGCCCCGAATTGGGCAATCGTTTGCGTCCAGCCTCGTCAACTCAAATTCTTCAATTATTAACCGATCCTTTGAAAATGCCTTTTGAGGCGTTGAAATCTCAGATCCGGAAGGAAGTTGCCCGATGATTCACACCTTAGATCCCTCAACGATAGACAAAACGAAAAACCAATCTCTGACAGAGGTATCTTCTGCAAATCCTGAACACTTAAATTTTCCGGAAATTTATATCATGGCATCCGGAAAAGGGGGGGTGGGTAAGACATGGCTGTCGATTACATTGGTTCATACTTTAGCGCAGCAAGGCAAAAAAATTCTCTTGTTTGATGGAGATTTAGGTCTTGCCAACATCGATATTCAATTGGGACTGACGCCTCCTCGAGATTTGGGAAACGTTTTGGCGCAACAGTGTTCTTTAAAAGAAGCCATTATGTCTCATCCATCAGGTCAATTTGATGTCATTGCAGGAAGATCGGGCTGTGGTAGCTTATCGACGCTTTCCCCTCATAGACTGAACTTCTTGCGAGAAGAGATTAAATCTTTGGCCCAAGATTATGACATGATTTTTATTGATTTGGGGGCAGGAATTGGGGGCACAGTGCGTGCTTTATCCGCCATTGCCACAGAATTTATTGTGGTCACGACAGAAGAGCCAACAGCATTGACGGATGCTTATGCATTTATTAAATTAATGTCACAGATCCTGCCGCAGGTTCCTATTCAGGTCTTGATTAATCAAGCTGAGACAACCTCAACGGCCACACAAGCCTATGAAATTGTCAAAAAAGTATGCGAGCGTTTTTTAAAAATAACGCCGGCTTATTTGGGATCTGTCCGCAGGGACGTGCGCGTACGGGAGTCAATTCAGAGTCAAACATTGATTTTGACACGTCATCCCAACGCACCGGCAGGTCAAGATGTTCAAGCAATTGCACAAGAATTGGCAAAAAAGAAACAAAATAAAGATAAAAAAGCAAAGATAATGCTTGAAACCGTTGCAATTTAGATAAATCGGAGTTATCAAAATAAGGTCCTTTAAAATTTTAAAGAATTTTGACGGATAGATTTCAGAAATAAAATTGAAAAAATCAATTCTATTTTTGATTACCGCGGGCGTGGTGGAATTGGCAGACACACCAGATTTAGGTTCTGGCGACGCAAGTCTTGGGGGTTCAAGTCCCTTCGCCCGCACCACATAAAATATAGTGAAACAATTTTAACCTGGGTACGAAACGAATGGACATTACACAAACTAAATCTGAAGGATTAATAAGAGAATTTGATATTGTTGTTTCTCCGGCTGATATCGAAAAAAATATAATCCAGAAATTGAAGCAAGTAGGTCAATCCGCAAAAATTCCAGGTTTTCGCCCTGGCAAAATTCCATTGCCCGTTTTAAAACAACGATATGAATCAAATGTTCAGCAAGAAGTTTTTGAGGATATTGTGAAAGACGCCAAGCGTCAGTTGATTGATGAACAGAAACTTCGTGTCGCACTCGAGCCTAAGATTGAACTGGATCGTGCGAATTTCAATCAAAATGAACCTTTAAAAATTAAGATGACTTTGGAAACTTTACCTGAAGTTGAAAAAATTGATTTGAAAAAATTTGATTTTGAACAATTGATTGCCGAAGTTCAAGATGAAGAAGTTATCAAGGCTTTAGAAACTTTACACCAACGTAATGCTGAACTTGAAGACAGACCTGAAGGCACAATTGCCCAAAAAAGTGATACAGTTCATATTGCGTTCAAAGGCACCCTTGCAAGCGGTAAACCCATTGTTGGGGGATCTTCTGATGGTATGGACCTTGAACTTGGTTCAGGCTCCTTTATTCCAGGTTTTGAAGATCATTTGATAGGCCTTAAAGAAGGTGATCATAAAGAATTTGATATTATGTTTCCCGCAGATTATCAAGCCAAAGATTTGGCTGGTCAGCAAACGCATTTTGCGGTTGATATTAAAAAAGTAAAACAAAAAGCTTCTCCAGAACTTACAGATGATTTTGCAAAACAACTTGGTCGTGATTCTTTGGACGAACTAAAGAAAACAATGTCTGAACTTTTAGCGTCTGATTACAAAGCCATGTCAATGCTAGATGCAAAGAGAAAAATTCTTGATAAGTTTGCGGAAACTTTCAATTTTGACATTCCTCAAGGTCTTAAGGAACTTGAATTTGAATCCATTTGGAATCAAGTAAAACAAGAAGAGAAAAATAACCCTTCTCAAACAGACAATCAAGTGCAAGAATCCGATGAGGAAAATAAAAAGCAATATCAAGATATTGCGGAACGTCGTGTACGTCTTGGATTGGTTTTGGCTGAAATTGGACGTGAGCATAATATTCTTGTTTCTCAAAAAGAACTTGAGCAAGCTTTGATGCAAGAAGCCAGAAAATATCCTGGTATGGAACAAAAAGTGGTTGATTATTATCGCAATAATCCCAATGCACAAGCTTCATTGCGCGCACCAATTTTTGAACATAAGGTGATTGAGTTTATTTTAAAAGAAGCCAATACAACGCAAACCAAAATATCTTATACAGATTTGAAAAAACGTGTTGATGAAATCACAGACGGAGAAGAAGCATAATCGTTAATGATTAATTAACTTAATAGATGTATTTTTCAGCAAATATAGATCATTATATTATAATAAATACGAGGAGATGTGTATGAGCGACGCGAACTACCAGTACAGAAATACACTGGTTCCGATGGTTATAGAACAAACCGCGCGGGGCGAAAGATCTTTTGACATTTATTCTCGTCTTTTAAAAGAAAGAATCATCTTTTTAACAGGTGAAGTGAACGATGATGTGGCCAATTTAATTTGCGCCCAGCTTTTGTTTTTAGAATCTGAAAATCCTAAAAAAGATATCTATTTTTATATTAATTCGCCAGGTGGCGTCGTGACATCAGGTCTTGGGATTCTTGATACCATGAACTATATCAGGTGCGATGTCTCAACCATGGTAATCGGTCAAGCAGCGTCCATGGGATCTTTATTATTATGTGCAGGGGTCAAGGGCAAACGATATGCTTTGCCTAATTCACGTATCATGATTCATCAACCCCATGGTGGGGCCAAAGGTCAGGCAACAGATATTGAAATTGCGGCGCGTGAAATTATAAAACTCAGACTTCGTTTAAATGAAATTATTTCACAGCAAACAGGCCAGTCTCTAAAAGTTGTCCAAGACTCTGTTGAGCGTGATAATTTTATGTCAGCTGAAGAAGCTTTAACCTTTGGTTTAATTGATGAAATATTACAAAAGCGGGAAATGCCTCACCATGATGGTGAAGAATCCAAAAGTTAATAAATAAAATTGTTTCATTTGTTAACTATTTTTTATAATATTTCTAAGTATCCTACAATAAATAGCCTGTATTTAAGATAGATGCATAATAAATTTTAAAGGGCTGGTTTGAAACAACGATTTAAAGTGATTAAAATAATATGACAAAGTCAACCGAAGATCAAAATAAACAAATTCTTCATTGTTCTTTTTGTGGAAAAAATCAGCATGAAGTTCTTAAATTAATTGCAGGACCCAACGTTTTCATTTGTGATGAATGTGTCGATCTTTGTATTGAAATTATTCGTGAAGAAAATAAATCTCCACTTCCTTTATCTGAAAGAGGTATTCCAACACCTAAAACTATTTGTAAAGTTTTAGATGATTACGTCATTGGCCAAGTACATGCTAAGCGCGTTCTCGCCGTGGCTGTTTATAACCATTATAAAAGAATTGAATCTATTGCTAAATCCTCTGATGTGGAATTGACAAAATCAAATATTCTTTTAATTGGCCCCACTGGTTGTGGTAAAACATTGCTTGCACAAACTTTGGCCCGTATTTTAGATGTGCCTTTTACCATTGCCGATGCCACAACATTGACAGAAGCAGGTTACGTAGGTGAGGATGTTGAAAATATTATTTTAAAACTTCTTCAAGCGGCTGAATATAATGTTGAAAAAGCCCAGCGTGGTATTGTCTACATCGATGAAGTCGATAAAATCTCTCGTAAATCCGACAATCCTTCCATTACACGAGATGTCTCGGGCGAGGGTGTTCAACAAGCTCTTTTGAAAATAATGGAAGGTACTGTGGCATCTGTTCCCCCTCAAGGCGGACGTAAGCATCCTCAACAAGAATTTTTGCAAGTTGATACCACAAATATTTTGTTTATTTGTGGCGGTGCCTTTTCGGGCCTTGAAAAAATTGTTAGCAGCCGCGGAAAAGGCAGCTCAATTGGTTTTGGTGCTGATGTTAAATCACCAGAAGATCGCCGCACCGGTGAATTGTTGAGAGAGGCAGAACCAGAAGATTTATTAAAATATGGTCTTATTCCGGAATTTGTCGGTCGTCTTCCTGTGGTGGCAACCCTGGAAGATCTTGATGAAGCAGCGCTTATTCAAATTTTACGTCAGCCTAAAAATGCCATCGTCAAACAATATCAAAAATTGTTTGAAATGGAGAACGTTAAATTGACACTTACGGATGATGCTTTTGCAGCCATCGCGCAACGCGCCATTGAACGTAATACAGGCGCACGCGGGCTTCGGTCGATTATGGAAGATATTCTTCTCGAGACCATGTATGATCTTCCTGGTACAGAGGGTGTTGATGAAGTTGTGGTCAACGGTGAAGTTGTAAGCGGTAAGGGGCAACCTTTGCTGGTTTACTCAGAGAAGCCGTCAGAAAAATCGCAACAAGCCTAAGTATGACTTTCGCTCAAGACTATATAGTTTCAAACCATAAGGACATAACATGAAAAAAGACATTCGTTTTGAGGTCCCAATGGGAACCTTATATCCTGTTTTGCCATTACGCGACATTGTCGTGTTTCCGCATATGATTGTCCCCTTGTTTGTGGGCCGTGAAAAATCTGTCAAGGCACTCGAATCTGTTATCAAACAGGATCAAAAAATCTTGATGGTGACGCAAAAAGATGCCACCAAAGATGAACCTAAGGCCAGAGATTTATATTCTGTTGGCACAATTGGCAATATTCTTCAATTATTAAAATTACCTGATGGCACCGTTAAAGTTTTGGTCGAGGGTCTACAACGCGCTCATATTTTGCGATATACCGAAGGCGATCATTTCTTTCAAGCTTATGGCAATCCGATCGATGGTACCTCAGCAGCAACGTCTGAGAGTGAAGCTTTGATGCGCACGGCTACATCATTGTTTGATCAATATATCAAATTAAACAGCAAAATTCCGCCAGATGTTTTGGCATCAGTGATGAAGATTGATACCCCTGATAAATTGGCGGATACAATTTCTGCGCATTTGACATTAAAAGTTTCAGACAAACAAAAAATTTTAGAGATTGAAAATTCGGTCGATCAACTCGAAAAAATTTGTGAGTTGATGGAAGCTGAAAGCAATGTGCTTCAAGTTGAAAAACGAATTCGTCACCGCGTTAAGCGTCAAATGGAAAAATCTCAACGCGAATATTATTTGAATGAGCAAATGAAAGCCATTCAAAAAGAATTGGGAGATGACGAAGAAGGACGCGATGAAGTTGGCGAACTTGAACATCGTATTAAAAAGTTAAAACTTTCAAAAGAAGCCAAAATAAAAGCCACAGCTGAAGCCAAAAAACTCAGATCCATGAGTCCAATGTCGTCTGAGGCCACAGTGGTGCGAAACTATTTGGATTGGCTTTTAAATATTCCTTGGAAAAAATATACAAAAGTTAAAAAAGATTTGATTCACGCCGAAAAAGTGTTGAATGAAGAACATTATGCCCTTGAAAAAGTTAAAGAGCGTATCATTGAATATTTGGCAGTTCAAAGCCGTGTCGGCAAAATAAGAGGCCCCATTTTATGTTTGGTGGGACCACCCGGTGTGGGTAAAACATCATTAGCGCGATCCATTGCCAATGCAACCGGACGTGATTTTGTCCGCATGTCGCTGGGGGGTGTGCGCGATGAAGCTGAAATCCGTGGCCATCGCCGGACTTATATTGGATCTATGCCAGGTAAAATTATTCAAGGTATGAAAAAAGCAGGATCTTCCAATCCACTGTTTCTGTTAGATGAAATTGATAAATTGGGGGCTGATTGGCGAGGAGACCCTTCCTCGGCGTTGTTGGAAGTTTTGGATCCTGAACAAAATAACACCTTTAATGATCATTATCTTGAAGTTGATTATGATTTATCAGATGTATTGTTTGTGACCACTGCCAACAGTCTGCAGATGCCACAACCGCTGCAAGATCGTCTTGAAATTATTCGCTTATCTGGTTATACAGAAGATGAGAAGGTTGAAATTGCTCGACATCATTTGATTCCCAAGGAATTAGGTATCCACGGCATGAAAGAGCATGAATGGTCAATTAATGATGAAGCTCTGCGTGAGATGATACGGATGTACACGCGCGAAGCAGGCGTTCGTAATTTAGAGCGTGAAATTGCCAAACTTTTGCGTAAAGCGATCAAACAGATCATTACCAACCAAGTCAAAGAAGTTCATGTCACCAAAGAAAATTTGGATCAATTCTTGGGGGTCCCAAAATTTCATCACGGCATGTCCGAAGAGGAAGATTTGGTCGGTGTTACAACCGGCCTTGCTTGGACAGAAGTAGGGGGCGAGATGTTGACCATCGAAGCTGTCACCGTTCATGGTAAGGGTAAGATGATGATCACAGGTAAGTTGGGTGAAGTCATGCAAGAATCTGTGCAGGCGGCCACCAGTTTTGTCAGATCACGCGCCACACAATTTGGTATCATGCCACCCCTTTTTGAAAAAAATGATATTCATATTCACGTGCCAGAAGGAGCCATCCCGAAAGACGGACCGTCAGCAGGTGTTGCCATGTGTACCTCAATTGTGTCTATCTTAACCGGAATACCTGTCAGACGTGATGTCGCCATGACCGGCGAAATTACACTCAGGGGCCGTGTGTTGGCCATCGGCGGACTCAAAGAAAAATTATTAGCAGCACATCGTGGTGGTATTAAAAAGGTTTTGATTCCTTGGGACAATGCCAAAGATCTGCCTGAAATTCCGGCCAATGTCAAAGAGGGTTTAGAAATTGTGCCTGTTAAAACAGTGGATGAGGTGATCGGTCACGCATTAGTCCGTGTACCAAAACCCATTGTCTGGTCACCGCCTCAAGATATTGCTTTAAAGAAATCTTCAGATGACGAAGAGGAAGATGTCCAACGTCATTGATGTGATAACATGATTATAGATAAATTACTGGCATATCGGTTAATTGAATCTCAATTTCCATAATGGAAAGATTGTCTCATTAAACCTGTTGATCATAGTGGATGGGACAATCGAACTTTTCATTTGGGCAATCAGATGCTTATTCGTATACCCAGTGCTGAATGTTATGCTGCAAAAGTTGAAATAGAACAACAGTGGCTGCCAAAATTAGCACCTCATCTGCCTCTTCCTATTCCAACACCTTTGGCTATGGGAAATCCTGGTGAAGGGTATCCTTGGAAATGGTCAATTTATCGTTGGCTTAAGGGAAACTCTGCCGCTTTTTCATCGATTGAAAACTTAAATAATTTTGCAACCTGTCTTGGTCAATTCCTTAACACTTTACAAAAAATAGATACAAAAGGTGGTCCTTTACCAGGGATACATAATTTTTACCATGGCGGAATGTTAAAATTTTATGACGTTGAGACGCGTCAAGCAATTGATTTATTAAAAGAAAAATTAGAATTATCTTTGATTATAGAAATTTGGGAACTCGCTTTAGCCAGTAATTGGCAAAATGAATCAGTCTGGGTTCACGGGGATGTTAGTGCTGGTAATTTACTGGTGCAAGACGGAAAATTAAGTGCAGTGATTGATTTTGGTAGCATGGCGATTGGTGATCCTGCTTGCGATCTTTCAATTGCTTGGACACTTTTTGATCAAGAAAGCCGTCAAATCTTTCGTTCAATGCTATCTTTAGATTCAGATACTTGGGCACGTGGTCGTGGTTGGACTTTGTGGAAAGCACTTATTATAGCGGCGAAAATGGTTGAAACAAATGCGATTGAAGGTACACAATCTTGGCGCATTATTCAGGACATAATAACGGATCATAATATAAATTTATGATCCGTTTGTTTTTAAATTTAATTTAAGACATCAAATCCCAATTCCTGCAAACGCGCTTTTACCATATCTTTAGCAATTCGACCTGTGAAGTTTTTGGGGTTATTATCAACTTCATTGCATTCAATATATCGTGCAAAAGCAATTTGACGATCTTGATGTTGAATCCATCCAATAAACCAACCTTTACCATCACCACTGCCCGTTTTGCCATATACATCCCAATTGCCCCATTTTTCCTCAAGCTTCATAATTCTGATCGTTTTTTCTTGAGCTTCTATACTGAGGGGGTGTTGTTTTGCAATCAATTTTTCAATAAACTCTAACTGTTGTAAGGGCGTTACTTCAAGTGACGTGCCAAGCCAACTGTTTAAAAGACCGTCATTTTTACCTGGTGTTCCAGAGACATCTTGATTGCCATAGTTTAATTTTTTTATGTAATTTGAAAATTTTTCCATGCCTAAAATTTTTGTGATTTTTTGTGAAAACCAAACCACAGAATCCCGCATAAAAGTTTTTGGGGTATGATCTTTCATCCATTTTTTGGCAATTTCTGCATAATCAGAATTGCTATAAACATTGCTATTCTTCTTATACTCTTCTTTAAACGACCACTTTGGTGAATTTTCATCTTGTAAAATATTGGCATCAAATCCGATAAGAGCAAGTGCCACTTTGAAACTAGAAAAAGGCGGATGAGGCTCGTTATAATTTCCAGTTTGATCTAAAAATTGATCTTGATGGATTTCTTTGATAAGCAAAGCACTACCGAAAATATTTGAAGTCCATAAAATAAGTATAAATGTAGCAAAAAATAATTTTTTCTTAATCAATTTAATGACTCCCTATAAAAATGTTGATAATGTTTGATTTCTAATAACTTTAAGAATTGATGTCAAATAATCAATTTTTTAATATTTTTATGGGAGATAAATATAATTTTCATAAGAAATTAATGAGGTGATAATGTCAGTAATCAATTTAAGAAATGCAGTTGTTGATGATATTTCTGAAATTTTACCCTTGCTTGATCAGCTTGGATATCCAGTTACAGAAAATATTTTAAAAACAAGATTTAACAGATTTAAAAAATGTTCTGATAACGATGTGGTTGTGGCTATAATTGACAATTTGATCGTTGGATTTATTGCTTGGTCTACAACACCTTTATTTGTTTTAGATAAAATAAGATTCCATATAGAAGCACTTGTTGTAAATGAAAATTATCGATCTAAAGGGATTGGGAAAAAGTTAATACAATTTGTAGAAGAGATTGCGCATAAATCTGGTCCAAATATTGTTGATCTTAAATCAAGCGTAAAACGTGCAAAAGATGGTAGCCACGAATTTTATAGAAAAATTGGTTATCGAAACGAAGGTAGTACAAAAACATTATATTTGAAAAAAGAAGTATAAAATATAATTTTACTTTTCAAAAATAAAAAAAATAAAGTTATCTTTATATGATAATTAAGACCATGGTAAAGAATTGATAATATCTTTACTATCACTATCTAGTAACTTAATACGTCTTAATTCATAACATTTCAAACATTGATGAATGAGATAATAACCTTTTTTATCGAGACCTTTGGATATTGGCTTCAGCATACCTTGACATAGGGCCGATCGGTCTCCTGGATTAATATCGACGTGTTTGCTGTAAAGACATTCAGGACAATGATTGGTGTATCCATTGCCCTGCGTGTGAAAGTGACACATTTCACAGTTGAAATCTTCCTGATGACGGGCAAATTTTTTGCGAAACGGACCTGAAGATTCAACCATAAAATTATTTATTCGCTATTTTTTATTCAATGCCGATGGCGTCCAAAATAGCATTGGCTTGAGATGCACTTAAATTCATTTCTGTTTGCAAATGTGCACCAAGTTCAGCATAAGTTGCATTTCTATTTTGAGTCTCTTTAATTTGTCTTTGAAGAGCCATCATCTTTTCACCAGCGGCTACAAGTTGACCTTCTGAAGGTTGATCTGCAGGTGCTGGATTTTCTATTTCAGCAGCCACAGGAATACTTTCTGGCGCAGGGGCCGCAACAGGTAAGATCTCCATTGGCGCAGAATTCACAGGTGCCTCATAAGACATTTGTTGACGACGAGCATTTTCTTGAGCTTCAGTTTCCAAAGAATTTTTCAGTGCTTGTTCCAACTCTTGTCTTTCTTGAGCCTCACGTGCCATTTCTTGCTGCTGGCGGCGTGATTCTTGGTCCGCTTGACGTTGTGCCATTGCTTCGTTTTCTCTAGCGGCACGATTTTGCTCTGCTTGCAGGCGTTGTTGTTTTCTTTCATTTTGAAGACGTTGTGCTTCTTCTGCTTGACGATGGTTTTCCTCTTGTGCATTTGTTTTTAAAGAATTTTCAATGCCACGTTGCATATCTAGTTCTTCTTGCATGCGTCTGCGTTGAGCCTCTTCCATGGCATGTCGATTATCTTCTTGTGCTTTGGTTTTGAAAGAGTTTTCAAGACCGCGTTGCATATCTAATTCTTCTTGCATGCGTCTGCGTTGCGCATCTTCCATAGCACGACGATTGTCTTCTTGTGCTTTGGTTTTGAAAGAGTTTTCAAGACCGCGTTGCATATCTAGCTCTTCTTGTATGCGTCTGCGTTGCGCATCTTCCATAGCACGACGATTGTCTTCTTGTGCTTTGGTTTTATAAGAATTTTCAATGCCGCGTTGTAGATCAAGCTTTTC
>JBPBPI010000033.1:0-2618 GCA_050954885.1 Janthinobacterium lividum | reverse complement strand
CACCGCGCACCAATAATTTGCTGCATGCAGGTAAAGTCAAATCACCGACAACCTGTTCCTGAAATTACGACCTGTCCACTTTTCCCATCTGGAAGCTGCAGAGTTGATGCAGGTACGCACACGCCCGCCTCTTCCTTAATACATCCACCTACGCATATTTTCAGGCCAATCCTTGGGCATGCCTCACCACCCAGAGCGCCGAAAATAGCTTCGAAGCAGACACTATCCGAAGGTTTATCACGCGCATAAGTAATATCCTTTCTCTGGGGTCTTCCTCGCAATTCTATCTTCGGTCTCTGCTTGCCAGGGTCTTCTTTTTAACAGACACGGGTAATTCGACTCACTGCTTTTGCAATGGATCACCATACAAAGCCGCACAAACTTCCAGTCACTGCTGACGGTGTTCCATACAGTGAAAATGTAACATGCGAATGGCGGACGGCGACATCAATTCGCGCTGTACCTCCCCTTTGAAGTGGTGGGCGAGCTGCTCGGCTTGCCCACACCACTTTTGCCTTCCCTCAATTTGAGACGAGGCTCATGTACCTCCTTCCATGCAACAGTTGTAACTTACATATTGTATGCAGGTAGCCGAGCAGGTGATCCTTGCTACATGAGCATCATGACACCTCACTCCAGGATCAAAACGATAGTTCCAATTGGGCTGGGCGTACATGATGACTGCTGAGAACCTCAACGAGATAGTGCAACCACACTACAGGGAATAAGCCAATCTGCCTAGGGTCAAGAGAAGGACTGTTGTTATGCCGGAAATTTACCACGGCTTCTGCCTCTGGCTTGAAATGTGAGTGCTCTCAGGAACGCGTCCAATCGGTGAAAAATGAACTGCAGCCACAGAACACCAGAAGACAGTGCCCAAGTCGCCATTTTGACTTTTCTACTCGCATTCACTGCAGGTTCTCCTGCTGATTGCATGGCAACTTGTCGATTAGTGTTTGCTCCTCGGCATGACACGGGTATGATCCGTCTCGCGTCCGACTTCGTTGACCATGTTGTGCGTGAGCCAGGATCAACCTGCAAGTCATCGCCCCTTCGTTCATCCGACCGACACTGGACCATGTTTAGCTCCAAAGTTTGGAAAGCCACAGGCCAAGCTTAATGGTCTACTCTTCTCATATACGGCGTTTTGAGACTCGTCAAATTCATCCTCGCCTCCGAAAACTTCTCCCAGAAAACTAAGCACGCCACGCACAAATCCATGATGACTAGGTACAGAACAGTAGGTACCCTTGCTCCCGGACGCCTTACCGAGCGAAACGGCTCAATGCTTTCACATCATGTTGGAACGAACCATCTCCCAACCTGATATGGCTTGGTCTAACGGCAAGTGAACAAATATTCTACGAGCACGGCTTGAGTGAGCTAGGATAGCAGGAGTAGCCCGTGATACCCCGCCTCTTGCTTCATTTGTGTTAATATATGATGTTTGATTGCACAAGAGACGGGAAGCCTGGTGGTTCAGGATAGGAAGATATAAATCCCCAAGACTGCCCTCCTTTCGTTTCTTCTCCTTGCAGTCCTGAGGTTTAGGAAGTTATCGGTTTGCATCTTCACTCATTCATTTTACACATTGTCAATCTTTCATCATGAAGTCCTTTGCCCCCGTCTTTGCTTTACTTGCCATTGGTGTGACCCATGCTCAGCCTGCTACCCGTAAGTTGCTCTCCTCTTTCAGAGTCTTCGTCTCGAGATACACCATTTGTTCTTCAGTCACGGCAGAATTGGGATCTGCGAGTGTATGTAGCTAGCAAGACACTGATATGAACAGATAACCAAGGGGATATCGTCAAACGTCGCGATAATGACACCAGTCCACCTTACGGTGCTTCGTCTGGCATATTGAGCACACCGATCTCGGCCTTACCAACAAGTACTTGTCTTGGATATTTCTGCCCACCTACAAATACAACCAGTGTTTACCCAGTTGGTCCCACTGGCACCAGTGCATCCTCTAGCTCGTCCGGCACATACCCGATCAGCCCGATCTCGACTGAGACAGGTAGCTCTTCCTCGTCTGGTACAACCGTGAGTCATGCCAACCTACTTGACCATGTTCGTTATGCTGACGTTCCAAAAGCCGTATGGCCATCACCATCACCACCATAACCATACCTCCGTTCCAGGTTCTGGAACACCGCCCTTTCCCATTGGTCCCACTGGAACTGGTAATGTGTCAACTACTATCGTGATTACCGCTACCGAAACGTCAACCTCGACAGTCAGCAGCACTACAATCAGCCCGTATACTTATTCGAACACATCGACGGTGAGCAGCACTCCAGTCGGGCCCATTGGTACTGGAACTGGCACACTGCCATTCCCGATTGGACCTACGGGCGTTCCCCCTCCTTACAATGTCTCAACTTCCACAAGTACGTCTTTCTCTACGCCTGTGGGTCCTGCAGGCGGTTCATCTACAGCGCCACCCTATCCACCATACAGCTTCAACGGCACCATTCCTTTTCCCACTGGGACAGGTCCACAGTCTACACCGATTGGACCGACAGGCGGCTCATCTTCTTCCACTAGTTCCACCCCGATCAGCCCTATAGGAGGATCATCTACCATTCCCTATCCCCCTTACGGCTTTAACAGCA
>JBPBPI010000032.1:0-5722 GCA_050954885.1 Janthinobacterium lividum | reverse complement strand
TATCCTTTTTGAGATTTAATACCCAAAATGATACTCCAATGTTTTCAATACTTTAAACTTTTTTACACGCCTCTTAAACATAACTCGGGTTATGATAGTAACTTACTTGATGAACTACATCAAAATTCTTGGCACAATGAGATTACGTTAAAAGATGTTTTGTTCGAGACACAATTACATAGAGATCTTATTTATTATTTATGGCCAAATCAAATTGTTAATTTAAGTTATAAAGCTCAACTTATTTATCTAGAATTTCAAATTAAACGAATCAACAATAAAATAAAAATTTATCAAAAAACCGCTGAAATTCCTGAAATCATGATTGCTCTTTTGAAAGAAAGCCGTCCTCGGAACCATTTGTTTTTTCAATCTCAGGTTCTTCATAAGGTTCAATACAATCCGGTGTGTTGTAATGAGGTTTATTAACGGCGCGGCTGACCGGATGGCAGGTTAAAAAATTATCGTCACAAGGCTTTAAAAGATCTTGTAGAAATGACTCTGACGTTTCTTGTTCGCCTAACCAAGAAGCGTAATGATCAGGCGATAAAATCACCGGCATGCGATGATGATAAGGTGACATTAGTTGATTGGCTTCAGTCGTGATAATGGTAAAGGTCAGCAATATTTGTTGACGTTCTTTAAAATTTGTCATCTCCCAAAGGCCTGCAAAACAAAATAAATCTTGCGTTGAGGGGTAAAAATAATAAGGTTTCTTAGGTGTCTTCGGCTCTTGGACCGGTTTCCATTCATAAAATCCGGATGCCGGAATCAGACATCTTTGGGTGAGAAATGGTTTTTTAAAAGAAGGTTTTTCTAACACGGTTTCGGCACGGGCATTAATGAAACGTGACGTTTGTGCCGTGGGTTCTTTCGCCCACGCCGGCACCAAACCCCATTCAGCCAATGGTGCTTCACGACGTTCACTTTCTTCATCATAATAAATGATCGGCATTTTTTGAGACGGCGCAATATTATAATGGGGCTGATCAAAGCCTTTAATATCTACACCAAAGGTTTTTGAAAGTTGATCTGACGACACAAGAAGGGTAAAACGACCGCACATGACTCTATGATCCATAAGTTTTAACGCTAACATCTTCTATTTTAATTATTTTTCAGAAAAATCACAGCAAAAAGAAGATTAAAAATTGCACACCTTGTGAAAATCTGCCAGAATCCCTCTCATTTAGACAAACCATGAAAGAATCGCGATGAGGCTCTCCCAGTTTTTTTTACCTATTTTAAAAGAAAATCCAACTGAAGCTCACATTGTATCTCATCGTTTGATGCTGCGGGCTGGTATGATTTCTCAAGCCAGTGCCGGGATTTATTCTTGGCTTCCTTTGGGCAATCGAGTGCTGCGTAAAATCGAGCAAATTGTCCGAGAAGAGCAAGATCGTGCTGGTGCCCAAGAAATTATTATGCCCACCATTCAATCGGCTGATTTGTGGAAAGAAAGTGGTCGATATGACGCCTATGGTCAAGAAATGTTGCGCTTTCGTGATCGTCATGATCGGGATATGTTATACACGCCAACAGCTGAAGAATTGATGACAGAGATTGGACAAAAATGTATCAAAAGTTACCGTGATTTGCCTCATATGTTGTATCAAATCCAATGGAAATTTCGGGATGAAATTCGACCAAGATTTGGCGTTATGCGCGGCCGCGAATTTTTGATGAAAGATTGCTATAGTTTTGATTTGGATTACGAGGGAGCGTTACGTTCTTACCGTAAAATGTTAGAAGCTTATGTCAAAACTTTTTCGCGTATGGGACTCACAGCCATTCCTGTTAAAGCCGATTCTGGACCCATTGGTGGTGATTTGAGTCAAGAATTTCAAGTATTGGCGTCAACCGGTGAAAGCTTGATTTATTACGATCAAGCCTTGGACGATGTTGTGAGACAAAAGGGCAATGTTGACGTGGACCGTTTAATGAGTCTGTATGCGGCGGAAGAGGGACTTCATGATCCGTCCAAATGTCCAATCCCTGAAGATCAATTGAAAACAGCGCGGGGCATTGAAGTTGGTCATATTTTCTATTTTGCCACTAAATATTCAGATATTTTTAAAGCAAATGTTGTGGGCAAAGAAGGTGAATCTGTCCCCATTCATATGGGCAGTTATGGCATCGGTGTCTCTCGCTTGGTCGGTGCTTTGATTGAGGCCAATCATGATGAGGCCGGCATTATCTGGCCAGAATCGGTGGCTCCTTTTCAGGTGGGTTTATTGAATTTAAAAGCCAGTGATGCACAATCAACAAAAATTTGTGATGATATTTATCAAACCTTACAAGGTCAAAACATCGAGGTTTTATATGATGATTCTCAAGACCGGGCAGGGGCCAAGTTTGCTACTATGGATTTGATTGGACTTCCTTGGCAAGTCCGTGCGGGCAATCGCACCCTCGAATCGGGACATGTTGAGGTTAAGTACCGGGTAACGGGCGAAGTACAAGAAATACATTACAGTGATTTGGTTCAACATTTGAAAAAAGCGTCTTCTCAATGTCTGTAGCTCTCATTCGCAAAGTCGCCTTTCGTTATCTAAAACCCAGTCAGAAAGAGGGCTTTGTCTCGGTCATTGCGGGTTTTTCATTCCTGGGTATTATGTTAGGCGTGGCCACATTAATTATCGTCATGGCGGTAATGAATGGGTTTCGGGAAGATTTGTTTGCCCGAATTTTAGGTTTTAACGGACACATTGCGGTCACGGGTATGACATCTCAAGGGCTGACTGATTATGAAGCCAAAGCAGACAAGATCCGAGCTATTGAAAGTGTTGTCAGTGTCACCCCTGTGATCGAAGCTCAATCTGTGATCATGCAACAAGGTGTTGTCATGGGTGTTTTAGTCCATGGTATTACACTTGAGAATTTGCAAAAACGCGAGTTGATTTCAAATCACATTGTCATAGGATCATTGGATAAATTTACCCAACCTAACGCCATTGTAATCGGCAAGTCTCTGGCTCAAAAATTAGGTGTTATGCCGGGCGATAGTATCACCTTGGCAGCCCCTGAAGGTAACGCCACTGCATTTGGGATGGTGCCGCGGATGCGCAAATTCATAGTTGCTGGTATTTTTGATGTGGGCATGAAAGATTACGATTCCAATGTCGCCTTTATTCCTCTTGAATCGGCCCAAAAATTTTACCGCTTGCCGGATGCGGTTTCAGGCATTGAAATTTTTGTGAAAGATCCTCAAAAAATACAAAAAAGCATGAAAGAAATTTTTAATACTTTAGAGGGTAAAGTGCGGATGATTGATTGGCAAAAAGCCAATGAAAAGTTTGCCGTGGCGGTGGAAGTTGAACGAAATGTCATGTTCACCATTTTAACGCTGATCATTATCGTGGCTTCTTTTAATATCGTCTCAAGCTTGATTATGTTGGTGAAAGATAAGGTGCAAGACATCGCCATTCTACGCACCATGGGTGCCACACAAGGCATGATTATGGCGATATTTTTTGTCACAGGATCAATTATTGGGGTCACAGGTATTTTAGCCGGCAGTGTGTTGGGTATTCTTTTTGCCTTAAATATTGAATCTATACGTCAATTCGTTGAAAGACTTTCGGGCACCAATCTGTTCAGCCCTGAAATTTATTTCTTAACCAAATTGCCGGCAAAACTTGATTCTTTTGAGGTGGGTGCCGTGATTGTCATGGCTTTTATATTGGTATTTTTGGCTTCCCTTTATCCTGCTTGGCGAGCAGCAAAACTAGATCCGATCGAGGCGCTGCGTTATGAATGACATGAATTCTGTTTTAAAAATTCAACATTTAAAAAGAACTTTTCGCCAAGGAGAGATTGTCCTTGATGTTTTAAAGGACATTAATTTTGATCTTAAACAGGGAGAGATTGTGGCACTCGTGGGTCCATCGGGTTCAGGGAAATCAACCTTACTTCAAATTGCCGGTTTGCTTGAACGGCCTTCAAGCGGTGAAGTCATTATTCAAAATCAAAACTGTGGTCACATGAATGATCAAAGTCGGACCGCCCTACGTCGTCAAAAAGTGGGATATGTCTATCAATTTCATCATTTACTACCTGAATTTAGTGCCCTAGAGAATATTGCTTTGCCGCAGATGATCAACGGGGTGCCCCTTGCCGATGCTTATGGTCGTGCTGAAATTTTACTGAAAAGTTTGTCTTTGGACACGCGCTCCAGTCACCGGCCATCAAAATTATCGGGGGGCGAGCAACAGCGGGTGGCAATTCTGCGTGCACTTGCCAATAAACCTGCGCTTTTAATTGCCGATGAACCCACCGGAAATTTAGATGAAGAGACAGCCCAACAAGTTTTTGATGAACTAAAAAACTTGGTTAAAGAATCTCAAATGGCTGCCTTAATTGCCACTCATAATCTTGAGCTTGCAGGCAAAATGGATCGGATTTTGACGCTTCATCAGGGAAAATTAAAATAGAAAATTTAATTTGAAGTATACAGCAATGAAACCAACACATAACAATTGTGTTCATAAAATCATAAACATGACGCTTATTATTTCTTTGATACTTATCAGTCTGTCTTTTGTTTTCATGATTGGCGGCGGCGGCGTTTTAAATGATCATGATCAAATTTTGAATATAATAGAAAATGAAAAATATCAAGATGCTTCTCGTAATTTAATCTCACCAGTAATGAAGGAAAAGCTAAATTATTTTAGAAACTCTGATAATTTAAAACAATATATTACGGATACAGAAAAATTGCTAAAAAAAGTAAAAAGTTTTTTTATTTTTTTTAGCATATTATTTGTAGTAACTTTTCTTACAAAGATTTTTATAAAAGTAAAAAAATATTACAACGATAAATTTAGAAGATCAAAAATAATTCAATGTTAAATTCTGTAAAGATTTAATCATATTGTTTTTCAGATTTTTCACCAAAGACTTTATTAATTTCAAAATTATCAAAGGCCTCGTCATTGAAAGACATTGAATTCATATTTTCATAGGGATTTATGTTTGGTATCATAGGATTTTGACCTAAAGGTGTATTGTCTATTTCATAAAAAACCAAGTAAGGATTTTCAGAAGGTAAAGAACGAACTGGCAAATTTGGATGATAGTTTATGTTATGAGGATTTTGATAGAAAGGCAGCTGTTGTAAAGGTGTTTGTGCAAATCTATTATAATTATGTACAATCTCTGATGGAGGCTGTTGTTCCAAAACTTGAGTGCTGTTTACAATTCTTGCTTTTTTCGAAGCTTTTTTTCTTGGATTTTCAGCCGTATATATTCTTTTTTTCTCAGAAAGAGAGAGTAATTTTCTTTGTTCATCTGTTGGTTTAAATGTTGGTTCAAAAATAATTGATAAGGAAGATTTAATTTTTTGAGATTGAGTCAAATCTTTATATTCTTGTTCTAATTGTTTTGATTCTTCATATGTTAGAAGATTTCTTCCCAAGTCTAGTCGTCTGAGGGTCGTATTATGCAAAACTAATTCTTTCAAAAGAGCAGATGTGTTGGAGAAAGTTATTCTGTTACGCAAGGTCTTAAATCTTTGATTTTTAGAAGACAAATTAAGACGTTTTAAAGTCGTATTTTGACACAAATTGGCAAAAAGCTTGTCAAGATGATTTCCTGTAATAGATAATCTTGATAAATCAAGATACGTAATATATTTTGACTCTAAAGCCGTTCTTATCTGATCAGTTGCACCATCTATAGCTGATTGACGTAATGATTTGTCTTTGATATTTTGAGTGAA
>JBPBPI010000031.1:0-11534 GCA_050954885.1 Janthinobacterium lividum | reverse complement strand
CTCATCTGATGGCCGGATTGATCAATTACCAACTCAGAGATGATAAGCCATCATTAGAAAGCATCCTTAATTTGAATCCTTAAACGCAACTCGGGTTTGTTATTAAAATTCATGAGAAGAAGAGTTACTTTTGGTGTATTTTCAAGGTCTTTATAAGAGACATAATACTGTCTTAAAATTCTTAAAAAAGCATTCATTCCTGCTCCTTTTCCAATTTGATCTACAATATAAAGTTGAGAATTCGGCGTTAAATTTCCAAGTCCTCCAGAATCAAGATAAGAATAAAAATGATTTAATCGCTCTAACGTGACAACATTGCGTTGATCATTAACTTCACGATTACGAACATTGGAAATATTAGGCGTTCCTGAAAAATTTATCTGAACATGATTTAATTTTTTTCCTATTTTGATATTGGATTCTAGAAAATTAGAAGTAGTTAATAATATTGAAGGAGAGCGCCCCAAGTAAAGAATAGTACTTTTATCAGGACATGTTGTCATAATTTTTACGGAAGCCATAAGAGCTTCTGATGCAACAGTTTTAACGACATGTGGTATCAAATCATCTTTAATAGAATAATCTGCTATTTGTTCTTTAAAATTTTTTACTCTTTCACAAGCTTCTAAACTCAAATCTTCTGTATAATTTTGAATCGTTTCAAGATCAAATTTTTTAGATAAATTTGTAAGATCATCAGATTCTTTATCTATATATTCTATAGATGCATTGCTAAAATTAAAAATAAAAGAAAATAACATATAAAAAATAATATACATTTTAAGTGAATTAGTGCTATTCATTTTAAAAACCCAAGACTAGTAAATTTATAATTACTATTTATTTATATAAATATTTTATTTTTGTCAATATTATTTTAATACTACTTTTTAATAATTTTTTATTTAATTATTACATTTTATCAAACATTGATACATATATTAAAAATAAGAAAAATTTTTATTTTATGCGAGGTATTATTCTCATAAAAATCAATTTTTACTTATTAGTTATAAAATATTTCAATTTTTTCAATTAAAAGAATTGTGTGAAAATTATAAAATTCATCATAATAACCTAGTCAGGCTAAACTTTTCGATGCACTATTGGCCTTCACAAGAAGCAAAATCACGTTTAAATGAATTGGTTAGAACAACATTTAACTAAATATTTTTCAAACTTTATTGAATATTTGGTACATAATAAATTTTTGAAATCACCTTATTATTAAAGTGAGGGTAAACATAACCTTCACAATCAACAGTAACACGTTCAAATTTACCGTATGGCTTACCGTCATTACTATTTTTTATAACATTAAAACCACCAGGACGGCTAAATATGCCTGTAAACGTGCCGACTGCCCCTAAGTTTAATCTAATATTATTAGGTTCTGCATTCGTTTTTAATGGATCCCAATTGATAAAAATATTAGGTGGTGTTGCTGCACCATCAAAAGAAATCGGTTGACCCCGACCATTAAATTGAACGACCATGGGAATTCAATTCTTTAAAGCTTAGACCAAACAAAATAATCAGTTTTTAATTGTTCATCTATTGATTTTGGAATATCTGCTATTGGCAAAATATAAATTATTGGCTCTATATCTTTAGGAATAATAGTAATAAAACCATATTTATCGATTTCTATAAGAAAACCATCACATAAATTATTTTCTAAATTATTTAAAGTTTCGGAATCATGTGCATTAACAGCAGATAATACCTTATCTATGGTAAATAATATCTTATCTGATGAATCTAACGGTAATTTCTTAACGTATTTAGTGAAATGACCATTTTCATTTCTTAAAAAAGCACCCGCACACATATAAGGAACAGAAATCATCTTGTTTTTTTGTGACTCATCTACATTGTCATCGTTTACAGGGTTTGATCCATAAGCGTTAACACTTATAAAAAAGACTGATAACAATAAACAAGATGCCAAATTAGATAACTTTTTCATGATATTCTCTTAATAAATAATTAACTATAAAATTAATAAATAAGAATTATTAAAAAAGTGTAAATAAGATTAAATATTGAAGAAAAGTCCCGAGCATAACTCGGTGTACTTTTCTTCACATTACAAAATTAACCATGAACTTGCAGAAGTGTTTTATACATATCACTATCTGTTTGAATCACATGGGTGTTGGCCGAATAGCCACGTTGGATTGAAATCAGACTGGTAAGCTCTTTGGGCAGATCTACCGTTGAGGCTTCGAGAGCGTTTGAGGCAAATTTCCCAAACCCCGCGGTTTTGGCAAAAGACAAAATGCATTTACCCGAGGCATTATTTTCCAAAAATGCATCCCCGCTTTCGGGACTTAATTGATTGGGCGAGGCAAAATTTGCCATAGGCAAAAGATATATCGGCACATTGGTGCCGTTATCAAAAAAAGCACTGACCACACCATTTTCATCAATTTTAACACCGTTGAAATTACCGTATTGTTCGCCGTCATTACTGTTTTTGGTGATATTAAATGTCCCTGCGCGGCTGGTAAGTCCATTGGTTGTGCCAACTTTTCCCAAATCAAAAGAAATATTACTAGGGGCAGCATTGGTTTGAGCAGGATCCCAATTGATACAAATATTGGGTGGTGTCGCGGCACCATCAAAGGAAATTGGCTGGCCGAGACTGTTGAATTGAACCACCATGGGACTGGTTGTGTAACTGGCACCACCTGCAGATCCTTTATTGATAGAACTCGCAGCGGGACATGACATGGACGCACTGTATTGACCGACGGCTGTTTTTTCCCATGTTACTGTCAAGGTATATCCCTCGCCAAGGCTGTCGTAAATTTTGGCATCCGTATAAAATTTAGTACCAACAGGTGCCACATGGTTGTCTGATGGCAAATTGGCAGCAAGCTCAATGGCTGTGGTATCTTTGGCAAATCCATTGACGTTTGAGACGTTAATTCTTTGTAAAGAACCTAAATCACTGGTATTGGTCCCTGGCAAAACCTTACCATTTTGATCCACTGGCCATCCCATAGCACAAAATCCACCTTTGTTGATCAGATAACCATTATCGTCTTTAGAAAATGATCCAGCGCGCGTATAAGCTATACTAGGTGTACCCTAAGCTGTGGCGGACACAACCATAAAACCGTTACCCAAAATACCGATATCTGTGGAACTTGCAGACCCTACCAAAAGCCCTTGAGCATCATTTAATTGTTCAACCACGGTGCTGACACCGCCTGAAGCAAAGCTATTTGTGGATAGACCTGCGCCTGTAACTTGGCTGACAAAATGGCTTTGACAGGCTTTATAGCCAACTGTTTCCGAGTTCGCGATGTTTTTAGAGGCCCCTGCAAGTGCTGTGTTGAACGCATTCATTCCAGATACAGCGGCGTTTGAAGCTTGTGATGTCATTTAAATCTCCATAAAATTGTCGTCAAAATTTTTATCTATTGTTGAGGATGCAATTTTGATGCCAAGTTATTTAAAACCCCGTCGATGGACACACCTTCACTCATATTTTGTGGAATGATCGTTGTCGTTTGTACAGGCTGTGGTGTTATATTTTGCGTGGCAATTGGCGGATTAGGTTGAAGTTGCTCGAGAGGCACTTGATTTACTTGTGCGTCTTCAACCGGCGCTTGCGTCACAGGTGGATTTTCAGATGCTAATTCTTTGGCACGTTGTTCTTCAGATTTATTGGCAAGGTCGTCATCATTTTTTGTCTCAACCGGAGAAAATGTTTTTTCTTGATTGGCATGAATGGCCATCATGGATCCCAAGGGATATGAAGCGCCACCCTCGCCGCCCAAGACAATCATAGGCATACCTTTTTCGCGAATACCACTTTTTGCAATATCTTTAATTGTTGTAGCAATATCATAATCTTTTTTGGTTTTGGGATTCATCAATATTTGTTTATTTTCATCAAAGGGAACCACTTTAATTTGATAACTGCCGTATCCAGCTGTTTTGCCATCTCGCAATTTGCCGTCCCATTTAAAGGAATTTTTTTCCTCAGCTTTGGTCTCAATGGTACGCGTATCCACCACACGGTTTTGATCGTCGCTGATGATGAGTGAACAGAATTTAGACTCTGCAGGGGGTGTGAAATTAATTTCTGATGCTTGATCTTTGGTGAACGAGAATTTATTGCCGTTAAATTCCATCATACGGTCAATTTGAGAGGAAGCTTCCAAAAGTTGAGAATCCGCTTGAAGCGCAGAAGCTTTTTTCAGTTCTTCTCTCATCTCCATCATGGCATTTAATTGTCCAAAGGCAGTCATTTGTGCCGCCATTTCCGATGTATCCATAGGATCTGTGGGATCTTGATATTTAATCGTGGCCACCAAAAGCTTAACCCAATCATCGAAGTTTCCGGTCAACATGGCTTTGGTTTTATCTTGCTCACCCGGCACTTCAGTCTTCATCTTTTCGTAAGCTTCTTCTGCCCGTTTAATATCGGGACGAATGTTTGACGTATTTCTAGGGGGGGCAACAACGGGTCCAGCATTCGGCATTTTTTGTCTCCTTAAGCAAAAATATCATAAGCGCGACTTGAGTCTAAACGCGATTGGTAAATTAAGTTTAAATTTTCATCCTCTAAATTTTCTTGTTTACTGTCATATTGGGACAACATAAGAAAATCCTCGGTTGATTGATTGCGGGCATTTGATTCTTGATGACTGAAATGTAGGCTATTGCCATCTGCCATAAGACCCGCTTCCTCAAAAGCTTTTAAAATAATGTCGCGGGTTGTAGTATCTTTTTGAAGCAGTTCATAAGTTTCAATTTTTTCAGCTTGGATTAATGCCTTAACTTGTCCTTCAGCATCAATATTCAGGCGCACATTCATCTTACCCAAATCAAGGGGATTTAAATCAAATTCCAATTCGTGAATACCTTTGTGAACAGCTTGACGTATTTCCATCTCGACCTGGCGTGCAGGTGTTAAAATTGGTGTATGGCTCGCAGGCATTTTTTGTCCGAGGCTCTCTGATTTGAGAAATATCTGACCCTCTGGAATTGACGTATTATCTTGAGACATAAGTATATTTCTATTTAAGTCAAACTCTTCGAATTGTTTGTTTTGTTCGTAACTATAGTTGAATGTGATTATGTTTTGACATACACAATTCTCTTTTCGTTAGGCAAACCAATATTTTAATATTCCTCTAATGACAAAACATAACCTTATTCAGCTATAAAGGAAGAACTTTCAAAAATTTTGCTCATTATATCAGCATTTTTAGAAGGTATTGTTGCAGAAGATACTTGTTTTTCTAACAAGTTATCTTTTGAATCTTCATCTTCCAATGAAATATTTGCCTCGCTACTTTTAATAGCCTGAACATTTAAAAGTTTTGTTGGCTTGAGATTAATATTTGAACTTTGAATGATGTGATCTACAGACATTTCATTGGCATTGGATGCTTTTGAGACAAAATCTTGTTCTGGATTTAAAACATCAACGGGTATTTCAGATAAAACATCGTTTTCTAAATCCAAGCCTTGCAATCCCAAATCTTTTAATTGATCTTGATCTAATACTAATTTTTGACCATTATCTTGATCAAGATTCAGAGCATAGGAGAAAATTCTATCAAAGCTCAGATCATTTGGCTTATTTTCTGGTGATTGATCGGGATTTTGTATCTCAATGACGGCTGATGCAAAAGGCAAAATATTTGCCATATCATTGCGTATATCAAGCAGATCATCTGTGTTGTTATTTTGTGGAATTTTTGATTCAAATTCAGAAGTATTTAAAGATTCCGCCGTTTCTTTCTCCATATTTTGATCTGCAGAAGATGATTTTCTCTCTTTTATGGGTAATTCTTTAATTTCTGCTGATTTGATAGATGAAGTATCGGGTGTGTTTTCTAACTTTTCTTGATCTTTGAGTGTCTTTTCAAAAGAATTATGAGAAATCAAAGAGTCTTGCTTTACTTGCGTTGGTGTCTTTAATTTATCTTGAGCTGTAAATTGTATGATATCCATTTTTTGTACCTTTAAAATTTATTTTAATAAGTACGATGCAATTGCTATGCCAAACTTGTCATTTTAAAGTGACTAGTTTTACAAAGAGGATAGATATATAGTTGATATTTCATCATAAAAAGGGGAGCTACAATGATAAATGCCAAAAAAATGTTCTTAATTTTACTTACTTTCATAAATTTTATGTCGTTAGAGGGATCATTTATTGAGCAACGAGAACTCAAGAAAAATATCAGAAGAACGCGCGAGCATATTGTGACAATTCCAGGTCAAAATGGTGCTGGCGGTGGAGATATGTCTTTATTTTTCGACGATTTTAGGATTGTTCATACGGTGCCAACACCATCATATTTTTATGCTGATTTGGGACAAAACAATTGTTTGACAATGCTGAAGGAAACGATGGATAATGTAGTGCCCAAAGAAGCACGTGGCGTTATCATTCATGCCTCTTCTCAAGGAACTGCAACTGCCTTAAATTATGCAGCTCAATACCCGGAAAGAATTTCCGCTCTAATATTAGAAGCCGTTCTCCCCTCTGGTAACAGCACAATTGTTCATACCGTTGAAAGTACATTGTTAACAGGAGTACAGAAAATACCTGGAAGTAACTGGTGGCTACCTTATTTGGCAAAGGTGAGTATGCCGTTTTATAGCCTCAGTGGCCTGCAGCCCATATTAAATGTTGAAAATATACCCAATATTCCCATTATCATTATCCACAGTCGTCTCGATCCTCAGACGCCTTTTACAGGCGCTCAAGCTTTATACGCAGGTCTTCGGAAATTTGGTCGCGATGAAACGTATCTTATTACTATTGAAGAAATAGGTCATGTTTGTTTGCTTCATAAAGAAAAGCACCCTGATATCATTCATGCTGTACAAAGTATTTTGTGGCATAACAATATTTTCTTTGACAAAAAATTTCCGGGATTGCCTAAAAAAGATTTAGAAAAATATCAACCTGATCTTGAAGAATGCAACATTCATTATGAGAATTTAGTTACTCAAGAAAATGCTTTTAGAAAATCAATATTTAGTATTGGTTCTAGCCAATTGTCCAGCCTTTAATTACCTTATATTTTTTAATAAAATCGTCAGTGTTAAATAAACTTTTGATGATTTTATTAAAACAATTTGAGGCTGAACATATAAAATTAAAAGATGATATAAGCTTTTAGTCTTAAGTTTTTACCATTTTAAGGATATAATTTTAATTCAAGGGATGTAGTTTTATAAATTCATCAGCAATAGCTTTGTCATGTGGATATACTTTTTCAGACAAATTACTCAAGTTTGACTGAAACTTATTTTGAAAAAGATCGAAAGACTTAATAATTTTCCTTTGTTGTTTTTTTACTTCTTTATATTCAATAAGTATATCTGCCAAAGTAGTAGCAATTTCAAGATCATTTTCTGTTTCATTCAATAGTGTATGCATTGCTTGTTTTATTATTTCATCTTGTCTATCGGAAGTATAACCAGAGGTGATCATTAATCCAAATGCCAAAGTAAGTATTTGAGTTTTTCTAAAATAGGTCATGTTTTTCATAATTAATCTTTTTAAAAACGATTGAAATGTTATTTTAATTTTTTCTCTAAAAGGCAATAATAATATTAGTTTTTGTTGATACTATTAATTCCTATTTAAAAAAGAATTGAGAAAAAATTAAAATATTTCTTTTATAAATGTATTTAAAATCCGGCCCATTCCTTGCGACATTCATCTAATTGATCTTGCTGGATGGCTGAACGAATGGCGGCCAGTAATTGGTTCATAAAATAAACATTGTGCAAGGTAATGGCTTGAAGTGCTAACATCTCTTGCGCTCTCAACAAATGATGTAGGTACGCCCTTGAAAAATTTTGACAGGTTGTACAACCGCACGTTTCGTCAATGGGACGATTATCTTCGCGATATATTTTATTCTTTATATTCAGATGTTCGCCGCCTTTGCCATCATACCGTTGCCAGTGCGTTGCCTTGACCAAAGCGCCACCGTGACGCGCCAGTCGCGTGGGATGAACACAATCAAAAGTGTCGATACCTTGAGCCACACCGTTAAAAATATCTCCAATGCCGCCAATGCCCAATAAATGAACAGGACGTTCTGGGCGCAACATGCCCATCGTCATTTCAACAATGCCATGCATTTGTTCTTTTATATTGCCCAGAGATCCGCCCACAGCATGACCAAAGAAAGGATGATCATTGACAAAATTGGCTCCCTGTTTTCTTAAATCTTCATAAACACCACCTTGGATAATACCGTATAAAGCTTGCGCGCCTGTGTCCCCACGTTGAAATTCTGCCAAACTGCGCAATGCCCACCTGTGGGACATGTTGATGGACCGTTCGGTATAAGATTTATCAACATGAAATGGCGTACACTCATCCAATACCACAATCAAATCTGCGCCCAATTGACGTTGAATTTCAATGGAACGTTCAGGAGTGAGTAAAATTTTACACCCGTCAATATATGATCTGAAATGGGCGCCCTCTTCCGTAATTTTTAACATGGTTTTAGGACGGTGGTTCATACGCTTGCCCATAATCTCGTTGGCAACCGATCCGTGGCCCAAGCTAAAAATCTGAAATCCGCCTGAATCCGTTAACATAGGGCCATTCCAACCGATGAAACGATGGAGACCACCCATTTTTTCAACCAACTCTGACCCTGGTTGCAACATCATATGATAGGTATTCGAGAGAATTATTTGTGTACCGGCTTTTTTCATATCTTCAGGAAAAGCACCCTTGATGGCCCCTTTGGTGGCACAAAAAATAAAAGCAGGGGTCTCAATTGTGCCATGAGGTGTGGTAAGCCTACCCAGTCTGGCCCTGGATTTAGCAGATGTGTGATTGATGTGAAACTGGAAATTAGGATAGAGAGACATTTGGTGTGACCTTAGGTTGAGCATAACGACGAAAGACATACATAACAGGAATATTCATCAACAATACAATCAAACGAAACCCATAGGTCCCCAACATATAGGTATAAACCAAGGTATCAAAATCAAGCGGATGTGGAGCAAAAATAACCCAGGCAAGGGTGCTGAAAATAATAGTATCGATCAATGACGCAATAACATTGGATATTGATGTCCGCAGCCAAAGTGCTTGATGATAGGTTAACTTTTTAATCCATTGATAGATGCCAACGTCGCTGTATTGACTGATAACATAGGAAATAAGACTGGCCGTAAAAATTGCTGGTGTGGGCGAAAATAAGGTGGCAATGGCATTGTGGGCGCAATTAAAATGAGCATCAGGACTTTCAAGCGCAAGTTGCAAGGGGCTGACACTGAGGGTTAGAAACATAAATCCCATGATCAAAAGACAACCACTAAAGCTAAGCCAAATCGCACGACGCGCGGCACCCGCACCATACCATTCTGTGAGAATATCCATCACCAAAAAAGTGGTTGAAAACGCAAGCGTCCCTAACACAATAGGATAAGAATAAAAACTGTATTGTGCTGCTTTTAAAACTTGGATATTGGCCGCAATAAGCGCAATAACGGCGTACAAAACCAATCCTTGCTCTTTAAAGAAATGAAACAAGACAAAAATGCTGATAATGCAAAAAGCAAAAGACATAATGCCAATCACTTCAGGCGGATAAGTATTTAAAAAGACAGTGAGTGATGTAAAATCAAAAGAAATCATAAATGTAGAAAGGATACTATTTTAACAACAGTATCCTTTTTAAAAAAGTTTAAGAAGAAGCTGATGCGGTTTTTTTGTCAGCCGCTTTTTCAATACGACGCTTAAGGACCAAAGCTTCTGTACCCAATTTGCTGTCATTTACCGACGCTAAATAAGCATCAAGCCCGCCATTAATTTCAATTGTGCGAATCGCATGGGTTGATAAACGAAGGCGAACAGATCCTAAAATATCGCTAATGACAGAGGTAATCTGAACATTTGGTAAAAAGCGACGGCGTGTTTTGTTGTTGGCATGACTGACATTGTTGCCAGACATAACTTGTTTTCCGGTAAGCATACATCTACGCGCCATTTTTTTTCCTCATTTATTTCTTAAAATTTATGTATGACTTATAACAAAGTGATTTCAAAGGTCAAGTTTTTTTGTAAGAATTAATATTCATAAATAAATTCTTTGATAGCTGATGTAATCAACTTTCTTCGTCCCTTCATAAGATTTAAAAAATTTATCACCTTCAACATTGTTATTTAAAACAACCCAGTCAATTCGACAATATCCTAAATCCTGTGCCTTAATTTTTAGATTATTCAACAATTGTGTTCCAATCTTTTGGCGCCGAAATTCTGGTGCCACATAAAAATTGTGAATATAAAATCCGGGTGTAGGAAACAAATTAAAATTTCGGTTTGTTATCGAAAATAAGATAAATCCTACCACTTGTTGATCAACATAAGCCATTAAAGCCTCAGCCAGAAAAGGCTTTTTAAAAAGCATCTCTTCCAATTTTTCAGGTGTTAAGGTAAAGCGATCTGATACCTTATTTTCTAAAGCTGTTTGTTGAAGAGCCTCATAAATCCAATTTATATCTTCTATTTTAACAGGCTGAAAATGAAGAAAATGTGTCATATCTTTAATATACCTTAGAAAGTGTACAGGAGTATTGAGAAATAATATCTGACCTATAAAAATTTTGTTATAAATAATCAAGTTAAATAAAAATTTATTGACTAAATGGTATAATTTTACTATAAATTTATGATTAGCACTATAATAAAAATTATTAATAAGAAAATTTTACACCATTAACATGAAATTATTTATTTTACCTTTCTTGACAACAGTTTCCATATTTTCTATTTCTGCATTTTCGTCCAATCAGGAATTAGAGGGATCATCTATCAATTTTTCCTCATATTCTCACACAGGTTCTATGGAAAATGAGCCTTCTACATCCAATACTTTAAAGAGAACTAGAACAGAACAATCATCTTCTTCTAAAGAGAAAAAAAGAAAAATATCTCATAATTCACAAATAAGAGAATACGATTTTTATGATAATAATATTTTCTTTAATATGTCTGATGACGTAGATTTTTTTAATCTTATTCAAATTCCTCCTCAAATATCTTATGATCCCCTTATAACTTCTGCTCAAAATTTGGATGATACTCTATACGAAGAAAATTCTTTGGGACAACAATCTTTGACAAATATATATGTTGAAAAGGAAAAAACATTTGAAAATCCTGTAAATAAATATTTCCTTGAAGAAAAACTTTATCCAAATATTAATTTCAATACTGATGAACTGATGTTTAAGACTGAAAGAATAACTACCAACTTAACTTCCCACGAGCAAGAATTAAGAAGAATGTTGATCAAAGGTTATGTAAAAGCATTTCCTCATGTAGAACAGATAATGATTGTCGCTGTCACAAATATAAAAAAAAGCATTTTTTCAAGTATTTTAACAAGTATTGGAAAAAATAACGAAAGTCTAGATATATAGCTGATTGACGTAATGATTTGTCTTTGATATTTTGAGTGAATGAGTTACGGATATAGCATAGATTTAAGGGAACGTGTTCTGTTTTATAT
>JBPBPI010000030.1:0-3077 GCA_050954885.1 Janthinobacterium lividum | reverse complement strand
AGCTGTAAGCTTCTTTTACAACGACCCATCACCCTCGAGACTGTGTTTTTGACTGTTTACAGGCCAATCTACCCTTCCAGAATCATGCCCAGTCTGTGCACACTCGCCGCTCGATGCATCTACTTCCAAGCAGAACAAGTCGCTACGTCTGACAATCAAGGCATTTCTCAAATCCGAGGAAAAGAAGCGAAACAGAGAGATCGTAGAGGCACAAGCAGTTGCTACTGCCACGCCGATCGTGACCGACACTCCTCAAACACCTGCTTTGCCGAACCAGCCTGCGCAAGACGTAGTCGACGACGCTCGGGCTTTGTTGGTTCCTGAGCAGAACGACACAGTTGGAGGTGATGCAGTCGTAGGCGCAGAGGACATTGTTCAGTCGGTCGAGGAGGCAACAGAAGTATGTTCGATCTGGCAATATGTTTATGAGCTTTGTTGACATCAATCAGACCTCCGCTCAAAACACCACGACCACAGATGTGAACCTACGCCATGACCAGGTACCTCACGAAGAGAACGAGTCAACGACCAAAGACGCGACACGAGATATCGAGGATAATGAGAATCAAGGCCGGAACGACAACCGGGAGAACACTGCCATGGTTCTCAACGATCAAGACGACAGCGAAATAGGCAACAAAGACAATCAAGGCCAGGATTTCCAGCAACAGCAGGGAAGCAATGGTCAAAACATGAATTGGAACGTCAATGGCGGCTTCAATCCGATGATGAGCATGAACACTGGCTTTGGTGGCTTCAATCCAATGATGGGTAAGTCATACTATCAAGACCCGAGTGTTAGCGTCAATCTCTGACGAGTTTCTTCTAGGCCTTCCTGGCATGGGCATGAATCCGATGAATATGCCATTCGCAGGATTTGGAGGAATGGGCATGAACGACATGAGCGGTATGAATATGGGGATGGGCTTTGGTGGTGGCTTCGGAGGATTCAATGGACAAAATGGCATGAGCAATTTTGGCGCTGGCTATTCCCAAGGTGGATATAATCAACACCAAATGCACCAGATGCATAACCAACAATTCCCCAATCGTAACTTTCAGAATAATTACCGCGGTCAAGGTCAGAATAGACCTTATGGCCGTGGACGTGGACGTGGTGGCTATGGTGGTCGCGGTGGTTACTACAACCAGTATCAGAATCAAGGATATGGCAATGATCACATCATGAATGGTGCTTCTCCTTATGGACCAGCGCATGGTGGTGCCCACGGCTCCTCTGACGATCGACGTCCTTCACAAACCATGTCTGCTGATGGACAAGGACACGATGCTCAGAGCTCCATTGGCAATGCTGCTGCTACTTCGGACGCCCAGATGCTTGCCATGTTTGCACCAGGCGATTCGGGCGTAGATGACGAGAATGCGACTGCTAACAAGGATGATGGCAACGAGCAGGAGAATGGTGCCGGTGTTGCCGATGAAACAAAGACAACTCCAAATGGTCAGCAAATAGGCGACGATACTATTGAAGGATCGGAGACTCGACACATGCAAGGTGTAGAGGTATCATTCAACGCAGACGAGAATGGTCAAGTTCTTGCACACAACGAAGCATATCAAGAAGACTCTCATGACATCGGGACGTATGCAGAGTCAGTCCCATCTGCAGATCAAATAGCTGCAGGGAAGTACACCGATTATGCGGCTAACGGCAATGGCAATGGTATGGAATATCAGAATTATCAGCCTGGCTTCAACGGCAGAGGTAGAGGGGGCTTCCGGCGTGGCGGTGCCCGCAATCGAGGAGGATTCAATGGTACTTATGGGGACGAGTCAATGATGCCTGCCGTTCCAGCAGAGCCACCTGTAAATGCACCGACTGGACCAAAAGCCATGCGCGAAGGTCTGCCAAACAATGGGCGATACAGCAGGCCCGGTTTCGGGCAGCAGCAGGTAGAGACATCTCAGATCGAGGAGGATCAGCGTTCATCTCGCCCACAGACCGCCGATCGAGGCGGATCGCGCTCTCGTTCCCGTTCCCGGTCTACCTCAACTGCACGAGATCGGAAGCGCAAACATCGTGATTACAGCACTTCTTCTCAAGAGCGCGAAGCTAGAGAACGGAGACGGGAGAGACGCAGACGTCATCAGCGAAAGTATGAAGACGAATATGTTGAAGACGATCGAAGCAGTAAAAAGGTCCGTTCACGATCAGAATCTGCGAACGATGACTATGACCGCAAGCAGCGTCGTCGAGACAAAGACAAGCACTCTTCTCGATCTCACCGAGACTCTAGCCGGGAAAGTCGTCGTCACCGTCATCGTTCGCGCTCGCCACGAGACTCGGAGCGGTACGAGAACGGTCACGAAGACGATCGCGCTTCTAAGAAAAGCAGAAGTCGCCGCGAGCGCAATCGAGACAGGACTTACGAAGACGAGAAAGACCACAAGCGGTCCAAAGACTCTGATCGCGAACGTGAACGAGATCGAGACCGTGACCGCGAAAGGGACCGCGACCGAGACAGAGACCGCGCCAAAGACAAAGACCGCAAGCGCCATCGCTCACCAGTAGCAGACGACCTAGCCAGACGCATCGAATCCTCGCGCCGAAGCCGCCACACGCGAGACCGTGACGACAAGCACGAGAGCAAAGATGCCGGCGAAATGGCGCCTCCATCCTCCGACGACATTGGCTTCAAAATCAAAGGCTCCCGATCCGCAGCCATGAAAAGCGTTGTGCAATCACCACCTACCGCTTTCGCGCCTCCCACCGGACCGAAAGGCGATCGCCGCACAAGCACTGCTTCGAAGAGCAAGGAAGAAGCTATCGCTACGACGCCGACGGAGACAATGGATCATTATGCTCTGGAGCGCGAGGCGCGTCATCGAGAGCGTGTGCTGAAGGAGAAACAGCGGCGTGAATCGGCTACGCTCGGGAAGCGCGGCAGAAATGGTGATGACGATGTCCCTTCTGGGTCTAGAGATGACGGACGGAGAGAGAGTGGTGCGAAGAGTCGGAGGATCAGATATGTTGAGGAGGACGAGGGCGGTGTGGAACGCGGTGAGAGGGAGCGCGAGGGTGGGAGGTGGGATTAGGGACCCGACGTCGAGTAATT
>JBPBPI010000029.1:0-9173 GCA_050954885.1 Janthinobacterium lividum | reverse complement strand
GTGTGCGACGTTCGCTGCCACCCGGCTGCCTCCATGAGACGCATGGCGGCCTCTTGCTCGCGCGCGGCGGCGTTCTCGCTGGCGACGTGCTCCCGCACATGCACCCACACGGCAGCCAGCGGCACGGCGGCGCGGCGGACGACGTCGCGGGCGAGTGCCGCCGGGCTGTCGAGCTTGGCGATCCCCATCTTGGGCACCTTGAAGGCGCTGCTGCTCTTGCGGACGTCGTAGGGCAGCAGGTCGTTCAGGGATCGCGTGGAACCCGAAGCCGACTTCGGGACGCGGGGATATATCTCCAGCTCGCTGTGATAGCCCGAGAGGGAGAAAGAAACGCCGCTGGTGCCGTCCGTGAAGTTCACGCGCGAGCCGAGCGCGCCCATGTCGTGCGGCTGCTCCGCGGTCCATGTGCCGCCCGGTGATGCGTGCAGGGCGTTCAGGACCGTCTTGGTGGCGGCCCGCAGCTTGCGGGCGATCACCTGCTGTTCCTCGTGCAGCGTCATGACGCGAGCCCCTGCCGGAGCACGGCGATCAGGTCGCGGTGTGCCCTCATGGAGTTCGGGAAGGCGCTGCTGAGCGACGCTGCGCCCTCGTAAATGCTGAGCGTGATCTGCTCCGCCTCGATCCGCTCCGCGCGAGCCGCGGGCGTCTTGTGCTTGGCAGCCTCGTGCCGGACCCAGCCGGCCGCCTGCCGGTGCGAGAAGTCTCTCACTGCGCCGCCTCCTGGCTGCGCGGCGCGGAGAGCGGCCAGGTGCTGCCCTCGGGCGTGATGCCGTAGACGACGGCGCGGCGACCGTGGCGGCCGTGCTCGCTGTTGAGGCGCTCCGCGATGCGGAATGCCTCGGCCTGGTCGCCGCTATCCTCGCGGATGCGCTCGCCGGGGCCCTTGCTGAAGACTACCGAGAAGCTGGTGCAGCGCGCGGCCTGCTCCGCTGCATAGACGTCGGCCGGATGCTGCCGCGCCTTCTTCTTCTGACCTGAGTGTGTGTAGGGCATCGCTTAAACTCGTTGTGGTTGCACAACGTCATAAAGCACCGAAAGCGCGCACATTGGAAGGAAGAAAACGCGCGACGAGACAGAATTATCGACCGAAAGGATGTCCGTGCCCGCAATGCCTGCGCCCGTCTGGATGACCGACGCGCAGCGCGCGCGCTGGGATGCCGTCGCCGGCAGTCTTGACCGCGACGTGCGCCCGGGCATCGACGCGCAGCACCTGACCGCCTTCGTGCTGGCTCAGGAGCGGTATCAGGTCGCGGCCGAGAAGCAGGCCGACATGGATGCGGCGAGCCCGCTGCCGCTGCTCACGAAGGCGAACGGCCGCGCGGCGGCGAGCCCCTACCTGGGGATCATGGATCGCGCGTCGGGCGAGATGGGCAAGGCCGCAGCGGCGCTCGGCGCCCGCGTGGTGATGCGGCCCGCCGCCTTCGGCGCCGTGCCGAACGATCCCGGTGCCGCCCTGCCGCTGATGCCGGAGCTGGAACAGCAGGCGGCGCCGCCTGCGGACGAGGGCGAGGGCGAGCAAGGCGAGATCGGATCCGTCACGAAGCACGAGCTGGCGCTGATCCTGGGCATCACGAAGCCCACGCTGAACAGCTGGATCGACCGCTACGGCTCCGCCTTCCCGATGATCGAGCGCGGCACGAACGGCCGTGGCTACCGCTTCGACCCGCATGCGGTGGTCGAGTATCTGCGCGGACGTCAGGAGGACCAGGCACAGAAGCGCGCCGAGCGCGACGAGCAGCTGGCCCAGCTGATGCTGCCGCTCGCCTCCGCGCCGTCGCCCGGCGATGCACCGCTCAGCCTGGAGGACCAGATCAAGGCCGAGCGGCTGAACCTGTCGCGCATCGAGAACGCGCGCCGCGCCGGCTCCCTGGTGCCGGCGGTCGAGATCGAAGCCGAACAGATGGCGTTCCTGTCGGCGCTGTCACGCAACCTGCAAGCCTGGGGGCGGCAGTTCGGCCGCACGCACGGCTGGCCCGAGGGCCTCGTGCGCGAGATCGAGGCCAGCATCGCGGCTCTGCAGCGCGCGACGGTGCGCGAGCACCTGGCGAAAGCTGCGGAGGACCGGCCGGAGGAACTGAAACTTGCCATCTGACGTGCGATCCGGCCTGCGGAGCGGCCGCGACGTGTTCGCCCGCGCGCTCGAGGCGTTCCTGCCGCCGGACGTCATGACGGTGGCCGCCTTCGCGGCGGCCTATCGCTGGTTGAACAACCCCGGCGTGAACGTCGGCCGCTGGCAGCACTCGGAAACGCCCTATCTGGTCGAGCCCATGGAGTCGCTCACCAGCACGTCGCACCTGGCAACCGCGATCGTAGGGCCTGCGCGCAGCGGCAAGACGAGTGTCGCCGAGAATTGGCTGCTTTACAGCGTCGGTTCCGACCCGGCGCACCTGCTGTGGTACATGCCGACCGAGCCGGTGCTGACCAGCTACGTCAAGCAGGTCATCAACCCGATGATCGACCTCCATACGGTCATGAAATCGCGCCTGGGCGCCCGCCCGGTCGACGACTCGCTGTCGTTCAAGAACTTCCGCGGCATGACGGCGCAGTTCCTGACCGTCGCCTATGCCAACCTGATCAGTAAGACCGCCTCGCGGCTCGTTCTGGATGAAATCGACGCCTATCCGGAGAACCTCGGCGACGTCTACGCCCTGGCCGACCTCCGGCGGCAGGCTGCCGGCACCGCGAGCATGATCCTGGCCGTGTCCCATCCGGATCGCGCCCGCGGCATGGCCGAGGAAGGCTGGCAAGGCGGGATCATGAAGCTGTACGCCAGCTCGGATCGCCGCGTCTGGTATTGGGCCTGTCCGCACTGCGGCGCGTTCAGCTCGCCGTGCCCAACGGCGGCCCGCGTCATGGCGCTGGACTATCCGCAGGACGCGCCGCTGGACGTGATCGAGCGCGAGGCGGCGCTCGTCTGCCCTACCTGCTCCGCGCACATCGAGGACCGCTACCGGCGGAGCATGAACGAGACTGGCCGGTGGGTCGCCTCCGGTCAGACCATAGACGAGGACGGCAGGATCGAAGGCGAGGCGATCGCCAGCAAGATGTCTGGTTATTGGATCGTGGGCGTGATGAGCCCGTTCATCATCGGGGGCATCGGAGCTCTAGCCCGCGCGAACGAAGCCGCGAAACGCGCCTACGTCGCCAATCCTACCGAGGAGGCGCTGCGCGCCTGGAAGGATGTCGTCGTCAAGCGGCTCGGCCTGCCGTTCGAGCTGCCGCGCAAGGCGTCGCAGCTGGACGCCACGGCGATCGCCGACCGTGCCGAGCCCGGTTTCCGCCGCGGCACGGTGCCGGCCGGCGTGCGGTTCATTACCGTCGCGGTGGACGTGCAGCCGACCCGGTTCGAGATCATGGCGCGCGGCTGGGGCGAGCGCGGCGAAAGCTGGGTGATCGAGCACATCCGGCAGGTCGCCGACACCAGCATCAGCCCCGACGATTGGGACTCGCTGTTCGAGCAGCTGACCGCGCTGAGCTACCCGCTGGCGGACGGCTCCGGCCGGCGGATGGCGGTGCGGGCGGTCGGCTGCGACTCCGGCGGCGCCGCCGGTGCGACCAGCCAGGCTTATGCCGCCTGGCTGCGCGCGAGGAAGCGGCAGCAGGCCCGCCTCGCCGGCCGCGTGGACGGCCGCGAGGCGTGGACACTGCTGCTGCTCAAGGGTGCGTCAGGCCCGAACGCGCCGACGCTGGCGGTGTCCTACCCGGACAGCGTGCGAAAGGACCGCACGGCCGCAGCGCGCGGGCAGATACCGGTCGGCCTGTTCGCGCCCAACCGGTTCAAGGACGATCTGGCGTCGCAGCTGGCGAATGCGGAGGCGGGCCCGGGCTTCGTGCATATCCCCGCGTCGTTCCGGAGCGCGCAGGCGCCGCATGCCTACTTCGAGCAGCTGGTCGCCGAGGTGCGGCGGCCTGACGGCCGCTGGGTGAAGGCGACGCCCACGGCGCGGAACGAGTGGCTGGACCTGATGGTGATGACGCATGCCATGGCTCACCTGTGGGGCCTGCCGCGCATCGACTGGCAGGCTCCTCCGGCCTGGGCCGGGCCCTGGGATGAGAATCCGCTCGTGACCTTGCCCGAGATCGTCGTCGAGGAGGAAGCGGACGGGCCGGTGGTGGTGGCTAAGGCGCCGCCGCCGGCGCCGGTAGGCAAGCGAAGGTCGATCGCCGACCTGTGGTCGTGAGAAGGGGATCGCCATGTCGGGAACCGTCAGCCCGTTTGTCCCGGCGTCCGAACCCTTCGGGCCGCTCAGCCTGTTCTCGCCGGCGCAGCTGCAGGTGATGCTCCAGCAGGCCGTCGCGGCGCGGCACACGCTGATGATCAATCAGTCGCCCACCGTGGTGCTCTACAGCGCCGGCGAGGGCTCGCGGAGCGTCACCTACAGCAAGACGTCGCTGCCCACCCTGAACAACTACATCGACGTCCTGAGCCGCGCCTGCGGCATGCGCGGCCGTCGCGGAGCGATCGTTCTCTGATGCCGGACACCCCTGCCCTGATCGCTCCGGACGGCCGCGTGATCGACCCGCGCTACATCGACGCGGTGCGCCAGTCGGCTCAGGCCAACGTGCCCGGGCAACCGCGCTGGAACGCGCGAGACGGGATGTTTCCGTATCGCGCCGGCGACCTGTTCGGCCGCGAGGTTGCCGACTGGCATCCGTGGATCCGTTCGCCGGACAGCGAGATCAACCTGCACCGCGACCGGATGGTGGCGCGACAGCGCGACCTCGTGCGCAACGACGGCTGGGCCTCCGGCGGCGTCGATCGCATTGTCGACAACACCATCGGCGCGTCGTTCCGCCTGATGGCCGAGCCGGACTACATGGCGCTCGGCCGCGAGGACAAGCGGCTTGACGAGACCTGGGCTGTGGAGTTTTCCGAGGCGGTCGAAGCCGAGTGGCGCATGTGGGCGGACGATGTCGGCTGCTACTGCGACAGCATGCGGCAGCTGGACATTACCGGGATTTTCCGGCTCGCGCTGCGGAGCGATCTGATCGACGGCGAAAGCCTGATCTACCTGCAGTGGCTGCCCGAGTTCGTCGGCTCCTACGGTGCCCGCTACGCAACCACCGCCCTGCTGGTCGACAGTGACCGGCTGTCGAACCCCTATCAGGACCGCGACACCGCCACGATGCGCGGCGGCGTCGAGATTGACGCGGCCGGAGCCCCGGTCGCCTATCACATGCGGCGCGAGGAACAGAACGACTATTACAACGCGCTCGAAAGCATGGTTTGGGATCGCCTGCCGCGGGAGACGACGTGGAAGCGGCCGATCATCGTTCACGGCTTCGAGAAAGAGCGCGCGACTCAGCATCGCGGCGTCGGCCTCATGGCGGCCGTGCTGCCGCGGTTCAAGATGCTCGGCATTTACGATCAGACCGAGCTTGAGCAGGCTGTGCAGCAGGCGGCGATCCGGACGTTCATCACGGCGCCGTTCCACGACGAGATCGAGAACGTCCTCAAGGTCGACGGCGCGGCCGACTATCAGTACGACCGCGCGGACTATCACCGCCGGATCAACCTCTCGATCGGCGGCGCGCGCATCCCGGCACTCTACCCGGGCGAGAACATCACCACCGTGCAGGACGACGCCAAGAAGTCGTTTGCCGAGTTCGAGGCTGCGGTGTTGCGCTCGATCGCGGCGCGCATGGGGCTGTCCGAGGGACAGCTGACGCAGGACTACAGCCGCACGAACTACTCGAGCGCCAGGTCGGCGCTGCTCGAGAGCTGGAAGACACTCTACCGCCGGCGCGGAACGTTCGTCCGTCGCACCGTGTCGCCGATCTATACCGCGTGGCTCGAGGAAGCGTTGTCGACCCGGCTGCGGAACGTGATGCCGCGCAATGCGCCGTTTTTCCCCGAGTGGCGCACAGCCTACGCGCGCGCCGACTGGCTCGGCCCGCCTCGCGGCTGGGTCGACCCGGTGAAAGAGCGCCAGGGCGCCGTGCTCGGTCTTGATGCCGGGTTCAGCACGCTCAAGCGCGAGTGCGCCGAGCAGGGCCTCGATTACAAGCAGGTGATCAGGCAGCGCGGGATCGAAGTCAAAATGATGACGGCCGAGGGCCTGCAGCTGCCCGATTGGGCCGGCATGCCGGCGCAGGAAGTCGAGATGAAACCGGAGCCACAATGACCGACGTGACCGAAGTGATGCACCCCGGCGAGGCGCTGCGCGTGCAGACCCGGCAAGAGAACCTCGCAGGCGCCGCGGCACTGCGCCAGGCACAGCGCGAGGCTGCGCACGCGCTCGCCCCGGCGCTGCGCACCATGGGCAAGCCGGCGAAGAAGAAGGCCGGCATGCACGACGGCGCCCGGCTCACGGCGGCCGATCTGCGCCCGAGCCGGCGCGGCGTCGCCGCGATCGCCGCCGACGACAGCGCGATCTGAGGAGCATCAAGCATGGCGCGCAGGAAAGCCGCGACGGCGGTGACGGGCACTGAGCGGATGAGCGGATCGCTTATCCTGCAGCACAAGCGCGCCGTGATGGTCGCGCAGGCGGCGAAGGACGAGGCGGGCGACAAGCTCAAGCAGGCGCTGACGCAGGCGAAGGCCGATGGCGTCGACATGGTGGCGTTCAAAGCCGCCGAGAAGCTCTGCGGCCTGGATCCGGCACGAGCCCGGCTGCTCTACCTGAACACCGGCGCGATCTTCGAGGCGATGGCGCCGGGCGTGATCGGCAACAAGGATCTGTTCGACGCGGTTGACCCGGCCAGCAAGGCGGAGCGCGACGAGCTGGAATATGCCGAGATCGAAATCCGCGGCTTCGCTGCAGGTCGCAAGGGAAAGACCAGCAAGTCGGATCACCGCTACGACGCCGGCACCATGCAGGCGCAGGCATACGAACGCGGCTGGATGCGCGGCGTCGATGCGGCGTTCGAGGAGCCGGAGGAAGGCGAGACCGTCGCGAACGATCCAGAGGGCAAGTTCGAGGCTGCGCATCTCGGCTCGGCGGCGGTGAACTAGGACACGAACATGCAGCACCGCCTCCCGCACCTGGCTCAGCGGCTGTTCAACGTGCCGCTGGCGATCCACCCGCGGAAGGCGGAGATCGTGATGGCGGCGCTGGGCGATCGGTTCGGCGTGACGCACCTGTTCCGCGCCGGCGCGCTGCCGGCCGGCGCGCTTGCCGACTTCGAGGACGACGACACAGCCGGGCTGTATCGCCCCTATTCGCTGCTCGGCGGCGTCGCGATCATCCCCATCGAAGGCACGTTGGTGATGAAGCTCGGCACCATGCGGCCGTTCTCGGGCATGTGCGGTTACGATGGGGTAAGGGCCTGTCTGCAGCAGGCGCTGAGCGATCCGCAGGTGCGCGCCATCCTGCTCGACGTCGACAGCCCGGGCGGCGAAGTCGCCGGCTGCTTCGACCTTGCCGACGCGATCTATTCCGCCCGCGGTGAGAAGCCGCTGTGGGGCATCGCCGACGAGATGGCCTACTCCGCCGCCTATGCGCTCATTTCGAGCTGCGACCGGGTGCTGACGACGCGGACCGGCGGTGTCGGAAGTGTCGGCGTGATCGCCATGCACGTCGACATGAGCCAGGCGCTCAGCAAGGCGGGCCTCACGCCGACTCTGCTGACCTATGGCGACCAGAAGGCGGACGGCACCGAGACGGCGCCGCTGCCGGCCGACGTGAAGGACCGCTTCATGGTCGACATCAACGCCATGGGCGAGCTGTTCGTCGAGACGGTTGCCCGCAACCGCAACATGCCGGCGTCGCTGGTCCGCGACACGCAGGCCGGCACCTTCATGGGCGCCGCCGGCGTCACGGTCGGCTTCGCCGATGCCGTCACCACACCGCAGGCGGCACTCGCCGCGCTGCAGGCTGTCACCTAGCCCCACTCCGGAGTTCCCGATGTCTGCTGCAATCACGGCCGATAAGCCGCGCGTCCGCGTGCGCGCTGGCGAAACCGCCTTGTCCACTGCTGCCTTCCAGCACCTGACCGGCGGCAGCCCGGTTGTCGCGGCCGGGCTGGCTGCGGCGGCTGGCCTGCCGGCGATCGCGGCGCAGGTGGCCGCCGCGGTCGTGCCGCCCGCACCCGTTATCGAGGCGCCAGCTGCCGCTGCGGAGGCGGCACCGGGACAAGAGCCCGCGGCCGAGCCGGCGCGGCACGACAACGGCAAGTTCAAGTCCAAGAAGGACGAGGACGAGGACGACGACGAGGAAGGCGACCACGCTTCCGACGACGACGAGAACACCGGCAAGCGTGGGAAGGAAAAGGCGTCCGCCCGCTCGCGTGAGCGCGCGCGCTGCGCTGCGATCTTTCGCTGCGAGCATGCTGCCGCGAACACCGCGATGGCGGCCCACCTGGCCTTCGAGACGAACCTGAACCGCACCGCTGCGGTTGCCCTGCTGGCTGCCGTGCCGGCGCCGGCGAGCGGGCTGGCGCAGGCAATGACCGGCTATCCGAACGCCCCGGTGGGTGCAGGCGCCAGCAAGTCGCCGGCGCCCGAGCAGGTCGAAGCGAAGAAGGTCGACGCCGGGTTCGATCGCGCCATGCAGCAGCACATGCCGAAGGCCGCGAACCTCCGCCGCCGCGGCGTCGCCGGCAAGTAACGCCGCCCGCATTCCTCACCGCCGCGATGCGGCATCTTCAAGACAGGATAACGATAAATGGCACTTCCGGAGTTCCCGACCTTCATTGAAGGCCGGCACAGGGGCGGCTTTATCGTCCGCGAGTCGGCCGGCAGCTTCCGCTCGCGCGACCTGGCGACGCTCACGAACAGCTCGGCCGCCGCGATCACCTATCCGGCCGGGCTGGTGCTCGAGATCGCAACCGCGCAGAGCGGCACCACGCCGGCGGTGGTGCTGCCGTACTCGAGCACGGTCACTGCCGGCACGCCGGGGGCGCTCCTGTTCGAGCCCGTCACCGTTCTCGCCGGCGCCACGATGAAGGTCACGATCGTCAGCCGCGACGCCGAGGTGAACGCGGCCGAGCTGGCCTACGACGCCTCGATCACGACGGCCGCAGCCCAGGCCACGTTGCTCGCGGTGCTCGCCACCAAGGGCATCATCGCCCGCTGATTTCCGCCGCGCCCGCCGGCGCACCCCCGCAAATGCCCGACGGGCACATACTGGAAACCCTGCAATGCTGATCAATGTCTTTCAGCAAGACCCGTTCTCGGCCATCTCTCTGACGGGGGCGGTCGAACGCAACCCGAATAATCCGGTCGGGCTGGG
>JBPBPI010000028.1:0-3712 GCA_050954885.1 Janthinobacterium lividum | reverse complement strand
TAGCTGCCCGCGAACGGCCTGCTCAGGTTGCCTAGCAATCTGCTCACAAGCAAGTTTCGGTTATTCAACAACAATTTGACGTCTTCACTTCGCATTGTTCTTTGTGGCTGCCCTTTGTGATTCCAAATCACTTGACAATCAGTTGCCTGCTTGACAACCTATGTCTTTGTTTTGGGCCACGTCTTTGTGTTGTTGATGTCATTGACTCACTTCGTAGCCGCGTATATAAAACAACTGCTGTCACCTCTGTTCCTGGCCTTTGATCTTCACATCACTTCGATCTGATCAGCAACCACCACTTCCACACTTCCTCTGCTAGCATGGCTAGTTCTTCTACTAACGACCAAGTCGCTCTTGCGATGCCTCTTGTAAGTGCAACCTCTTGCCTTGAGGCCCGCAGTCGGTCCTTGTTCGCTCCGTCGCTGACACTTCGATAGACCCGCGCCGAGGAGTTCGTCGTGCCCGAGGCACTCGCCGCTGTTCCTCCCATTCTCTTCAACTGTTGCCTTGGTTGTGTCAAGTCTCTTGCTAGGCCATCTCTGCCCGACAGCAGTCACTACGAACTGGAGAATAAATCTACCAACATCACCAAACCCACGTCTTTGGAGCGTGGTGTACCTGTTCGAGCTCTTGCAACCCCGAAGAAATCTCCTGCCAAGAAGCAAAAGAACGACGCCAGTCAGCCTGTCACACACACCTGGTGGATCTGGAGATGCTGAGCTTGAGGCTGTTGAGGACACTGAGATGGTGGATGACAACGCGGAGGAGGAGGTCTCAGTATAGTTTCGAGATTCGTCACTGCTAATTCTCTTGGAATCAGATTGACACTAGGGTATCTTTGGTAGCAAGAACAAGTCACTTGCTGGAGTCTTCGACACGGAGTGTATTCGCACCGGTCTCGGTGCCTGCACCTTGTGCGCCAAGAAAAGGAAGGGTTGTAACGAGGTGAGTTCAAGTGCCGTCGCCGGTCCCTTCGCGGTTCGTTTGCTAACCCATTGACTTTAGGTTCCTCCCGAGTTCCACCGCGCTGCCAATATGGTAATCTGGCTGACCGAGTTGGTAGTCGCGTTCTTCACAACTTTGGCGAGAACGAGGCCACTCCTGCCTTACCTACTCGCACCCTGGCCAACGACAAGGCTATCTACGAAAAGATGGACAAGCATGCCGCCGACAAGTACTTCAAGGTCATGAGCGATGTTGCCTCGTACGGCATCCTGTTCAACAAAGCGGTGGATGCTTGATTAATCGAGCAAGTGAAGCTGAAGGAGATGGATGTTCGCAAGGGAATGCTGTTGCGTGAGCAGTGGTCCTTGCAGCAACAAGCTGTCAATCATAAGAGATTTGAACTTGGTCTTGGCATGGCTGATACTGAGGCCCCCAACATTACCGTTGACGGTCCGATGGAGAGGGCGTCTGTTGAGGGAGTACTAGGATCCTTCTCCAGACAACAAGTCGGTCTTCTGATTGGGTGAGTTGCAGAGGTCCAGCATGGGACATCGTGGATCAAGGTCTTGATCTCTTCGTAGCACGGCCGGAGTTGGTGTTGGGTGGTCTGTCGCGCTTCTTTGGTGCTGGGGTGACAATAGGTGGCATAGCTTCGTGAGTAATAGACTCACTGATAGGTTCAACAACCTTTGATCTCAGATTCCTTTGCACTGCATCCTTGCTTCTTTGCCTTGCCCAAAACTGCTGCAACAACTCGTCACAATCATTGAGATCTTCCAAGGGTTCCATGGTATTGTCATCCTCTGAATACCCAACCCACTTTGCCTCGTATGTATCGGTCTCCTTGTCATAATCCACGATTGCTTCATTCTCGTACCTGTCGTCCTCGAGCACTTCAGTTGCCTGCGCCGCAGCGCTCCCGGGCCGTTGGCGGTACGATTCCAGCAGCGACACGTGGAACGTCGGATGAAGTCGCTTCAGACTCGGAGGTGAGGTCAACTTGTAAGCATCCGCGCTGACTTTCTTTTCGATAGTGTACGGGCTAAGGTACTTCGCGCCAAGCTTCCTACAAGGCCGCTTTACCTTGATGTTCTTTGCATTGAGCAACACCTGCTCCTTTTCTTCGAACTGCATATCCCTGTGGTGTCGGTTGTAATTTGCGGCCTGTCGGTCCGATGCTTGCGCTACTCGGTCCCTCAGCGTGGCGTGGATGGTACGTAGTCGCTCCACTCCCTCAGCGGCTAGTGCGGCTTTTTTCGCGCTCAGTCGGGATACAGGTTGTGACGCCTCTCCTTCCTGAAGCACGTCCCGGGCTTCACGCAGCTGCGGAAAGTCTGGAAGTCCTCCACCACCATCAGGTATGACACTTTTCGAAACGAAAGCAGCCTCCAAAGGCGTCTTTCGCGTTGCACTATGCTGGTGACTATTGTACGTAAAGCAGCATCCGGCAGCAGTATTGCCTAATCATCCTGGCTTTCGCAGCCAAATATACGCAGAAGATTTTCTAACTCTTGATCCTGGCGTTCCGTTTGACCATCTGTTTGAGCGTGAAACGCGGTTGACATTCGTTTCACAATTGCAAAGATGTCTACAGAACGTAGACCACCATTGGCCAGTAAATCGGGGGTCCCTGTCGCTCACGATTGACTTGGGCATTCCTACAAAAGAGAATACCTTACGCCACAGCAACTCTGCGCATTCTGCTCCCGTGATTGTCATATTGACAGGGAGGTACATCACGCACTTTGTGAGTCTATCTACAAGCACCAAGATTCCATCACAGATCTCCCCTTCTGCCGATACACTCGGTGGCAAATCTGTAATACAATCAATGCTCCAATGTCTCCAGGCCTCATTTGGCGGAGGCAGCGGTATCAGCACCCCAAAGGGTGCGTGGCGTCTGACTTTATAACGCTGACATGTATCACAGGTTCTGATGTACTTCTCTACATCTGCCGCCATCATTCTCCACCAACACTTGCTCCTAATTGCAGCAAGGGTACGCGTTGCACCGTAGTGTCCCCCAACGGGGTCATCGTGGTTACGATACAGCAATTCCTGGATCAACGGTTTGGAGTCTGGTATCCAAAGTTTCCCTTATTGCAAGATCAGCCCGACTGCATCTTGGCTCCATCTGTCCTGTTGACATGGAGTCTTCTTCCCGTGGACGGTCCGGCATGGATCCGCTGCCTCCGCTTGCATACGCTTGATCACAGCCTTGAGCGGTTGCGACGCATCCGACCAGACCGGCTCGTTCTTGGCAGTTGCAGGTACCAAGAATCGAGGCAACAAGTGCGCTGCAGACACTCCTGCGCCAGCATCGCCAGCAACCTCTGGTTCTGCACAATCTGACCCATCTTTTGGTGTCACGTTCTGACAGGGGACATGCTCCAAGTCCCTCTGCTCAGCTGAATCTCGGACTGCAAGACTCGCAACCGCGTCGGTCCGTCCACGCTGCGACAACGGTTCCTCTTCGAGGGAACCCACAATGGCCACGCAGGCCGGCAAGGGTGGAAACAAACATCACTTCTGTTGTAAGGTTGGCAACAGTATACTGGAGCCTTCGTCCGCTGTACCATCATCATGATCAGGACGCCGGGATAGGCTGTCAGCTGGTTAAGAGCACCTTTCTTGTACTCAATCTCGGAATCAAACGCTGTTAGGTACTCAGCACACCGCCCTTGCCTAGCATTGAGCGTCTTGGTGGTCACGAAGTACTTCAGGTTGTGGTGATCTGTTGCCACTCGCACAAGGTGAGCAGACCCAT
>JBPBPI010000027.1:0-6434 GCA_050954885.1 Janthinobacterium lividum | reverse complement strand
TCTGATGGCCGGATTGATCAATTACCAACTCAGAGATGATAAGCCATCATTAGAAAGCATCCTTAATTTGAATCCTTAAACGCAACTCGGGTTAATTACAAACAATAATCGTTTATTTGCAGGAACCGTAATTAGGGCAGGAACATAAGTTTTTATTTTAAATGATTGATTGGTCTCATAAAAAAAGCCTCGAAGTTACTTCGAGGCTTTAAGTTTGAAAATAAGTTTTTATTTTCCTTTTGATACGCGTTCCTTAAAAGAATCTGATGCTTTGAAAGAAATTGCTTTACGGGCCGTAATAGGTTTTTCTTCACCTGTTTTAGGATTGCGACCGATGCGTTCATTTTTGTCATTAACGTTAAAACTGGCAAAAGAAGAAATCTTTAATTGATTTGCTGTGATTAAACCTTCTGCCATTTCTTCCAAAACCGATTCAAGTATTTGTATTGACATTTGTCGTGACAAACCAACTTTTTCCGCAATGGCTTCAGAGATTTCTTTACGTGTAATTGTTTGACCTGATTTTTGTTGTTGTTTTTTTTCCTCTATGGCCATCCCTATCTTCCTTATTTTTTATTATTTAAATTTTTATTTTAAAAACCAAGCAACAAATATCATCAATTTGTTCTTAAACCATAATAAGCTAAATTTCATTGATTAATAAAGAGATAAATTTATTAAAATTAGTCATCTTTAAAAGGCAAAATACTGACGGTACCAGTTAATAAATTTTGGCAGCCCTTGATCAATCGATACGCGAGGTGAAAATCCAAGGTCTTGTTGTGATGATTCAATATTGGCATAGGTTTCAATCACATCACCTTTTTGAAGAGGACATAAATCATAGGTTGCTTTTTTTCCTAAATTTTTCTCAATCAAACAAATAAAATCTTTTAATGACTCACTTTTATGACATCCCAAATTGTAAAGACGGTGTGGCAGATCTTGCGTGTTTTTCTCTGTGGTTGGATTTTCAACACTGCCTAAAATGCCATCAATAATGTCATCAATATAGGTAAAATCACGTTTCATATGACCAAAATTAAAAACTTTAATGGGATGATTTTCAAGGATGGCTTTTGTAAAGATAAATGTCGCCATATCGGGCCGTCCCCAAGGACCATAGACTGTAAAAAACCTTAATCCTGTCATGGGAATGCGATAGAGATGTGCATAAGATTGCGAAATTAATTCATCTGCTTTTTTAGTGGCCGCATAGAGAGAGATAGGTTGGTCACAACGATCTTTAACATCAAAAGGAAGATGTTGATTTTTGCCATACACGGATGAAGAACTTGCATAAATTAAATGCTGAAAATCTTTTCGATGTCGACATAATTCAAGAATAACTGCCTGCCCCATTAAATTGGATTCAATATACGAGTAAGGGTTTTCAAGAGAATAACGCACACCTGCTTGGGCTGCCAGGTGAATGATATGATGAATATTCGGCCAACGATTCCAAAGATCTGTCATATCATGACGATTTTGAATGTCCATTTGATAAAAATGAAATTTTGAAAAAACAGCCAGTTCTTTTAAGCGGTCTTTTTTTAAATTAACGTCGTAATAATCATTTAAGTTATCCACGCCAACAATCTCATGTCCTTGAGACAATAAAGCATGACACAGATGAAAACCAATAAACCCTGCAACCCCTGTGACAAAAAAAGTTGTCTGTTTTAAGTGTTCAAGGGTTCTGATCATAATTGACTCTATTTTAACCTTAAAAAACTAGGTTGTTTTTTTTCTTCCCACGTGAGTTTCTTGCACAAAATAGGCAAAAACGAGGGCCAAAGATAAGCATATCACAATCGAGCTGAGCGCAAATTTCCAATCAACCATTGAAAATGTATCCAAAGAAACATCTTCAAGATTATAGTTAATTTGACCTCTCCCACGGCTAAAATCCAAGAGCCAGCCAACAAGGGGTTCAAATATGACACCACTTAACATGATGATCATGTTGCTAAATCCAACGACGACACCACTGGAAGAGATAGGAACCATTTCCACCGCTGAAGCAAAACTCATCAATTGTCCAGAGAAGAAAAAACCAGCAAAGAAGGTAAGAAAACACATGCCTGTCATTGAAATACCAGGCATATAAATAATTAAGATATAGACAATCAGTGAACCTAATGCCCCTAAAAACATAGGGATACGTCTGCTTCCTACTTGATCAGAAAAATAACTGACAACGAGTGCCCCTAGGCCAGTGCCAAAGAAGACATAAGAGACAATACGGGCACTGGTTGATTTATCAATGTGATATAAATCTTGGATAAAACTTACACCCCAAAGATCCGCAAATACAGCCATTGGCACATACATTAGCATGGCATAAAAAGCATTTAACCAGACTTTACCAGAGATTAAAATTTTCTTTAAATTTTCCATCACCTTTGCCTGGGTTTTGTGCGCTGCGTGAGGCACATTTTCCGATTCATGATTTCTGATTGTCGAAAACATAAAAATAAGTAAACCTAATCCAATGCCACTTAATACAAACATAGATGAACGCCACCCTGCGTAATCAACCACATCAGCAAGCACAGGCCCGCCCCAAAAAGGTCCGACGGTCCCTAAAAACATGGTCGCACCAATCACCGTCCCAAGACGATGGGCAGGAAACCAAATTGTAGCAAGTTTGATGCTGCCAATCCATGCGCCTGCCGATCCTGCTCCCATGAGTAACCTGCCAAAACAGGCAATGGTTAAATTTGGCGCTGAAGCAAAACATAAACACCCTAAAATACATATAAAACAAGCACCCAGTAAAACTCGTTTGGGTCCAAAACGATCGAGAATAATGCCCAAAGGTATTTGCATGGGTGCGTAAGCATAATAATAAAAAGCCCCAACGATACCCAATACCAGTCCATGAACTTTAAAAGAATCCATCAATTCTTCTGCCATATAACTGGGTGATGCGCGTAAAATAAATTGATAAAAATAAAATAATCCTGCACCACTCCAAACAAGCCATGGCAGCCACGATTTCTTTGAAGAAATTAAAGTTTCAGAAGGCAAAGTATCTTTTTGTATGGTCATATATATTCCAAGGGTGTTTTAAACATTTTAAAGTCAGGACCTTAAAAAAGCATTAGAATTTTATTTATAATAACTGATTCAGCATCTGTTTATGTCAGATAAAGCGATCTTTATAAATCATTTATAAAGCGATGACCATCTAATTTTCTTGTATAGTTCATTAAACAACTATTAAATAAAGATTATTAAAGTTTATTTAAAAAATCTTTTGACCTTTATGGGGCAAAATGTTAATTATCTAGCACTCTCAACTCATGAGTGCTAATTCAAGTTTTGACGGTAGAAATTTAAATATTAAGGAGAAAACAATGAAGTTCAAACCTCTTCATGATCGCGTGTTGGTTCGCCGCCTCGAGCAAGAATCAAAAACTAAGGGTGGCATCATCATTCCTGATACAGCGAAAGAAAAACCCATCGAAGGTGAAGTCATCTCTGTTGGCAATGGCACACGCGATGAATCAGGTTCTGTACGTCCCCTCGATGTTAAAGCAGGCGATCGCGTCGTATTCGGCAAATGGTCCGGCACCGAAGTTAAAGTTGATGGCGAAGATTTGCTCATCCTTAAAGAAGCCGATATTTTTGGCATTTTAGCTGCTTAATTTAAACATTTACATAAAGGAATTATGAACATGGCTAAAGACGTTAAATTTTCAACCGATGCACGCACACGCATGTTGCAAGGTGTCGATATTCTTGCCAATGCTGTTAAAGTAACTTTGGGTCCTAAAGGACGTAATGTGGTTATTGCAAAAAGCTATGGCTCACCTCGTATTACCAAAGATGGTGTGACCGTTGCCAAAGAAATTGAACTTGAAGATAAGTTTCAAAACATGGGTGCTCAAATGGTCCGTGAAGTTGCCAGCAAAACCAATGACATTGCCGGTGATGGAACCACAACTGCAACTGTTTTGGCACAAGCAATCGTTCGTGAGGGTGTCAAATCTGTCACAGCCAATATGAATCCAATGGATTTAAAGCGCGGCATTGATTTGGCGGTTCTCTCCGTTGTTGAAGATCTCAAATCACGGTCTCGCCCCGTCTCTACCAACGAAGCCATTGCTCAAGTTGCTACAATTTCTGCCAATGGTGAAACTGAAATTGGCCAAATTATTGCCCAAGCTATGGAAAAAGTTGGTAAAGAAGGTGTGATCACGATCGAAGAAGCCAAATCCGGCATCACAGAGCTTGAAGTGGTTGAAGGTATGAACTTTGATCGCGGTTATGCATCTCCTTACTTCATCACCAATCCTGAAAAGATGGTGGCTGAACTTGACAATCCATACATCTTGATTCATGACAAAAAATTGTCTGGCATGCAAACCATCCTTCCTGTTTTGGAAAAAGTAGTACAACAAGGTCGCCCGCTTTTAATTATTGCAGAAGATATTGAAGGTGAAGCTTTGGCAACCCTCGTGGTTAACAAACTACGTGGTGGTCTTAAAGTTGTGGCTGTGAAGGCACCAGGATTTGGTGATCGCCGCAAAGCGATGTTAGAAGACATTGCTGTACTTACAAACGGTCAAGTCATTTCTGAAGATATTGGTATCAAGCTTGATAATACAACCCTTGAAATGTTGGGAACTGCCAAGAAAGTTGTCATCACTAAAGAAGATACAACCATTGTCGACGGTGCTGGCAATAAATCAGATTTGGAAGCGCGTTGTGCTCAAATTCGTGCACAAGCAGAAGAAACCACCTCTGATTACGACAAAGAGAAATTGCAAGAACGTTTGGCAAAGTTGTCTGGCGGTGTAGCTGTCATTCACGTTGGTGGTGCCACAGAAATTGAAGTGAAAGAACGTAAAGATCGCGTTGAAGATGCCCTGAATGCCACACGTGCGGCTGTTGAAGAAGGTGTTGTTCCTGGTGGTGGTTCTGCTTTACTTTATGCAAGTCTTAACCTGAAGAACTTAAAGTCTATTAACGATGCGCAACGTAATGGTATTGAAATTGTTTACCGTGCAATTCAAGCACCAATTCGTCAAATCGTAAACAACGCGGGCGATGAAGGATCAATTGTTGTTGGTAAGTTGCTAGAACGTAATGATCCAAATTATGGCTATGATGCGCAAAAAGGCGAATATGTAGACATGATTAAAGCTGGTATCATTGATCCAACTAAAGTTGTTCGTACAGCTTTGGAAGACGCTGCATCTGTTGCCGGTCTTTTGATTACTACAGAAGCTATGGTTGCTGATCTTCCTGCCAAGGAAAATTCAAATTCCATGGCTGGTGCCGGTGGTGACATGGGTATGGGTGGCATGGGCGGTATGGGTGGAATGGGCGGCATGGGTTTCTAATCCAAGCGTTTATTTTCACGTATAACTCAAGAGGGCTGTCATTGCGACAGCCTTTTTTTAAATCATATTATTTATTAAATTCAATAAATTTTTTACTTAATTCTTGATTGGTTAAGTCTGCAATATTTTTTCCTTGCAAAGCTTTAAGAATATAAGCAATTGAGAAATATCCACAGTCACTATTACTGCGAAGTCCTTGATGACCTAAAAATTGATAATTCAGTTTGATACCTTCTTTTGATAAAGCATCAGCAATGACTTGACGGCTGTATAGACTGTCTAAAAAACCTTTAGAATCATAAAGCGTGGCATCCCAAGCCGAACCATCTTTTGTAAACATCAACGTTGTCCAATGATTGCGTTTGAGACCTGCCATTTTATTGCTTTCACCCAATGGCATTAAAATACGGACATTTGAAGAATTTGAGTCAAATTGATAATCTTTAACGGCTTGCCAAGCGTGTTGAAAGGATAAATTTCCGCTCTTAACTTTTTCCATTGGCGATGATTGATTGCTTAAATCATGAATAGGATTTGTTACAATGCTTAATCCTTGATCGCGGTCAGCATATTGAAAAATGGAAGATTCTTCATAACCACGATCATACTTACAGGTTGAAGATGTCCAATAATCTTGACCAAAATCGTTTACCAAAGCATTTTTTAGTTTTATTGAAAGAGCAGTAGGCGCCAAGCGTGGATACAAACCGACTTGAAAAAAGTTTGAGCGCGCGCGCGTTGCATAATATGCATTTACATTATTTTTTTCATTTTTAGAAGTAAATTGAGTTTTTGTTTTAAAAATTTCTTTTACTCTTTTAAATTCATCTTCAGAGCAATTTTGGCCACAAAGTAAATATATATTTTGATTGTTTAAGCCATAGCTATTTTGATATGTATATTCAGCAAAATTATAAGTACCATTAATATCACCAGGTAAAATATCATTTAAATTAATTTCATTTCATTTATCTTTTTAATATTATAGCTGATTGACGTAATGATTTGTCTTTGATATTTTGAGTGAATGAGTTACGGATATAGCATAGATTTAAGGGAACGTGTTCTGTTTTATATTGA
>JBPBPI010000026.1:0-2849 GCA_050954885.1 Janthinobacterium lividum | reverse complement strand
TGACGGAGTGCGCGGGAGATGTGCTGGGCGGGTCAATATATCCACTCGGCTCCATCGACCCAGGACTAAAAGGTCAGGGTGTGTGGCACAGGTGTTCGGGCACTTCCATTAGTCGGTACCTACCTAGAGAGTAGAGACTGCAACAATACTACCTAGGGCACTCTACGGCCAGTTGCAGCATAATGGGTATCTAGTACCTGCAACTGTACCCGTACTAACCGGGCACGCTCGAATTCGCATGGGAGCCGTCCCCGCGTTGCAGGAGGCACGACGAATCAGTTGGCCGCGCCTCGGACAGTGCAGGCTCATGGACAAGCGCGCGTCCGTCTCCACGTTATCGGATCACGGCTGCCAGCTGCATCAACTTGTCGTTCTGCTCTGTCTTGCAACACCATTCTCATGCCAGCTCGTCTCATACGGTCTTCTGCCGTGTCAATCTCGTAGCTCCACCATGTGCACTGGCGTCTAGGCAACTCCGCGTGACGACTACCTTTCACACAAGACCTTGGATTTGGTTTGATCAGAAGTTGACCATGATCAAATACGGTCGTGGCACATCAATTGACGCCACTGAGGGATGGTAATACTATCGACCTTGCTTGTCACAAAGCTACTGTACTCGGTCAGATCGGTATTCCCAACCGATTGTCCATAAAACGGTCTTGCAGGAAACCACCAGGGAGATGAAGACGAGGCGATTAATGATTGGAGAATCGCTCGGGTACGTGCATAGACCCGAACTTTCCCGTCGCGTCTATGTTGGAAAGAGTTAGACCAAAAGGACAAAGCCCTCGCTACATACTGCTCCATTGTGCACTCGCTGATGAACAGGGATGTGCGCGGACTCCGGTATGTTCAATCGGACGCTAATACCATCAAGCTAAATCAACAGCGTGAAACAGCACAGAAAATGGAGTCGTGTCGTTCGTTCGGCCATATAGGACTCGAAAGTTGAAACGCAAGGCTTGAGTGACATGTTCGAGACGCCATCGGGAAATAGCACCACACTTGACAAGGCTCAAACATTGCCAATACATTATTCCCACCAAGCGACTGACGCCAATCCGAAGGGAATGTGGTGGACGTGGGGTTGCCAGCAGCCGCTCTATGGTTCCGGACTGCTGCCACTTTCCAGCTGGCGCGTGACACCAAGCGAAACCCCTGTCGCTTGCTGCCGCCGCACAATTCCCAAACTGACGGGCGGGGTTCCCAGGGTGCAGGAAGTGATGCGGCGTTCGGACCGGGATCCTGCACCTGGCGGACACTCGTGCCGGCAATTGGACAGGAATTGGTGTTTCGATAAAAGCTAATGCAGGCTCTAGCTAGTGCCATGCAACGTGACGACCTCGCTTCTTCCACCCCACCATCTTCAGACTTGGACACTTTCCATGTGCGTCCAGTACCAACGGCGACGGCGGATCATTTTCGTTTTTCTGCATGCTCCAGCGCTGGCTGGCCACGCCGTCAGGAACGGGGCAAGCGGCGTCGCCACCCCTCATGTCGCTACTAATCAGATCCTCATAAGACGAATCCGAAATTGTCGTACGTGCTCTTCGGATTCGCAACAGAGGCTTGCGGTCCAGATTCGTGCCACACTCGGCTTGAAGCGCTCTGAAGCTGAACCTTCCCCAGCTTCACACAACGCACGTGCCATGTCAAATTCGAGCTCCGTCACAATCCTGAAAGCAGAGCGCAAGATACAGTATAGGTAAAACTTCACCATTCACCGGACAGTCTAACAAACAGTCCCAATGCCTGCGAAAATCAAGAGTCGGAGCCAGTGTCGCGGATCCGTCCCGCGAGGGATTGCCGGTGCCGTTGCTAGCCGTTTCACCTTCCGGCGACATAACCACTGACTAGGGACGCCGCATCTTGTGACACCAGTGACGCTGGCACGATGTCGGCCCAAGCTGCCTGTGTTCCAACCTTGTGGTCCCTGGGCCAAGCCTCTCGGAACGTTCCTGGTGCTCCCTCGTCCATTGATACCTGTCCTTGGAAATCTTCGACGACGTTTCCATACAAACAAGACTTGGTGGGCAACGACGTTGCGGTAATACCCGTCACTGCTTGGTGTGCAGTATTAGCTCACCCGAAGGCGTGCCTCAGTCTACAATGCGATGCATGATTGGGACGCGACGAGAGCAATCACAAAGCCCAGCCATCTCAGACGACGCACATGACTACAATGACCGAACCGCTCCGGTCACAACGCGGGCGTGCCTGCAGGACAAACCTAAGTGGACTGTTAGTTCCCACTCCCTCCCCCACGCAGCACGGCGCCGCGGACTCGCGGGCGCAACGGCACAATCCACGCACCACGTGACTCGACTCGTCGTCACACGGGCTCGGGCTCCGGCTCCCGGATTCAACCGGCTGGCTCGGGATTGCAACTTGGAAGCGCAACGTTCCGCAAGCTTTTTCTTTCCCTCCCGTGGTTTCACATCTCGCAAGTGCCGGAATATGTGCCCTGAAACAATACTGACTCTTTCGCGGCGAGCCGTTTCTCTCTCTGCCTGGTTCTCCCTACGTCACCCCTCCATCGACGATAATACTCACGCCCACGCTCGTGCACATCACAACTACCCATCACGCCAGCATACACCACATACACCGCAGAGTCAAAGCGCTACGTGCATACACGTACCACCGGCCCAGCATCTCGCGTCAAAGCGGCAGCGAACCCACCACTCGGAAAAATCAACCGGAGCATTTTTCTGGAAATTGTAGATTACAGCGTGCTCACTCGCCTGGAATCTCCTGCGTCGCGCATTGCGTTTTTCGTGCTGTCGGTGCGGTGCAGTGCGGTACGGTGCCGCATGGCATGGGTGCTTGGACACGGGCCTGCCTTT
>JBPBPI010000025.1:0-2886 GCA_050954885.1 Janthinobacterium lividum | reverse complement strand
ATGGGCACATATGCATCACAGAGACGCCTTGACCTGGTATAGAGGGTATCCCGATTTTCGAAGCATGCCCAGTAAAGCGTACCAACACCACTTCTTGCGATCAACACCTTGACCCGTACCGTATCTAGGCACTCATACCCAGTCAGTCTCATGATCATTGGCAGAATAACGATAGCGAAACATAGTTTACGAATACTAGATGTCAGGCTTCTTTTTGCTGTCCTTCGTATATGTACAACGCTCTGACTAGTTCTTATGCACTGATTTACAAGCTCATTAAAAACACTGGAACCATAAAAGCCCTTGCGAACGGTGGCATACCTAACGTGTAGCATATCCATGCATTTTCAACAGTAGAAGGTAAGGACAAATCCTGACGTCTTCTTCTCTAGACTCCTGCACACCGCCTGCGGCGCCTGATCATAGCGCACCGTTCCAATGCTGCTCTCATGGAAAATCACAAACACGCACGCCATATTTATTTCACACCAGCATGAGTAAGGATCTCATCTGGCGTATCAGAGGCATACATCCATCAAACACAGACAACACGCACGAAGTCCCTCTCAGTCCGTCTACAAGCGCTCTCTGCACTCAATATCATGATTTCCATTGCTTCTCACAGCACATATCTTCGATCACAGTCTAAGCACAACAGCATGATTACGAACACATACTGCATAACAAGAGATGTTAGATGTTCGTATATTGTTGAACTATGAAGTTGAGTCGAGATCAGCAAGAAGTGCCGGTGCTCTGTTTCACAAGAATTTGCCAAGCCATCAGCCTTTATGGAGGTGTGCGTCATACTGTACTGCAACCATGATAGTCTTCTTTAAGAGCACTGACAGTACTGACCACGTTTCGCGTCATTCGTGCTTATGTACTTTGCTTCAGTTTTGGTCGGTGTAAAGAACATGATAAAGCTGTTCAGACAGAGGGTACGTGGCTTACACGCCGACAGAAGCTGCTCAGCCCATGATCATCACTCGGTATCGTTGATCTATTGTTTGAGCAGTCCACTTTCAAGAAGCCGCGGCAGAAGTTGACGAAGATGGCAACCGGATGCTTTGTTGAGCACGCTCTGAAGGCCATTAGGATCAACAACCAACCATTTCATGACTCTCTATTGCACCTGGATCGTGGCGCTGCTGCCAGCAAGATAAGGACTGCAAGGACACTATCTGGAGATGCTACTGCTAGAGAGGCAGGAGGCACATAGGCAACGCGAGGGAGGAAGGCCGGCTGGGTGCAGAGCCGCTCCCTTCCATCCAGGGTGACATTGCATTCATCGTCGTCGTCGTCGTCGTGTGTCGGTTGTGTCGTTGTGCGCGTGTACTAGAGGTACTCTAGGAAGTCGCGGGAATGGGGCATAGCGGCTGCTAGCTCAACTGATACGCTTGCACTATCTGTGTATGGGCTGGGAAATCTCCAGCATGAGGGCTCGTGCTCTACACAAAGTCGAGCTTCTGCATCGCTACCACTTGTAGAACCCGTGAGAGACAGGTGCAAGCATAGCAGATCGGAGCTGGACGAAATCGTAGCTGACTTATGAGCAACTGCTGGCGCTCACTCAGAGCTTCATCATCCTCTATCCATGTGAACACCATGCTTGCATGGTGCGACTCTACCAATCGCACCGAAGGAAAACCCAGGACCATACGGAGAGATGGTACCCTACTCAATCTGCCGTACGACGAGGCGAGGAAGAGGAAGCCCGTGGAGCTTGTACCGCCCCATCGTTGGCAATGGTGCTGCACGCAGCTCAGGCGGATTCACGACCAGTGGAACCAGCGAAAAGACCCGAGAGCCAAGTGCAGTGCTTAATTGACAGCTTGTAAGCATATACCACCATCCGAGGCTAATGAAGGTAGAAGTGAGCAGGACAAACTTGCACGAGGCTGTAGGACTCGATTGAACATTACCAATAAAACACGTTTGGCATGTCTCAGCAACGGCCGACATAATCTATGGCTGGAGCAGTAGCCATCTTCGGGTCTCACAGAACATACACTGATGTGCCACCGAACACTTTGAACGCTATATGACTTGCTTTCCTGGCCACTTCGAGTATTGGAAACGGCCAGTGAAGAGCAACTACTGCCGAGTTCCTGAGCCCATTATCTTGGACCCGACATCAAAGCTCGTCACTGCCATCTAGTGCGCTAGCACTCGAACGTGAGGGATCTAGCGTCTATTTCTCATCAGCAAACTCTGTGTGATGCCAGAGCTGGCGCACTCCTTGCTAGTAGATATAACATCGTCCGGAAACGTCAATACCCCAGCGATCCAATAACGAAATACAGCAGGCTGTTCCAGGAGTGCTACTGTCATGTCATGGAGACGGACGAGGCAGGCGAGGAAACGGGAGGACGAGAGCGAGAGACAACATCGCTCTCCGCCCAGCTTGAGACAGGCCGCCATCTTGACGATCATCCACAGTGCTCGTGTCTTCGTGGGATCGTCTTGCGACTTCGCCTTCTCATCTTGCACATAACGGTACGCTCTAAGCTGTCCCAGTTCAACGCTCAGATCGATGTCATCTTTGTTCAGCATCGTCTATTTCACCAGCTTGTAGCAACCGCATCAACGCGTAGCTCTCCACTTCCATTGTCTCTTGTTGATTTTTCAGTGCTGCGGTCGGGTCCTCCACTGTATTGTGGACCCTCGCGCGTTGCAACATCGTCTGGCCTCGTAGTATACATGCCTCGATGTCCACCCGACTTTGGATCTCTTTTGCTTGCAAGTTCTCTACATCGTTACCCGCTAAAGGTTTGAAAGTCGGTCATTCTATTTCATACAGGTTTGAGACACTGAAGGAGAGGTAGGAGATGAAGGTATGAAAGACTGGTCTCGTGGAGGGTACATGCTGGACCACTTCAGATA
>JBPBPI010000024.1:0-3363 GCA_050954885.1 Janthinobacterium lividum | reverse complement strand
GTATCCCCAAAACACGATGCACCTCCCTCACCTGCCAATGGCGAATCTTGGCGAAACTTTTGATCTTCCAAAGGTTCGAAAGTGCTTCAGAAACCCCTCGCATCGACCTCCATCTAAGAACATGGATGCTCTTTCACAATCAGAGAAGGTCTTGTACTGGTCAACTGACGTAGCCGCTGCAGAAAAAGATATTGACAAGTTGTCTATTGTTATTTCTCCCTGGTTCGCATCAATAACAGTCAATGAATATATTCGCAGTTAAACGCCCAAAGAACCGCCAAGTATCGTATCGTATCGCGTTGACGCTTCATGCTGGCAGTCCGTATAATGATGGCGCTTACAGATATCTTTTGTTTTTTTCGGTGAAGCCGTACGAGTACGAAGATTAGAACGCTATCGAGAAGTATATCTATCGACAATTACTTCGATATTGCCCGTAAAAGATTTAAGCTCTCATCCCCGTGGCCAACCTCGAAATAACTTCGTCTTTATTGTCCCCTCTCCCGATATCGACAAGCGCCATTTAAACCGCCAATAGCCATATAGAATTATGAATATCGAGAAACGTGGTGGTCGCCAACTCTCCAATCCCCATCCCCGTCTTATCTTTTCTCCTCTTTTCCCCTTCATTTAACTTTACCACATTGAGGCCGACGGACATGCATATTGGCCCATTTTCGAATGTCGATCGTTGGCATGCAATACAGTTGTATGCACGCTTTTCCTATAAAACTCATGTCCTCTCCCACTTTGCGCCCGGCTACCGCCTTGTTTCCCATAGGGTTTCATTATCATTCGAGGTTCTCCCATGCTGGTATTCCTAAGATTCTCAACATTTACCGTATTGGGAACACGTTCGATCTGCGACAAACTGCGACACACTGGAAACTGAACATTGGAAGACTTTCCTTACTCGTCTCCACGATGACGCCAGCTAGAGCCCCGAAACAGACCCATATCCAAACAACACGTCACCATGATGAGCTCGAGCTCTCTCCACTTACCGCTGTCGCCGACGCAGTTGCCGTTGCCATCGCCAGATCCACAGGTCCACAAGTCCACAATTACAGTGACTGCACACGGTAATCGTACAAGTTCGGTACTTCGTAGTTCGTGCGCAAGCTCCATTTTTGCGTAAATGCTAGCGATGCATGGCATTTACCATCCATCCACTCCTTACTCCTATTTTCTATCCAATACAAAACAGTTACTGTTCATATTGCTGCTTGGCACTTGTTCCCCCACCTTTCAGACCCGGCCCGATTTCGTGATATGGGTCGAAGAGAGTGCTCCGAGTGAAGGATTGAGTGCTCAAGGACAGGTAGAAAGAAGATGTGGTGCGAACGTATGCTGCCGCATGCACGTGCACGCGAGAGAGAGTATCGATGGGTCCAGCCTTGCAGGCCTTCTCCCCACGCCATGTCAATATTGCATTCTTCCGGTGGATGGTGCGGTAACACACGAAGAGAAGCTGAATCCCGGGGAACCAGCTGCGCCAGCCTCAATAATGCAACAGTGCAGAACTGAAATTAATGATAAGGCACTGTAACCCACATCCCACACTCCATTTCTCGCCCACTCTCTATATTCATCAGTATGAAGCAGAAAATATCAGCAGGGCACGCACAGTAAAAACAGGTATGCAAGGTCACTCATGCAAACGAAAATGCAGTCAGCCATATGCAGTGCATCATCCAGCAGTCACTTGCGGCGGTGGGCGTCTGGACCTCAAGGTCATGATCCTGAATCCTCAATCACAACCCCTATGCCTCATCTGTATAGAGATCTGTCAAAGCTTCATGCATGGCGCAATCTATCACCTCACCGACTCTTTCCACGTCACGTTCTTCACTTTCCTTGATGTCCGAATGATCCAACTTTTAAAGAAATCTTCTACCGGTCGCCAGCTTTGAGGCCTGCAACATGTGGCGGGCAGAGGCACGTTATGTTTGAGGCTCGACCTTTATTCCGTCATTGTCGCGATTATTGAATTATTTTGACGCATTGTGATTTTGTTCTTGTAAAGACCTGGGCACAACGCTAGATTTTTTGAAGTGAAAGTCACGACGGTGCTGGATATCTGGCACGTGACACAATAAATGATGCAGTTGTAGATACTTGGTATGGGAGGAACCACTCCATTCCTCTCCATTACGTGTTAACTTCAAGTTCATCTTCACCATATGGAGTAATCTCCTTCTCTACTGTGCAATAGATCTAGGATATGATACGCATATATCACGTGATTTTCCCCAAAAAATTCTCCATCCTGGTATTTCGTGACCGTGGAGACCATTTTATTTCCATACCCTCCATTCAATCATTAGCAAATACCTGATAAGCATTAATTTAGACGATAAGTCGATTGTCCACGCATGGAATCCGTCCGTTTACCGACATGTTCGAGGAAGAGAAGCTCTGAAAGATCCAAACAGACCATATACTGGTACCAGATCCATATATCGAAGGAAGCCATATACCTGGTGTCTCTGGTTGTAAGGATACAATTCCAAATCATATTCCCATTCTTAAACACTGCTTTCAAACTCGCAATGTAGATCTTCCATGTAAGCTATATCGCCTATCTTGTTATAACTTTTTCTCCATGTCCAAGAGGCCTGATAAGAACCCTTCCATAGCATCTACAACACCTGCCGTATCTTCTAGCACTTGCTGATGACCCGAATGCACAATATTTAATTTAACATTATCCCGTCGTCTCCTTGCAAGAGAGGACGCCTCGATCAATTCCTTGATTTCCTGCGACCTCGATATAGGTGAGATCAAATCCTGATCTCCAGCAAACAAGACAACAGGACATCCGATTGCAGAATAGTCTGGATCAACATGGGAAGGAGCACACAGTGCTTCGCAAGTAGCTGCATACCCATCAGGACTTTGAGCACTGATCATCTGTCTCACCACCGTTTTGGCGAGTTCTGGGGAGCCAGCAGCGACGTTATTAGCAACTGTCGAATCTCTTATGTCCTCGATGCCTCCACGAGCTTTCGTAGCGAGATCCATCATCCGAACCACCGCAGCAGGTATATGGGACATGGCTCGTCCAGGACCTAGCAAAACAAGTGCGCGGACATCATCGGGGTGCAAAACCGCATAATGCATGGCTATGATGCTTCCTAAAGAGTGGCCGATAAGAATCGATGGCTCATAAGAACAGCGTGCTGCCAGTATAGATTCCAAGACCGTGACGAAGAATGGAACGGATATTAGTTTTGTGGGGTTGAATTTACTCAGCCCTGAACCTGGAAAGTCAAATCTGAGGATCGTATATTTGGGGGCGAAGTGCGAGATTAGGGATTGAAAGGCGTTTGTTGAGCCGCCGAGGCCGTGCATCATGACCAT
>JBPBPI010000023.1:0-2840 GCA_050954885.1 Janthinobacterium lividum | reverse complement strand
ATGAGGATGAGGATGAGGATGAGGATGAGGATGAGGATGAGGATGAGGATGAGGATGAGGATGAGGATGAGGATCAGAGGCACTTCACATCATTTCCGGCTGTTCCGCGTCCTCAATTCTGCACGTGGGAAGATCTGTACGGCATATATAGGTCTTTACATGCAGAGTCCAACGATACTGGGATTGGTAAAGACACGACCCCTTCCTACTAGCGAAACTACCCCTGTGGTACCGTCATGTTATGCCTTCCGAAGGTTTCCCAAGTATTCCAGGTGGTGTGCCTGTGAATATCGAATCATGTATAAGTACGGTGGAATCTTTGTGTACTAACCAATGTGGTTGATCGGTCAACCTCGCGAGTTGGGTAGTCATGATGAAAGCTGGAGTAAACGCTTGAGTACTTGTTAGAGCGGTCGATGAAAAGGAATAGTGCACATTGTCACCTTACAACTCGGATGAGGATACCTTGAACGCACGCCAGTTTTGCTCGTAGATTTATGTACAGGGGTGTTATTACTAAGTACGGCTGCGTTACTATCGATCCCCAATGAACACCACCTGTTATTGGCCAAGCCAAGATACTTGTATTATAGTAGGGAGATCTAAATAGTGGTATTGAGAAGAATAGCACGAGAACGATAACTCGCGACCATGAGTGAAACTTCCCCACGCCGGAAACGCATAAGCACACGAAACCCAGTCACTTAACTCCTCACAACCTAAACCGCTTGAACCCCTCCACCAACCCATCACTAGCCTTCGTCGCAGTAACCCATGCCGGTAGGTATTTGGTTGCCTCATCAAGCGCCGGGATAACTCCAGCCTCATTCGCATCGCTCCACAAACAGACCGCTTTGCCTTCCAAACCCACTCTTTCTACACTGCCGCGCTCACCTCTACCGTTCCTTCCAGTGCCACCCTCAGCCTCCCACCTCACTTTCACTATCCACGGGCGGTCCCACTCCCGGTGCCATAGTCTGATCTCCTTCGTTCCCTCCTTCGGCACCTTGGCAAACCGATCGTCATGTGGAGCAGCACCTTCCACGCTGTAATCTGCGACAGCGGCGTCAAAGACGAGTTTACATGCGCGAGTATGCTGGCCAGATATGGTGAAAACGGCGCTATTCTCAGTGGTGTTGAGACGAGTGGCGTTGACGCTGACCCAAGTTCTGTATTCGCTTTGCCAAGACGGCGTTGTTGGCGATACGGCGGTTATGGTTGAAGGTGAGCGGCGGGTGGAGTTGTGGCTTGGTAGTGCGCCAACCACATGGGGCGCCAGACCTGTCCAAGCGCATTTCGTGAGGCCAGACCGGAGCGTTGAGACAGTGCAGTTGACTCTCTGACCGGTAGCGCTTGGGAGCGAGTCGACTGCCGTTTGTATGTAGCCATCAAGGCCTGTCAAAGACACCGTGTTGATACCAGAAGCGAGATCAAGCTCTTGCTGGAAGTACACTTTAAGCCTATTTTCTGGAGAGAATGGAAAGGCGAGGAGGTTGTAGATGAGAGTGCCGAGGAAGACTAGAAAAAGGAAGAAGGGCACCCTGCTGGAGAATCGGTGCAAGAAGGGCGAGATTGGTATGAGGAGGAGGACGGAGATGATGCCAATGAAACCGTAGATTGTGTAGACGCTGTTGCCGTCTGCAGGGGTTTGATAAACAGCTATGATGCCGAAAAGGCCGAGCTCGCCAATAAGGATGATGGGTATAGGGCCTATGACGAGGAATTGAAGGACCCAGAGCCAGCTAGGCAACGTCGCGCTCCAGGGCTGTTCATCACCGTAGGTTCGCCCACGAGGCAGTGGTTCGTCGTCCTCGTTCTCGGAGTCTTCGTCGTCTCGATATCGTGTAGGTCGATTGCGTTTCCGGCTCAGGAGCGATGTGGTCTCATTCGTAACAGTAACATCGGCGCTATCGCGTGCCGTAGCGCTACTTTCTGGTCCCTCTTGAGGACTGTATACCTGACCAGAGCGGATGCTAGCAGCGCCACGGTGCACGGAGATCGGACGACTGTGGGTGGCTGAGCGACTGGCGAGCTGCACATACTCTGATTTCCGTGGCAGGCCAAACATCTCCAGGTAGGATAACAGAAGAGCGAGAAAGATTGCCGCGAAATACACGACAAGGAAGTAGCCAGTGGCGACACCGAAGTTGTTCTCTCCAATGGTCGCAGTTACGAGCAGGAGCCAACTGACAACAAATAACCAGCCAAAGGCGTGGGCCCGATGGAGTGCGGTTGGTCTTATGAAGTCGGATCCTCGCAAGAAGAACCACGTGACGAAGAACCAGACGGACAACATCATGCTAAACATTGTTAGCAACAGTTCCATACGGCGTAACTCCAGATCAGGATTGGGCTTACCTCCAAACAGCGTAGGGGCTACTGTAGACAATATAAGGGTTAAACTTAGCAACAAGCAATACCAAACCAGCAACTGCCGCAGTTGCGAATACAAAAGCGATCGGATACCGGAAGACCCCCCGCCACCCGTTGAATTGAATTACAGTCTCTTCATCAGGTGAACGCGGGTCGAGAGGATCCGATCGAGCCTTACGTGCAAATAGGTAGTAGCGGTCTATCTGGCCAAGAATCGCTGCAATGCCAATCATGACGATGGGCGCAACAACCAGAAGAGATACCGAGATAGCAAACAGTGTGCGAAGTTTCAACAGTGCCAAAACCTGTCCCATAATGTCGAACCAGATTGCCTTGGAGCCATGGCTTGTAGAGAAATTAACGTTGTTCGAAGTCAACTGAGTGCTCGTGGTAACAGCCATGTTGAGCATGTCCCAAAGCGAAGCCTTGCTGGTCCAGGTCGTGGAGTCCTGGTTGGTATGATATCG
>JBPBPI010000022.1:0-3181 GCA_050954885.1 Janthinobacterium lividum | reverse complement strand
GTCTTCGAGAACTTTCAACAGCTGGCGATCTTCAAAATTGATATCGAAGTCTATCAATGTCGAGAACTTGCTTCTTCCGACTGAAGCTGCAATAACTCGAGCTGAATGCAGGTCCGTTCTTTCCATAAGGCTTTTTATATACCAACGCCAGTTGCTCAGAGCACTTTTTATCAAAGTAACATGCAGCTCGAAAGGGTTTCTGCTCTCTACTTCAGGAGCTGTTGCTAGGTAGGCATCCACGCTCAATTCAGTTCGCTTTGAGGGCGAAATGAACGTCCAAGTCTCTCCAGTAGCATCATACTGGTGATAAATTGTGGTTTGACGAATTGACCATGGATCCTTCCCTTTACTGTAGTTGTTCTGCTCAACAAAACGGACACCATAAGCGCATTCTATAAAGTCAGCAACATTCGGCAGAACGAAAAGGACCACCCACCAAAACTCCTGTAGGTCTGTACGGACAAGTCCGGTTGTATCTCAAATTGACACGGCGGCGGCCCGATGTCATGTTCTCTTTCCTTCCTTCCAAATGACATAACAAACTCTTTAAAATTGTCAAATATATTATAGACACGAACAAAATCATCGAACAAGCCTCTAGTTAGCAGAAGCCTGCTATTGGAGTTTTTCTGTCTGATGTAACTATAGTTGTATAAGATACAATACTGTTTAGGTATGAGCATATAAACTTACAAAGCTTGAACAGCAAAGTGTTTCTATTTAAGAGTTAGGGTTAATATAAAGCATCCGTATCAAGTGTTAACATACCTTGCATTGTCGCATTTGCCAAACACCGTTCTCTTCGACTAGTATCCCAGCTGATAGCTTCGAACGTGTAGCAGAAGCATTAGGAGGTAAGTAACAAAGCTGCTCAAGTATGTCCGCATCCTGCATTTCTGTGTTTTTGCAATCATCAGTTGGGCCATCCTTTAGTGGCGCCTTATCCACTAGTACTAGGTCTTCCTCCGCTTTGTCCACCAGTACTAGGTGTTCCTCCAGTAACTGGTCATCCAGTGATTCTGTGTGTTCGCACGCCACTTCCTCTTTCTCTAATCCTGTATCGCGCCGCGCATCTCTCACAGTACGGTATTCGATGCGCGACACAGATGGGTCAGAGAAGATATTCGAGGCTTCTTGAAAGTGATCTGGCAGAGGTTCAACATCATGAACATAGTCTTGAATATCATGATATGTGAGCTTTTCCCCCTCAACGCGGGTCTCGGCTGAGTCTTCCGAATATGACTGCGAGCTTCTCTTGGAAAGCTGTCGACCAGGCATATATTTCTCGTTCGTAGGAACTTCGTTGGCCAGGTGCGGATCTTGCATAATTGATAATGGATGTAGACGACTTCGATTGTGCTGGGAAATAGTGTTGAGCTAGCAATGATTTTCAAGCAAGCCTCGCATGAAAATGAGATGTGTTTCAATAGATATAATGTACTATAGCTTCGTGTTGAGCAGAGCCGCACACTATTTCCGTGCAAGGCTGCAAGGGGGGTGAGATCTTGCAGATCTGTGCTAGCACCTGGGAGAGAAATTAGTTTCCCTAAATTTTTCGCAAACAAGGCTGCTGTGCTTCCTCTGGATGTTGGCCATACCAAATTTGGAAGTAGAATACTCGGTGAGCAATTTGGGTTAAGCTCCTGCCTTTCTGCGCCTCGAGCTCCTCAAGGCTAGCAATCCAGGCATTGTTTTTTTGACGATAATTGTCTTTTGTGGGCAGGCTGCCATTAATTTAGAGTTGGCTCGAAAAAGGCTAAGTGGCGATATGCAACGTAGTTCCACAAACTGTGAAACAACATATGATGTGCATTAACAATGACGGGGACACACATATGATTTATGTATCATGCTGCGGTGGCACTTTCATTATCTCATAATCTCGCGAGACTTCTGTCGGCGGTACAAAGGCGCTTCCCCGGCGGTCTAGGCGAGGCTGACTCGGTGGCATATAAATCTCTCAGCTTTGCACTGCCTTCGCTGCGTCTTTTTTTTCTTCTCTTCCATCCATCAATCATCTGCGCAGCATCCTCACTTGACCGCAACTGCTACACTAGTCGAGAGTGTTTGCGAGTATAGCTATGCCTGTCATTCAGACCCTACCCGATGTCTATATAGACTCAGACAAACTACAAAAGCTGCTCAGGACTACGTTCGGGCGAAATAATTACAGCTACCAAGTAGGGACTCGTATACTTCTGTACTGTGTTCACGCTAACAGTGTCCCAGTTCAAAGCAAACCAGTGGTCGATCCAAGCTCCGCGACGTTTGACCGAGGTAAGCTGAACTTTCTCATCATCCTATGTTCAGTCAGCTAGACTAACGCCATCAACAGGAGGAAATCGAGAGCGTTGAGCAGCCGGGCCAATATTCATAGATGTGTCGATTCGCCTTCGGCGATGGGGCGTTGGCAGCTGCCATTTTGTTGTTTACTGGAGCAAAACTCCGAGTCGGCCACGTAGTCTTCTTTGCTGGTCGTTAATCAATTCATACAACACGTCTTTCCCACAATGTGACTTGTTATTTGCCCTCCGGTTACCCTCGGCGTCTATGTTGGGCAGATACTGACACTCGACTAAGTTAATGATGGCGACGATAATATCTCGGAGGCCGCTTGACTCGAAATGGCGCGATTCTGAGGCAGCACTGCATATGCAATACTTTTCGCACTCCATGTGCAAACTTTGCTCCTTGCAGGCGATAGATTTCGTTCGGATGCCAGCGTTCTTTGAGATATGGCGGTGTATAAGAGTTGCACAAAGGGAGAGAATATTCCGCTATGGATAAACTGTTTCTTTTTTATATGCGTACTCGTTGAAGAGTGCAATCTAAGTACTATATGCATGCACGAATGCACGTCGTCCCAGTATTTCAAGTGTGCAACATGTGCTGAATCCTGATGTTGAAGGCGTTATACAATTAATACAAATGCCAAACATAATAAAAAAGATATCACAACCCTCAACTTAAGTTCCGCGTGCGAAGTTTCCTCAAAAATCTTTCTTTCTATAAAAAATAAGTTGAAGATACAATCCATAATGTTATTATTACATTTTTTTTTTTTACAAAAAAGAAGTATAATTGGAACCTTATTAAATAAATAAAATGTAAATGATGGTTTCAGTCTATGTGTAGTGACAGCGGGTATAATTTAAGCTGTTTTAGTCTTGAACAACGTGGG
>JBPBPI010000021.1:0-2585 GCA_050954885.1 Janthinobacterium lividum | reverse complement strand
CGGAGATCAGAGTGAACGTCTACACAGACCAGAGCGCTGTGCAGCTCTACACTTGCAACAAGATGGACGGGTCATTGCCGCTAAAGTCAACACAAGGCTTTGAGAACAATGCTACGCGCCCGAGGGTCGTGAAGAAGTACGGATGTGTCGGTCTAGAATTCGAGGACTGGGTAGGTGGCATTAATAATCCTGAGTGGGGTCGCCAGCCGAAGCAGCAATTCGGACCGGGTGATGCGCCCTATGTGCTGCAGGCAGCTTATGAGGTTTATGCGCCAACACCGACACCACATTGTTCGAGTACTGTCTCGATGCATGTTACTCGGACGCCAGAGCCGACTGCGAAGAAGCAGTCCAATGGCGCGAATAGGAGGTAATGATTAGACAACGAGTAATGTATAATGCGAGCAATTCCACAACGTTCCAATTTGACCTCACGTGATTTACATGGCGACGCTACTGGCATCGAGTGATTGTTGAGCACTCTTGCACATATCTGCGTTAAGACTAACTATGATTACTGCACGAGGATATGTGACTCTCTTACTCTAAGCCATGTGAGCAAGTATTGAGAAGTCAGCGCCCTAGCTCACGGCCATGGTCATCATGTTCATGAATATAGTCTTCTCTGGGCGCTCGCCGCTCTCGATCTTCTTTCGATTCCTGCATTCCCAGCACACCCATCTACCAGTCCTTGAACCATCAATATCGTCCCGAGTATTCCAGCAGAGATCTCTCGGGCTATTTTGTACGAATCCAAGTAGCGCCCTCCACTTTCCGCATATGTTGCACTTCGCTGCTTGGCGACCCATGCATTTGATATGATCTTTTGCCAGAGCCTGTGAGTTGGGTGCAAAATCGCTGTACCAACGCGAGTTGATCACTGGTATGAAAGATCGGTAGGGAGAAACCTGGGTACTCCTAGTGGCTTGAACGCTCATAGGTGGTGGGCCGGATAGATCTGTGTCTTCTGACGCCACTGCAAAGCCATGGTGTCGACCTCTGTTTAGGTTGCAGTCAGCGCAAAGGCGCTTGTGGCGATTTCTACCCGTACTCCTGAATAAGAACAGACTGTACTCTCCGATTCGATGGGACGAAGCATCGGGTCCAGGTACGTAGGAGTGTTGTGAGTAATCGCCTCTCTGCTTCTTCTCCTTTCGGACAATCTTTCTTCTTGTCCCTTCGACTCCTACGCGTCGTCTGGTGCGCTCGCGAACATCACCTGGCTCAGCCAGCATATTTGCAGCAGGCATGTGCAATTCCGGCTTCCGCAGTCGCAGCTTGAGCACTGCGGTATTGTCGAAAACACGATGGGTACGCAGCTTGAGGCAGCCGCAGCAGGCGTAGCGAATGTTTTCCCAACCTTCGTCATCGTACAGCGATGGATCTACTACTCCGAATCGATTAACCACTGGAATGCCGCCGCCATGCTCGAATGTGAGCTCGAGCTCGAGCAGACGTTGCATAAAGTGGTAGTCATCTGGCATGGTCAATTGGCGGAAGCGACGACAGGATTGCGAGAAGGCGATGAAGGCAGTCGGCGTCGTAAAGCTGAGGATCTTGAGAAGTACTTCTGTTGGCAATACAGTACTTGGTGTGTCGAGAAAGATTCGGTCATCCGCCGCAGTGACGGTATTGGCTGGTGGGGATATGGACATGGCAGCAAGACTATATCCTATGTCGGGCGCCATTTCGCTTGTGGATAGATCCGGCATCAAATGTTCGGGCGCTGGACTGTGCTAGGTCGTGATTGTTTCCTACCTTTCAACGTTGAGGCGCCAATAACAATAGTAGCAGTTGATATCATTTACAGCTTGTCGGCTTCGACGCGACCACTCTTAGGTTCTGATTACACTGAAACGACCTTCAGAGCTCGAGCTTCTTTTCAGCTTTTCCCTGATGCTTTAGTGAGTCGGTAGTGGGAAATTCCCAGGTCTTACCAGAGCAATATATGGTTATGTCTAGATTGTGATCAGGACTTCGTCGTTGGAGGCACGCGTGCGATGAGTCAGCTTGACATTTTGTCGAACACAGTCACACTCCTTTTTTTCCAAGCATTCATCAGTCATTGTACCCTCATAACGAATACATGCGACATGCTACTATGTAGGGTGGGAATAGGTGCCAGAGGGTGCTTGGATTCGTGTGTACCTGACGATCAGCTTGGCATGTTTCATGAAACGAAGAGGAAATGTGCTACCACTTTAGCTGGGATTGAGGAGCTCTCAGCGCTCTTCGTAACACTGCTGCTCATATTGCACTGGGCGGTTCGCGCGATGTTTGTGAGCGTTGTGGAAGAAATGTCTGCTATGATCGTCATACCAGCGCTCAGCAATGGCGGCTATTTATGTTCGCATACCACTGTTCATGTGTGTCATCAGTCGTCCCATGCATACTCAGTCTCAAAGTTCCTTGGGCGGATGACTCCATTCGGGCCATGTCGGACTGCCACCTTCCTCTCCTGGCAGTCTCATCTTCTCGACTTCCTCAATCGTGATGCTCCGCCACTCCTCCATGCTGATCCACTGTATTCTAGCACGATCGCCAAACCCACCGAACCAGTAGAACGCTTCTGGCACGAATCGCAC
>JBPBPI010000020.1:0-2608 GCA_050954885.1 Janthinobacterium lividum | reverse complement strand
GAGTAATCGCAACTTCCATCCGAAACTTACTGATACATATGAGGGAGCTCATGGGTCTGATAAATATCCTCTGCAAAACCGAGTCGGTGTATGGATTCCAAGATCCATGTTCCGAACCCATCTGATACAAAGAGTATGTAGAGCTTGAGAGTTGAAGACGTTTCTTTTGTGGCTATCGCTTCCTCAATGGATTCTGCATCCCGAAAGTACTCTGATAACAGCTGCACCAAGTCAATTGAGATCGCGGCGACTGACTAGTGCCACTTACGCTGTTCTGAAGCACATCTAAATCGCGAATAACATTTGCGAAGCTGCGTCGAGTCCTGCAGCGGTTCTGACACATTGCCCGAATTGCATTGCTGTATCCCTGTTGATTCAATTAATGTACGTTCAAGATATTACGAGATGGGATATTACATACACTGGTAGCTTGCTCGATGAAATAATCCACTGCACGAGCGCATTTGAATCTCTGGTCTGTTGGTGCGTCGATGTTCCAGAAAGTGTCGTCCATATAATCCTCACTATTTGGCAATTTTTCTTCTATCATCCTCCAAAGTAGTAGTTTGACACCTTCAGCGTCAGCCACCCGGCCATCGCTAAAAATCTGTGACTGGAGTATTGCTCTCGCCAACGGTGAAGCCTGCGGCTCTCGTGCGGAATAGAACCACAGAATTGTCTAGCGTACAGTCAGTGCATCACGCGTGGAATGTATATAGCTCCAATCTGATAGAATGCCATATGCAGAATGTAACAAAATGAGGTTTCTTGTTGTGTTGTGTTGTTTGATGATCGTGAAACTTCAATGAGGGGACTCACGAGTAGATGTTCCGGAGTCTGAACTGGACGTTCATCTGAAATTCGCAAAGCTTCCTTTATATCATCACACAAGCGCGAAAGATTGTGACAGGCATCCTCAAACTTGAGATCCGTGATAGGACGAGGTGGTACTGTACTGGCAAGACGCCTTTGGACCTTTGAACTAAAAGCCTCATCGACTGCCTTTCCTACGTCATGGGATTTGATAAGATGCTGAATGCGAGATCCTATGTCCAGCCAATCTTCTGCATGGAGAGTAGCGGAGAAAGTGGGTAGTATTACATCGTACATGTCTCTGCGGCTTCTCAAGCGAAGGATCATAGCTTCGGTCAACTGAGTGCGTATGTCCGATTGACTTGCGAGCCATTCTTCAGCTTCCACCAGCAATTTGAGACAGTAATCATCGTCAAGGTCTGTGAGCATGTTACGGTTGAACGTATGCGTGTTGAAATCCTCTTCTTCGTAGTATTGTTGAGACTGTATCATCTCGATGACGATGTCACAACTCTTGATCACACCAATACAATAGGCCATTAAGACTAAGTGCACCAGTGGCCCCGCAACAGACGACAATGAACCATCAGCTGCATTGAACCTGGGAACTTCGTTCGGTTGGCGGGATTGAGCGAGAATATGGTCAATGTAAAGGGATGAAAATAGATTCTGTGCGAGCGGATATCCTTGATGCCATGACATCTCGTAGCTCAGTAGTTGGTCCATGATGCCAATTACTTCTTCGGGGAGCAACTGCCTGCTAACATCGTAGTCATCCTCGAGACTCTCACCGGGAAGAAGAAACCCGGTGTCCATTTTCGGATCCATGATCTAAAAAGAGTCAACACCAATCTTGAAAAATCCGAATGCGGCTAAACATACCTCCAAGGCCTGCACCGAATCAAAGAGCGAAAAGTTGACATCCTTGACGAGCTCGCCGATGCGGAGCGCTGGCAGATGTTAGTGTTTGTGACTTCGTAGAGCAAAATAAGCAACGGATGTGCCGTTTTTCTTGACGACCATGAAGCATGACAACTGGAAATTACGTATTTTGTTGCCTTATATCAAATTGGTGCAATCCGACACTTAGGCGCCCTCCTTTTCTTATGGATGGCACAAAGCTGCACCAGAAGATACTCACACTTTGAAGCCTTTATGAATTCCTGGGTAATGTCTCTGGCACGGTGATTACTCCGAATCACGCCTTGAAATGGATTCTTCAGGGGAGGCACTGTATGCCCATCGTGCTTATTTATGCCACTAACATCGAGTTTCTCGAAGTCTGTTCAATGTTTAGTTGCATCTTTGCATGACCACGCTATGTCGGGTTTGTACTGTCCTACCTCGACTCAGCTTATTAACGCCGGACGCCATAGCAGCGATGTGTATGTGGTGTCGCCGATGCACAATATGGGAAGTCACAGGCACAACAGTTCACTGGTTATTGTGAAGAAGTTGGTTGGATTACATTGCACAAAAGTTACGTTAGAAAGATTGTTGTGGCACGCTTCTGAGATGGCAGGTGCTTCCAATTTTCTGCATACATAGCCATCTGATCCCGTTTGCCTTTGCCGGCCCTGCCTCACTATATGTACAGCGCTCAATCCCTCCAGTTGCCTGCTTATTGGCTTCGAATTCCTCCTCTGTCATTTCTATTCATGGAACCCGCGCTCATTGTTGTTTTGGAGCCTCGCCATGTGCCTGCTCGAGTGCATCCGCCAAGTTCTTGTTCTCGCCTTGCTTTCCGTTCTAGGCCACGTCAGTCAGCGGCCGACCACTCTGATTGCCATCAACA
>JBPBPI010000019.1:0-2734 GCA_050954885.1 Janthinobacterium lividum | reverse complement strand
GGAGAAGGAAGAGGCCCAATGAACAAGCTCGTGTGAGAACTGCCGACAGTGGTGGAACTGATCGGGGCTGTAGAAGTCAGAATTTGAGGTATGATCGTTGGTAGAACAGGAGAGAAAGGTGAAATGGTCAAAGAAGAAGTCGTCCTAGAAGAAGAAGACATCAAAGGCGGCGAAGAAGCCGTGGTGGAAGGTAGTAACACAGGCGCGACAAATGGTGAAGAGGATATTGTTGCAGAAGCTGGAGAAGAAGGGGCGGAGATGCTTGGCGACACTTGCGTCGAACTTGGAGATGTAGAGGGGTTTGCCGAAATCGTCGTTTGCAAAGGAGCCACCAAGATCGATGGAGACGTATTTAGCGTAGAGGAAGAGAAGGCTGATGGAAACAGGGTTGATCAGGATTGAGCAGATGAAGTGCAGGAGTGGGAATGAAAGATGATTGAACATACCAACCGCGGATGATGAGGTAGATGCAGATGCAGAAGAGGAGGATGATGATTCGGTGGATGAGGAGGGTGATGGGGAAGGAGGGGTGGTCGCAGAGGAGGTGGAGAAAGAGGAGGGAAAGGAGGGTAGGGAGGAGGAGGAGAAGGAATAGGAGAAGGAAGAGGAGAACGACGAAGGGGGAATGGACGAAACAACGACTGCAGACATAGTCGCAGTAGATGTCGTCGATAACAGACCACTGGACACGAGCAAGCTGGAATCGACAGGCGGCGCAACACTGTACACCGACAGCAGATTCGGCCCACCACAAATCTGTCCGGGATCACCTCCGCACAACATTTCACAGCTCCCCGTCGACTCATTTGTGGAAGGAGCCAAGAAACTGTTCCCACAGAAGCACTGCGTAGAATACTCTGTACCCCAGTACGTATAACCCTGACAGAAACTTGCACAGCTCTCCAACGTCATCCCATCGTCCGCCGAAGAGTCATCGTTGAGCGTACGACCAGAGGTAGCCTCCGTCATACAACCGTAGAAGTAATACCCACCCACAGTCTGCGGCTGTACCGGTATAGCCGTCTTGACGAGCGTGCCGACGGAGAAGACGTTGAGTCGATACCCACTACCGCACAACTCACTCGAATTACCCGGACAAGGCATTCTGCAGCCAAGATTTGCCGTCTGGTAAGCATAAGGTCCCAGCGCGTCCCCGCAGAAACACTGCGACCCGTACTCCATCCCCGCGGTTGTATAGCCTTGATCCGCGCAGGTCTGGGTGCAGGTTTCGATGGTGTTGTTTTGGTTATCGTATGCCAGCGTCGCGAGCTGCCCACCGGAAGTACTGTCGTCGGTCCAACAGCCTGCAAAAGTCATGCCGCCGGGGTACACACGCGTGTCTACGGGGACAAGACTGGATTGACTTGGGTCAGGATAAGGATCGTCGCCTTGTTGTAGTCGGGGGTAACCAAAGTCGTAGGCCTTGGCGCCGTCGCCGTGGAAATTGTCGACGAAGAGACGTGCACGTCCAGAGGGATTTGCAAACATGACTGGAGCATTATGACTGGCGTTGACGAGGTCGATTGTATCACACGGTCCATTCGTCGCGGATTTGCATGATGGTGGGAACTCGGCGATGAAGTTCCAGAACCTTTCGTCTCTCTGGGCACCAGTGGTGGACGGCGCACAAGTGCTTGCGTCATCCCCCCAGTCTTGCGTACCTCGGGCATAGTTCTTTGATCTAGTCAGGTATCTGGCCAGGATCGCTGATCTACCCGCATTGACCAGATTAACACCATACGTCATGGGATACTGGGTGAAGTTTGTATATCCATCCCGATAAGTGTCATAGGTCGCGCATGCTAGGACCTGGTTCTGAATGGGTCGGGACGTGCTTGGCCAAGCGTAGCTGTCCGGGTTACCGATCCAGTATGTGATCTTGGCCTTGGTCTGCAGATCGTTCCCTATCATGGCATATCGCTGTACCGCCTGACCGCCCAGCGAGTACCCAGCAATGACAATCTGGCTCAGATTAGGAAACATCGTGCTGTTGTCGTAGTATTTTATGATCTGGTCAAGCACTTCATACGACGAGATGGCCGTGTTTTTAGGGTATTGCGTGTTCGCTCCAGCAGACCACTGTGATCCTTTCCAGACCAATGCACTCGTCGTCGATCCTCCAAGGGTTGCATTGAATGGAAAATCTATCGACTTTGCATCTCCGTTGACAAAATAGGGCGCCACTATCGACACAATTGAAGTTGATATTCGAGTCACCAGTCACCTGCGACAGAGCACTGAGAGTAGCTGACTCATATGTACCAGGATCCTGGTTCAAGCCATGTATTGTCACAACGGCTCTGCGAACAGCCAGAGGATCGAGTCTTTTACCACTTGTTTGCAGGGAGGAGTAGTTGATCAACGTTAGTAGCTTGTTCGAGCCACCCGGGTCCTTGATCTTGAAATAGGTAATCTCGGAACCAGGAACGAAAGGTAGTGAGTTTGGTATCGTTTCGCCGGCGAATTGTTGCGCCCAGCAAGTCGCTAGCCATGATAGCAGGAGGAAGAGCTGGACTGTACCCCTCCTCATCCATATACTGGCCATACTACTCCTGCACACTCGAGTCCCTCGGGCGACAGCTACGGCCGAGATTCATTGGAGTTCAAGATGTAGAGTCTGTAATGTCGGGAAGCAGTAGCGACATGTGTTCAGACATTGAGACTCGGGACTCTGTCTTTTGCTAAGATTGCAGACGAACACTTTACCGGGTCCAACGTTCGAATGTTGACGGTT
>JBPBPI010000018.1:0-3079 GCA_050954885.1 Janthinobacterium lividum | reverse complement strand
CGGGAAACAGATTTTGATGACGGTGGCCAGGAATCGGAGGAAGAAATATCCATCCAGTCCACATTGCTCAAGCTCCTTGCTGTGGTCCCCATACCAGAAGTAGCCCAACAGGACATCCAACGAGGGAAAGTACCGTGTGTCGTCATCTTGCGTCTTCCTGGTGGCAAAGTGAGCTTCGGGCAGGCCTGATCAGGAGATGGGGACCATACCGACGACCGGGGACACGTTCTTTCAGAAACCAGAACAGTACAAGGCCGACTGCAAAAGCTGAGCCAGAGACGGTCAACGAGGATAAAAACGCCCCAATAGTCTGTGATTGGGTCTGACCAGTCCGTAAAGAAGAGGCCGCATTGGTCTGCCAGGGGTTTTCCGCCATTACCGTGAGCGATCTTCTGTCGTGGTCTTCAAGAAGCAGAACCACAATGATTCATTATCTCGAGGTCGCATGACGGCGGTGGAAACAGTTCATGCCTCAGTCGCTTCCACTTGTAAGCTGAAAGCCTGGCCCTGTCAGAAATGACTATGATCAAGCACAGAAAAGGGAGGTCGCTTTTAGCAATATGTTGATGACTATTTTTGGGCCTGCCAGATTTGGCTTTCTGTTTTTGGTGGGCCGACAAATCCGTTCTCCGATCAAGAATCATCAGTCTCGTTGGTTCCTTGCTTTAAAGTGTTTAGACGGACTCAATTCCATCACGCTGACACATGTGGTTCTGGTCGACCTGAGCATCGTCGAAGACCAGACCTATTGATAAGTGCAGTGTAACAAGAACAGGACTCTCCTGTGTAACAACATCCTCTGCTCCGATCGATCAGAAGATTCTCGAAGACAAGCGGAAATCATTGGGTCCTTCTGTATGCCTGCCATGATCTAGCATCCACACCATCATGGGCAACGAAGCTCCAATGATCGGTCTATCCTCGCTTCCATTGGAGCTGGTACGGGACATCTACACATGTGTTGAGTGCATCGCCCGGTGATCTTTGATGGAAATGTCCTGCTGACAGACCTACAGCTGGAGCCGAAAGATGTGCGAAATTTCGCATCAACCTCTCACTACTTCCGTTCGGCCGGTAGTGATAGTCTCTACCGGTCAGTCAGTCTCGCAATCTTTCCCAAGCAAAGTTTCCCATGGCCCCGCCCCCCACTTCCAAATGAACAGTTCACCGCGGACATGTGCCATTCCCTGACCGCCGAGGAAAAAGCGCGTCATATCCACACATTGTCCTTTGAAGTGCGTCAGTTGAAGATGGGAACCTTCCGATGGTGTCATCATATCTCCAGGGAAAGCATGGGACAGATCCGCACCCTGTTGCCACTGACAAAACGCGTGAGATGGCTCCGAATCGATGCCATGCATGGAGAACAGCTTCGACCCCTGCTGGATCACCTTCCCGCTCTCGAGACGTTGGAGGTTCCGTACTACACCTGGATCGACAGACTCCAAGGTCTTCCCATCAAGCGGTTGATCCTTTGGGGACTTCACTATCCCACTTCTGAACCACAGGGCTGCCGTCTTGAAGGACTTCCGAATCTGCTTGACCTGTGTCTGAAATTCCATCCATTCTTTGACCAGGACGCCAACTTCCTCGATCTGGGCAAACTGAACCTCCGGACTTTGGAGATCGAGGGCACCAAAGAGCTCGACGCTTCCATCCTGTGCGGTCGCTCGAGTACTCTGACCAAATACGTGTCTCGTGGTAATATCCTCCTCAGTAACGCTGACCTGTGGTTTGACTCGTTGGGCTCTCAGCTTCGTCACCTGGCGTTGTATCTGGTGATCGGACATCCCTGTCAGATCGTGTTTCCTTGTGTCGAAATTCTTGAAATGCACTATTGTGATACCGATCTCTTCACGCACTCTGAGTTCCCAGCATTAAGATATTTTTCCTATACCTGCCCGTCCACAAGCTACAGCAGAGTCCCATATGGGGATGGCTGTTTAGCATATCGCCCAGAGCTGCCGTGGCGTATATTAGACCAGCGGAAGTTTGATTTTGAGATGGTCTTGCTGCGGTATCACGATTGGTTAGACGGGCCTTTCGTTTCGGATGGGTTGGTGGACTGGTTGGAAGATGCCTATGAGCACGGGAGCCTATCCACCGTCTTGCTGGACGGATTTACCCATACCGCCAGATGGGATGCTTCGGACCTCCCCTCCGATTTCGCCATCATCGAAGATGGTCCGGATCGACGTCAACGCTGGCAATCAAGGAAAGAGATGCTCCTTCTCGTGGATCCATCGCAACGATTCGATGAGACAACGGTGATTCAACAACACCAGACTGACGAGTATGGATTATTCGACTTCTGTAATGATAATGGTCATATACCGCATCCCATTCAGTCTATTGTCACCATCTGAAATTTCCCGTGTATTAGCCTTTGGCGCTTGGGATCATTGACCTTGAGTTAGACAGGACCTCTCTCGACAGGGTTCTTCTCAATCCTGCTGCTCATAGCGGTCGATCCTTGAACCGTCCTGATAGAATTTCACAATATTTTGTTTATCCCCTAGATAATCCTCCATAGTGCTACGAAGTGCTTTTGCGAAAATAATTTGGCCGCTAGTACCAAATTGGTGAAGCCCCAAGCCGCCCGCCCCCATCTCTTCCCTACAGTTTAACCCTAAGTGAAATCCTTGCCAGCTGTAGGAAAATAAAAGACCTTGAGTTGGTTGCATGATTGAAACCTTTTAACATCTTTTAGGTGGAACTTTCGCCGTAATGTGCCCTGCATCCTAGTCAATGTAGAAAACAGTTGCAACTACTTGTGGCCTAGCATCGAATGAGTACCGCCGGTGGACCATAGATTATTCATAGCCTGAAACGAAAATTCGAGTAGACTTCACGGTAGCCCTTGACTCATCTCTCGCATAATCATTGGTTGATTTTACAGGTTGTCCGATCCCATAGTCTAAAACTTATTTCCAGGCATGTCACAACCTTAATGGCACATCAACGCAAGTGGAGACAGATAATATTGCAATTGATTTTTTCATTCCTGTTAATTTTGTATTGTTTTGATTCCAGGAATGATCCACCGCTTTGCAGCAAACCTGGGATCATCTACGACAAA
>JBPBPI010000017.1:0-15244 GCA_050954885.1 Janthinobacterium lividum | reverse complement strand
CTGTTTGATCGGCTGCGGCGACGACGGGCCGGTGGCTGCGCGGTTCTGCGCGGCTTGTGCGGCTTGCTGCGCTTTCGTCAGAACCTTCTCACCTTTCTGCAAGATCGCCGCCTGCTCGCCCGGCTGTAGGCCAACAGTGCCGCCGACGTGGAACTTCGGCAACCCGGCCACGGTGCCAATGCGACTGCCGGATCGAGCCATGACATTGCCGCCGCCTACTTCACCGCCGCTATGGAACAGCTCGGCGACATCCAACGCGCTCGCCGCCGACGACGCGCCAGCACCGCTTGCCGCACCAGCACCGAACAAGCTGCTGAAAAATCCGCCGATGCCGCCCGCCGAGCTGCCACCGCCGCCGAGCAACCCGCCAAGCAGCCCAGCCGGACCGCCGCTTGTCGAAGATGTCTTGAACAAGGCTTGTGCGACATTCAACGCCTCCATCTGGATAAGCGCCTGCGCGATGGCCTTCAGGAAGTCGGCAAAGAAGGAAACCGCCGCGCTGCCCATGTCGCGGAAGAGCTGCGCACTGTTCTCCTGGCCGTCTACCAGCTTGCCGATGGAGTCGGAGATCGTGCCTGCCGCTTTCGCCAAACCGCCGCTAAAGGCTTCCTCTTCAGCCTTCTGGAGCGCAACCGCTGTCGCACTGACATAGGTGGACTTCGACGCAATTTCGTCGAGCTGTGCGATCTGCGTATCGTATGCCGTCTTGGTGATGTCGCCGCCGGCAAGCTGTTGCGCGGCAAGCTCCTTCAGCGCAGCAACCTGCGTCATGATTTTCGGCGTTGTCGCATCGAACGCCGACTTGATCTTGTCTTCCGCCTGATCGTTCGTCTGAAGGCCGAGCGAGACAAGGTTCTTCTCTGCGGCCACGAGATCGTCGCGCTGCTTCGCGCTGTCGTTGACTTGCGCCAGACCGGACTTCAGGACATCGGCAGACTCCGTTCCCTGCGCGCTGCCGGCGCCTGGAGTCGCGGAACGCTGCAACAGTTGCATCTTCGCTATGAACGCGTCGAGCGCAGGCGTTCCCTTGCCTGCCGCCTTCAACGCCTCGGCGAACGCAAGACCCTGCTCCACCATCTTGGTTAGCTGGGTGTTGATGCCCTTCGTGCCGTCAACCGTTTCCTTGTAGCCGTCTGCGGCTGTCTTCGCGCCAGACGCAACTTGCTCGTTGACCTCCTTGTAGAGATCCGTGCGGGTGGCTACGACGGCGTTGGTGGCGTCCTCGTAATACTTCAGCGTCTCTTGCGTCTTAGCCTGCTGCTCTGCGGCCTGGAGCTGCGAACGAATGCCATCCGTTGTCTGCCCATTACCGACATTGCTGCCGAACTTCTTTTGGTATTCATCCACCTTCGCGTAACTGGTGGCATACGACTCGGTGATCGAACGCAAGCGCGCGTCCAGGTTCGTCTTGTCGAGCTTGTCCGCGCTCGATTGGATCTTCAGCAGCTCATTGGATAGAACCTGTTGTGCCGAAAGCTCCTTCTGCGCAGCCGCGTTGTCGCGCTTCTCTTTCGTCTCGGCCGCGCGCTTTTCGTCCTTGGCGATGTCGTCCAGGGTTTGCTGGTGCGTGATACGAACTGCCTCCGCGATCTTAGCGGGATCGGTGCCAGCCGGCGCTGCATCGCGCGTCTTCTGGTCGGATGCAGCAAGCCGCTTCGCGTTGTTGGCGTCGATATCGGCCTTCGACGAATGCGCGTAGTCGAACTGGTCCTGCTTCTGAAGGTCCGACCGCTCTTTGACCTGACGCACATACGCATCGCCGAGCTTGAGCTGCGCTTGCGTGGCGTCCTTTGCTGCTGTTGTGCTGGTGATCTGAAGGCCGTTGCCCGCGCCAATAGCCTCATTGGCTGCTTCGATATTATCCTTGAGCACCTTGATCTTCTGCGCCGCATCGGCTGAAGACTTTCCTGCGTCCTCGAAACTTTGCGGCTTGCCAGCGATGAAGTTGCTGGCATAGTTGCTAATGGTTTCGCCAATGCTCTTTGGCGCATTCTGTTGTGCCTGCGCTGCGGCAAGCTGTGCCTGGAGACCCGGCAACGCCGCCTTGGCGCTCGCCGCCGTATAAGACACGACGCCCGACAAGAAGTGTGCCGCGTCACTTGCTGCCTTAGCGATCTGCGCCATGGTCGTAAGAGCATTTTGCGCGCCGTCAGAGTGTGCGATGTAATCAAACAGCTCGCCCAAGGCGTTCTTGAAATCCGTAATCGCGCTCTTCCACGGACCGCGCGCTTTCTGCGCGCCTTCATCTTGCTTCTGCACGAAAATCGCGAACGCCGCATTGACCGCACCTGTTGCGTCGTTCTGGTCGAACATCGCCTGGATGTTCGTCCGCTGCGCTTCTGTTAGGAAGTCATACTTCTTATCCAACTCGTCAATGGCCGACATCGAACCCTTGAAGCCATCGGTCACATCCGAAGTAGCTTCCTTCAGGTCGACACCGTAAACGACCGTAAGGTCTTTGACTGCCCGGCCAAGGGTGACATACGCGGCCGGGTTAAGGCCCTTCTGGTTGAAGTCCTGAATCAGGTTGCCGGCGTCTGCAAAGCTCACGCCGAACTGCTGGATGCCGCGCTGCGATGCCAAGAGCTGTTCCGCAGTTGCCCGCGCACCATCTGCCGATGCCGTCAGTATTCCCTGAAACCGCTTGATCGCCGTCTGGTTTTCAGCCGCGCGCTCAAGCGTCTCAAACGCGACAACGGCCACGCCGATTGCGACCGCGAAATATCCAAGGTTCTTGACAATGAACTGCATGGCGCCGGTAAAGATCTGCACGATCTGCCCGGTCTGCTGTGCGGCCGTCTGCTCGATTGAAATGCCGCTCGCAAGCGATGTGATAACGTCGTTGACCTGATACAACAAATCTTGCAGCTCATACGACCGCAGACCGAACAGACCAGCCGCGCCCTTCTTGCCGCCCGTGTCAACAAGCTTCTGCTGGAGAACAGTCACAGTCTCAACACTGCGCTGCGCCGATGAGGTAATCGTCGCCTGCGCCGCGTTAAGATCCTTGAAGTCAATTCCAACTTCCTTGAGTCGCAACCCAAGCTCGTTCAACGTCGTCGACTCGCGCTGCGCCGCTGCACCGAACTTTGTGGCTTGCGCTTCGGCAGACACCAATGACGCGGCCAAGGCTTGGTCCGGAACTGTCGCCTGCTTGACCGCAGCCGCCAACAGCTCAACAGACGCACGCGCTTTTTCGAAGGCGCCGTTCGCAGCAGTCACCGCTGCTTCCTGCTGGCGAAACGCGTCAACGAGCCCGGACTGCTTCGTCAGCTCGTTTTGTGCCAGCTTGATCTGCGCCAGATTCGACAGGTAACGCTCGCTGGTCTGGTTGTCCTTGGAGGATAGCCCACTCGATATGCCGGCAATCTGGTCGGAAGCGCCGGCAAGAGTGCCCCGATTGGCTGCGCCCGGATTCAAAATGGCTTGTGTGGACAGAGACGTGCTGTTGACGCCCGGTGCGGCGGTAGCGCCTGCCGTGCTCAAGCCGCGAGTGCGTGCAAGTGTTGCATCGGCCAGGGCGGCAAACGCTTGAAGCGCCTTCTGCTGCTTGTCCAGATCAGCGGCCAGGGCGTCGGCAAGCTGCTGGTTGAACTGCCGGATCGTCTTCTGCTTCTTCTCGTTCGAAGCAATTTCCTGCTGCGCCTCGGCTTCGACGGCCTTAGCCTGCCGGTCGAGCGTTGCCTGCTGCTGCTCGGCGAGCGCGATGTTGACTTGGCTGATCGTCTTCTGCTTGCGCTCTTCTGCGGCGATAGCGGCAGTCGCGAACGCCTGATACTCGCGCTGCGCTGCGGCGTTCTGCGCTACGGACGCCTTCTCCGCATCAGCCGCTTCCTTGCTGCTGCGCTTGATGTAGTCGTAGCTGTCTGCAAGCGAACGCGTCTCGCCGGCAACCTTGCCGGTGGCGAGCGCCAGATCGTATAGCCCCGCCTTCGACGCGGCCAGTTCGTTGGTGGCAATGCCGCTTGACTCAAGCGCCGCGCGAAGGCGATCGACTTGCGCCGTCTGCGACGCAACCGATTTGGTCTGGCTGTCAATCTGCGCTTGCGCGCGACCGACATCCTTGTCTTTCGCGCCTGCCGCCTGAAGGGTGTTTAGCTTCGCCTGTAGATCGGACAGCCGTTGCGTCGACGCCGACAGCTTATCGTTCGCGTTCGTATAGTTCTGGATGTTATTGGCGATGGTCTTGAAGCCGGCACCAGCCCTGGTGATCTGGTCAAGGCTGGAAGTCAGCTCGCGCCCGCTAAGAGCGCCACGCTGCATCGCGTCCTGCTGCTCTTTGAGCTGCGCCGTGAGCCGGGTTACTTCGGTCTGTAGGCTCTGGACGTTCTGAAGGCCAGTTACGCTGGCCCTCAGTGCAAGCTCAACGTCCTTACGGGTGGTGTCAGCCATGCGTCAACGGCTCCAGGACTTCGTTCATTTTGCCACCACCCATCGCAGCAGCGATGGTAGAATAGAGCATCATGAAGTAATTCGCTAGTGTTCCGTTTTGACGCCTCTTTGCAAACTCTGCTTCCGTCCACATGAATGCTAGACTGTAGTGCCAGACATCCCTCGAATTGTGTCCGCTTCCGATGAGAAGACTTGCCGCTTCTCTGTTGTCACTTACGAAGTCAACGACCCGGCTGAACTTGCTTTCTCCGTCGTCGCCGGCTTTGACGGGCGCAGGTTGTCTACGACTGCCATGACTACGGAGAGGAAGGCTTTTGGGCCACCGACATCCTCGAAAGTAAGTTCGGCGATCTCCTTGAGCGCCATGACCTGAATCGGCAACGGCAGCGTGCGCGCGAAGTCAGTTCCGGCCAGGAGGTTGTTGACTTCCGCCATCGTGATAATGTCGGCCGCGATCTGCGGCGCGTTCATCATCAACAACGGAATCATCTTCTCGCGGCTCGCCATGAGTGCGGGAAGACTACCGGCCTGATCGAACAGATCGACCAGGGTTATCATGTCCTGCGTGTGCGTCCGGACCAGGATCACCACGTCAGAAAGAGACAAGCCCCTGAAGGTCAGGGGCTTGCGATCTTTCATCCGAACAGTGCGAGTGGCCGGCGCGAAGTCGGTGTTCTGCGCCATGGGATGGATGTCCTAGTTAAGTTGCCTGCTGCACACGATACAGGCTATCCAGCACACCGGCCTTGAGCACCGACATGGTGAGCGAGCCGGTCTGAATGCCCGTCCCCTTGAAAGCCATGTCGCCGCTGGCGGTGATCGAGACGAGCGGGATGATGATGTTGTGGTTCTCGCCGAGCGTGTTGTCGGCCACGAACATCAGCTCGCCCGTAACGTGCGCGCCCTTGGCGATGACGATCTGTCGGGTATTCGCGCCCGGCGTATAGCTGACCGTCACATCGCTGTTGGCGCCCAGCGATGTGCCGTCTGCGATCTCGGACGGCAGGAAGAAATAGATCATGCCGGACGCAACGTCGTATTCCCACCACTCGGGCGCAAGCGCCGCGCCGCCGTTCGTGAGCGACACGCTGACGGCGGTCGCACGCGAACCATACGGCGTCGCCGCACTCTCACCGATCAGGTAATACTGACCGGGCGACGCGCTGCCGATCTCCTGCGTCGTCGCCGCACCCGCCGCCTCCAGCACCAGCTTTTCGCCACCGCCGAAGAACAACGCCATGTTGTCGACGTTCATGTCTTCGAACTGCACGGTCGCGGTCATGTCGTCGCGCGTGACGATCTCGCGATCCTTCTGCTGCCCGGCATAGTCGGCCGAATAGTGCGAGATGGTGGTGGTCGCGCGGGCAATCGTGAAGGCCGGCGTGTTCCCCATGTAGAGAAAGCCGTTCTTGTTGATGAAGCCTGTCAGCGTATCGCTGCGGCGCAGATACAGCTTGCCGGCGCCGATGGTCAGATTGTCGGTGTGCGTGGTCGGTGAAGTAACCATCTCGCTATCTCCAGGGAGTGAACTTACAGGTATGGATCTGTGACGTTGAGGGTGTATTCTATCGTAACGGACAAGTAAAAACTAGCTTGTCCTGTCACGACTGTATTTCCCTGTGACACCGCAGATGTTGCGCGGACGAAACCTGGACCCAGCGTTACACTGGCGACCAAGTATTGCCCTTGCGCATCTCTACCGAACAGCTTCTCGGCAGGATACACAGCTCGCGGACCGCTCTCCTTGATCGTTCGCGCCAGACACTTCATCACGTCAGCCTTGAGCGTGTAGAGCGCGCGAAGCGGAACGGTATCGTTCGAATCTTCCTCGACATCGGTCGCCCAGCCTTGGACCGTCAGCTTCAACGAAACCGTCTGGCCTTGCTTGAGGCTACCGTATTCATCCGGCCCATCCGGACGATTGCTTTCCAGAATCGTCAACGCCGGTAGCGGAACATTCGCACCGAACACGGCCTTGCCGATATAAATCTGGTCCGGTGAAACGTCCTGCTGATACCCGTTCGCCACCGTGATAGACGCAAGCTGGTTCTTCACGGCCAGGAGGATGCGAAGGTCTTTCGGAACTGGCGCCACGGTATCGGACATCAGAGTCCTCCAGGTGTTTCGAGACGGTCGAATTGCCGAATGAACTCCGCAGCCAACATCTCACTAAGCTGCGGCGCGTCAGCCGGGCCGACCTCCTGGAAGACCTGATCGACGGACGGGCCGTAAAGGATGTAGACGCCATCCGAGATTTCGGTGGCGACCATCTGCGTCTTGTTGCGGAGCACTTGTCCTTTCTTCAGCCGGATCGCCAATCCGATATTCGAGTTGTCCGGATCGAACGGATCGTTGCCGCGCTTGAGCCGCAGCAGGAACGCGCCCTTCATGTCGACGGTCTGTCCGGGTTTGACCGTAACACTTACAGACGCAGCAGCGGGCGAGCCCTTGGCACGTATCGCGGTGCCTGGAGCGGCGAAACGCGCCAGACTCGTAGGACGCTGGCGCGCAGTGATTATGCCTTCCAGGTCGTTCGCCGTGGCGCGCTTGGTTACGCCGAGCCCGGAAGGATCGTCCAGGTAGCCTTTCGGGAATGCAACCTGCTTGGCGATGTCTTCCTTGATGAGCTTAATGCCCTGGTTGTCGGCCACGTCGTTAATCGCGATGCGCGCGGCCGTCCGCGTCCGTTGCGGAAAGCTGGTCAAGAAGTCTTCCAGATTGGAAATGACTTCGACATCGTAGGAGACGGTCATATCTGGCTGACTGCCCAATGTTCTTCAAGAACGGTGTCGGCTTCAAGCTGGTCTTGCAGCTTGTAGGTTGTGCCGTAGTCGACAAAGACCAGCCGGGCGCCTTCCGTTGGTGTCAGCGGAATGAGCGCGAGCTGGTCTTTGTTGAACACCACATGAACGAGGTTCACCAGGACTTGCGCGCCGCCCTGGTGAGCTTCGGAATCTGAACTCATGCCGATCTTCGTGTGCAGCTTGACGCTGATCCGAGTCGTCGCGCCGTTGCGCGGCGTGTAATCAACCGGCAAGCCGAATTGATCGAACACCGCAGAACGGTTCTGACGTTTCAGATCAGCCCAAGACATGCTGCTTACAGCTCGTCGTCGTCGGCCGGCGTGGCGGGAACGGCGTCGGTGCCGATGACGGGCTGGGTCGGCGACAGCGGCGTCTCCGCACCGGTCTCATCCTGCCCCGGCACGACGCGCGAACCGGACTTCACGCCGCCGCTCGCCATGCGCGCCTTCTCCAGGTCATCGGCCGCGACCAGTTCGCGCGCGCGGCGCACCTGCTCTTCCTGCGACAGCGGCGTGTAGTCGTAGCTGTCCTTGTCCTCGCTGATCGGATCGCGGATCGCGCCGGGATGATTGGCGACGATGCCCTCGACCTCTTCCTGCGTGAACTTGAACGACGTGCCGGCGTCGATGACCATGCGCGAGTGCGCGGCCGGGATCACCTTGCCGTCCGGCGACATGGTGGGCTTCGCGTCGGGGTTCTTGCGGTGCAAGATGATCGTGTGGTTCGTCACCTTCAGGATCGACGGCTTGGTGTCATCAGGCATGTTCTGTGCTTTCTCGTGAACTGCTTACGGAAAAGCCTCGCCCGAAGGCGAGGCTGCTCGTTGTGGTGCTGGTCGCCGGTTAGACGACCTTCATCACGAAGACGTTGTTCGGCCGCATCGATATCAGCATCGGCGCGGACTGGCACATGGTAAAGACCGCTGCCGGATCGCCGGTCTCTTCCCACATCTTCGGATACACGTCGGTCGAGATGAAGCCCGACGTGTGGTCCTGGATGGCACCATACGCCTTGATGCCGCCCGCCGCGAACGCGCCGCCGATGCCGATCACCAGACCCGGATCGATGTAGTCGGTGCGCGACCAGTCGGAGTTCTCGTAGTAGTCGTTGTAGACCCACAACCGGATCGCCGGGGTGTTGATGCCCTGGATGGTGCCCATGCTGGCGACGTTGGCGTTCAGGCCGTTCACATCCACGAACGGCGTGGTGTTGAACGAGCTGTTGCCACCGGCCCGCTGGTTGCTCAGAAGGAGCTGCACGTCGGGATGGTTGGTCTGCGAGAACGCTTCATAGGCAGCGGTGCCCATGACGAGATCACTGACGGGCGCACGGCCGAGCTTGAACGCGAGATTGCGCCCGGTCTGGATGTCGATCAGCGGCGTGGCGGTCGCCTGCGACCAGAGCGAGGCGCCCGACAGGGTGATGGTCAGCGACGGATCGCGGCCGTAGTCGACGCGGGACGTGGGGTAGTCGTCGCCGATCACATCGACGTAGCCGTTGACGACGCCCGAACAGGCCATGTGCTCCAGGCGGTTCTGGATGACCTGATTCTCGACGCGCATGTTGTCGGCGACGATCTGGAGATGCCGGTCCATCTGCGACAGGTTGCCCAGCAGCGGTTCACCGGGACGACGCGTGCGCGACCGCGACGGATCGACAACGTGCTTCGGCTTGAGGTAGGCCGGCTTGAACGACTTCGTGCTGAAGCCGCGCGAGCGCAGATATCGGCCCTGCACGTTGGGCGCCACGAACGGCGCGAGACGGCGCTCCTGCACGTCCACGTCGTCGAACAGGATCGTATCGCTGTTCGAATTGAACGTGTTCGGAAAGAAGTTCAGCCAGAAGGGCGGCGGCGGCTGGTTCAGCGGCTCGGTGAAGAGACCCATGAGCGTCGCGGTGCCGTAGAGCGGAAGCGGCATGTGTGTATTCCCTCAGAACGTAGAACTGTTGCGGAAAACCAGGACTACGCCTTGGTCAGATCAGCGCATTGACCCCGATGCCGCCGATGTTGCGGAACGCGGCCTTGCGGGCGCCGAGCGTCGTGACGGTCGCCGGCCAGGAAAGCGCCTCGTGATTGAAGCCGCCGCCGATGTAGCACGGGCCGAGCGTCGCCGCCGCAATCGGCTGCGCGGTGATGACGTGCGGCGTCGTGGTGGCGCCGCCGTCCCACACCGCGAGCATGCCCGTCGCGTCGACGGTGCAGGGAGTGAACTGCGGAATGGCCGTCGCGCCAGCCAAGTAGGCTTCGGTCTTGACACGCTGGTCGCCGCAGAACAATTCGAACGGCTGGGTGGAGCCTTCGAGCGTAAACCCGCCCGCGATAACCTGCGGATACGGGGACATCGCGGGAATGGGATACGTCATCTCTTACGTCTCTCGCTTGAACTGATGAAGTAAAGTAGCGGAAGTCAAGGACTAATGGAAGTCCCTTTACTTGCCGCCGTGCATCTCGCGGAAACGGGCGAGCACCGTGACTTCTTCCGGCTTCGCCGCCTGCGTCGACTCGCCGGTGTTCCCGGCATCGCCGCCCGAACCTGCTTCCGGTGTCACGCCAGCACCGCCCTGCTTGTCCATCACGGTCTTGAGCGCGTTCGGCGCACCGGCTGCGGTCGGCTGCGCGGGCGCCTCGATGACGGTGGTCTTGGCCGGCTCGGCCGGCTTCGGCGCCGCTGCCAGGATCTTGCCGGCTTCGTCGACGCTCATGGACGTTTCGTAGGCGAGATGGCTCGCCAACGTTTCGCGCCCCTTGGACTCGACGTGCTGCATGATGCCCTTGCTGCGGTCACGCTCGGCCTTCACATCGGCCTGACGGGCGGCAACGATCTCTTCATCGGTCATGGTGTTCTGTCCTGTTTGTGCGGATGGTGTATCAACTTCGTTGCCGTCCGGTGGCGAATCAAGGCTATCTTCCGGATCGTCATTGAAGAAGTTCTCGATGGCAGCAGACGGGATCGCAATAGCATCGATCAGCTTGCTATCTAACGCATCCTGTCCGTAGAAACAACCAGCCTCAAATCCGGCCACGGTTGCAACAGGGATCTTCCGGTTCGCAGCAACGGCGGCAAGAAACGGCGCATTCGTTTTATCAACGATATCCTGGATGCGCTCACCTTCTGCCTTGGTCATCGCGGTCGCCGACCAGCCGTCGCCTTTGAACGCGCCGGCCGTGAACAGGTTCAGCTTAACGCCGGCCTTGCCCATCGCCTCGCTAACGTCGAGCCGCATGCTGATCGTGCCAATCGAGCCCACGCCGCCCGATGGCGTCATGGAGATCTTGTCGCAGGCTGACGCCAGCCAATACGCGGCCGAATACGCAGACGCGTCAACGACGGCCATGGACGGCTTCTTTCCGGCCGTGATGGCGTCTGCCGTTTCCTGAAGGCCGTTCGTGCTGCCGCCGCCGCTGCTGACATCGAAAACAATGCCGGTAACATCCGGATCTGCTTCTGCGGCCTGGAGTTGGTTACGAATGAAGTTGTAACCAGTGACGAAACCCCACGAATACGGAAACCGGTTGATCAACAGGCCATGAACCGGAATGATCGCAAGACCGTTGGAGAACGCAAACGGCTTGCTGTCTGCATCCGCTTCCGGCATCGACAGGCCGTAGAACGATAGGGTCTCGACACGCCGCTCGGCAGCTAGTTTCTGCTCGCGCTCCATATCGGCGGAAGCAAGCGAACGGATATCCGCGAACAGTAAGCCGCCGTGATCCGGTGACGCGCCGCTTTCCGCATAATCTCTTGCGACCATGGAAGGCCGGCTGACAAGATCCTCAAGCGCATTGCGCGCTGTATAGCTACTCATCCGCAGGCGCCTTGGTTGTCGGTGGGTCTGTCTCCGGATCTTTATCCTCCGGATCGGCCGATGCGGCTGTCGGCTTATCGACGACGCCGCTCTGCCCGCCGCCGCCTTGACCGCCCGCCGCGAGCGTAAAGACGAGCTTGTCCGTTGTGATCTGCTCTTGCTCGCGCTGCGCCTGTTCGAAGATGTCGCGGAAGTCATAGCCGAGCTGCGCGCACTCGATCTCATACGTCGACAGCCCGGCCGCGATACGAAGGATCGCAGCTTGCGTTTCCTTCATCTCATCGATCTGTCCGCGCCCGCTGGCGATCCACTGGCAGCTTGTCAGCGCCTCTTTGGCGAGCGGCTGGTAGAAGATCGCCGGATCGACGCCGGGCGGCAGCGCGCCGAGTCCATCGTTCAACCACTCTTCGTAGACCAGCGCGTAGACTTCGGTGGCGAACCGGTCGGCCACGTTGCGCTTGCGCGCCTTCATGGTGCGGCTGGTCTGCGCGATGCCGGCGCGGATGCTGGTATAGTTCGTATCGCTCAAGTCGCGGGACAGCTCTTCGTAGCTCAAGTTGAGCGCCGCAGCCATGTGCCGGATGAACGACTTTTCGAAGTCCGTTCCGACACCGCCTGGAGTGCCGAGCGTCTTGACGTTGAGCTTGGTGCCCGGAAACGTATGCGCAACCTTGGCGCCGCCGACACGGATGTTCGGCGCGTTCGCGACATACGCCTCCATCATGCTCAAGAACGAGCCGTATGCCTGCTGCATGGCGTCGGGCGTCATTCCGTCGCCGCCCGCAATCATGTTCTTGACCATATCCGAAGGCAGTTCGGATTCGACCACTGCGGCGATGCTGGCGTTAATGACGGCGTTCTGGAGCGTGATGCGCTGGAAGTTCTTGAGCATGCGCGTCTGCGTCAACGCCGTGACAAGATCCGAAACGCCGCGCGTCTGATCGGGATCTTGCTGCTCGATTATGTGAATAAACTGCGTCCGGCCCCACGGCTTGCGCGCCGGCACGGTTGTCCAGGTTTGCCCGACACCGCCACCAACAAGGCCCGAATAGAACGCATACGGGTCCTGGTCGAGCACGTTATACGCCAGCGGCGCACCGTTGCCGTCGAACTGCACACCACGGCGCAGCGTCGCCGTATCCATGATGTTGTTCGGATTGCACAAGCGGTCTGACGACACGAGATGCACGGCGGTCTGGACCGGGCGCGTCGGATCGTTACGTATCCACTCGACCGGCGCACAGATCTCGCCGGTCTTGAAGAACACACCCACGGCCATGCGGATCATGCTGGTGAGCGTGTTGCGCCGCGTGTAGTCGAGCCAGTTCGAATTGCTGTCGGCCAGGAGGTTGAAACGGTCCTCCATCGTCTGCTGAAACGTCTTGGCCCATTCAGGCGTGAACCGCGCGTCGAGCGTCGACAGGTAGCGCCACTTCGGCTTCGCATTCAGTCGGAACTGCGCGCCGACGATGCTGTCCTTGTGCGTCGTGATCGCGCCGGCAATGAGCCCGTTGTTGCGCGCCACATCGCGAACGCGCGCATCGACAAGCGGCTTGCTGTTGTTGATCGCGGAATCCGGCGACGCGAACGAAGCATCCCATGTGAGCACTTCCGGACCGAAACGATCCGCGCCGTCGAACGGGGAATTGCTTCCACGCTGGACCGCGCCGTCCTGGTAGACACGAAGGTCGCCGCCTTCGCGAACCGCAGGAACAGTCGTCTCACTCATCAGAAAATAAATCCGATTGCGCGATGTGTGCGCCGAAGATCCGGCAGCAGCGGCGACTGGTAGGTCGGGCAACGCTGCTGGAGCTGTTGCATGAGCGACAACATCGTCGGCATATCGGTCTTGCTATACGTCACCGACTCCAGGTTTTCATCGGTGATCGTGGCGACCATGCCGCCACGAACGAGCTGGAAATACGCATCTTCCAACGACTGAAGATACTGCAATGCTGTCGGGCGCGGCGAGGTAACGCTGCCACTCATGCTGGTATCCTAGCCCATTTTCTTGCCTAGCTCCGAGAAGTCATAGCCCACAATACCTTTGTTGGCAAACTTTTCCTTCCCGACCGCCAGTATAACCAAATCGTTCTTGTCGTGGACTTCCGCCCACGTTGGCGGATTACTCCAGTTTATTCGCTCGACGCCAGTCAACGAAGACGAGCACGCGCCTATCGCGTAATACGCAAGATCCCATGCTTCGTTTCGTCGCCCGCCTGGATTTTTCCAGCCCTGGCCTTTGACACGAACCTCGTTCGTCATCTCCGAGAACCAGAAATCGGCAAGCCAGTTCGGGAAAACAAAACGGCCTTTGCCCGGCTCCGTGCTGTCGAGCCTGCCGCGCAAATCGTCCTTGAGCAAGTTGGAGCCGAGATACAACACCGGCACATCGCCGCGCGCAACCGCGTTGAAGCCGCGCTGGTTGCTGTCTGGATACTGCACCAGGGAGCGCATGACTTGCGGGCCGTGCATGCCCTTCACGAGATGGAAACGACCGGACTTGCCTTCGCGGCGCATGAGCCGCTGAAACTCATAAGCCTTGGCCGTAACGCCTTCCTGACCACCAGAGTCGCACACGGTCAGCTTGATCTGCATGCGACGCCCGGTGCCGTCCGCAAGCGGATATGTGCGCGCCATCACAAGCATCTCGATCTGGCGCCAATCCTCCAGGTATGCGTGCGGGCTGATCGGCAACCGCTCGCCGGACACGTCGAGCCGAAGTGACTTCGATATTTTGAAGCGGTCTATCACCGTCAGCTCGTAAGGCATTCCAGGCGAAACGCCATGCACCTGGACGACATAACTCGCGCGCTGCACGTCCACCGTGGCGATCAACGCGCGGATATCCGCCGCAATGGCCGGCTGAATCGGCACAACATCGTTCGGCGTCGCCCGCGAGATCATCATCGTCACATCGGCCAAGTCGGTTCCGGTTGGCTCGATATACGGCAGAACGACCGCACGGCTTTTCAACGTCTCCGGAAGCAGCTCATCATCCGGCCGATCCGGAATGAACGGCACACCGATATCCGTGTTAAAGAACTTCCGCAGCGCGCCGTCATCGCCCGTTCGTTCCTTATCCTCCATCGCGTCCAGGTAGGTAGCGACAAGGTTTTCCCATGTTGTGAACCCGGCTGCTGTCCCATTCATCCAGAACGACGCGATCCTGGACTGTTCGCAAGCGCCGACAATGCGACCATCATCCGCGACAGTCTGCCCGTCCTTGAGCCAGACCGACCACTCCAACATGCTTTGCCGGTCCGTGAAGGCAATCTTTTCCGGACAGTATTCGCAGCGCATGCGGACCGTCTTCGCCGACTGCGACTTGGTGGCTTTCTTATCCCACTCAAGCAGCTCCCATCTGCCTTCGAAATACTTCGAACAGTGCGGGCAAGGCCAGTAGAGCTTGCGACGATCACCGCGATTGTAGAGCGCGATAATGCCTTTGCACGGCGGCGCTTCGTGCGGCGAATGCTTAATCCACTTCGGATCTTCCACTTCGCGCGACGGCGACGATTCTGCCAGGACCATGCCGAAGGACTTGAAGGTGGTATTGCGCTTCTTCGCCAGATCGAATGCGCTTCCTTCGCCCTCGATATCGTCATCCATGCGGTCATAGTCGGTAAGCGCGATCTTCGGCAACGGCCGACCGGCCAGGGTGTTCTTCGACGGCCAGGAAAGGTTAAGGGTGACACCGCTGCGCAGGTGCTTGTCGAACACGTTGTCTGCGTCGCGGTCTGGAAGCAGCTCGGCCTTCAGCACGGCGCTTTCGCGCAGCATGCGGTCGACACGCCGACTGGAGAAATCTCGTGCAATGCTTTGCGACGGGTTATAGACCATGAAGTCGGCTGGGTCGACTTTGATCGTATATGCCATCCAGTTCAAAATGAGCGATTGCGTCTTACTGCTCTGCGCCGGGCCGACGAAGATTACCGCCTCGACCGCACGACTGACGAGTGTATCGGCCGGCTCGACCATGTAAGGCGACCGCTCGTTTGAAAAGAAGCCGACGTGCTGACCTGGATTGTTGATGTAAACGTATTTCTCGCCAGCATTCGAAACGGTGATATCTTCGGGCGGCTCAAGAAGAGTCGTCAAACCGATAAAGATGTCTTCCAACGTGCTAGAGGTCGTCGAGCCCTTCGCCTTCCTCCGGATGAGCTGAGTCGTTCTTTGATGACTGCGCACGTTTGCTTGCCTCGTAGTCGTCGATTAGCCGTTTCCGCACATCAGTAAGC
>JBPBPI010000016.1:0-18795 GCA_050954885.1 Janthinobacterium lividum | reverse complement strand
CTGATGGCCGGATTGATCAATTACCAACTCAGAGATGATAAGCCATCATTAGAAAGCATCCTTAATTTGAATCCTTAAACGCAACTCGGGTTAATTTAGATTCTTTTTTAATCCATGAACGAAGTTGATCTTTAAAATCAGTTGATGAATTCATGATATGAAAAATAGTTTCTTCTTTCAAAACACTTTTACGTGAGAATTGATGATATCGAAGTGTTAAATCTTCGCCAAAAAATGGAAAAATGGTGCCATCTTTTAAGTCATAAAATGTTAACAGCATGGGTTTGTGAAGAGATAACCATGAAGACGAATTTTTTAAAAAAGCATCAACTTTTTTTTGAGAAAAAATTTTGGGTCCTGTAATTAAAATATCTTTGCCATTTGGTGTATAGCGTAATCTTAAGCTTTTAGATTGAGAGTAGCCTTTATATAAAACAGAAAATAATGTGTTATCAACAATATAAGAAGGTAGTTTTTTTAAAATCATTTAATCATAAATTTTAAAATTAAATTGTTGTTAATATCTCAGATTCTTCATCATTTTCTGGCAGCAATCCGCCCGTTTGTGTTTGCCAAAGCTTGGCGAAATGTCCACCTTTATTTAACAATTCATCAACAGATCCATCTTCAACAATTTCACCTTTATAAAAGACAAGAATTCGGTTCATATCTTTCAAAGTCGATAGACGATGTGCAATTAAAAGGGCTGTTGAATTTTTGGTAAGATTATGAAAGCTTTCTTGAATAAGTTGTTCTGTTTCAGAATCCAAAGCAGCTGTGGCTTCATCTAAAATAATAATGGGGGCACCTTTTAAAATGGCACGTGCAATGGCAACCCTTTGACGTTGTCCACCCGAAAGTTTTGATCCTCTTTCGCCGACAATTGTTTGATACCCTTCTTCCATGTGCTGAATAAATTCGTCACAATGGGCACGACGTGCAGCATCATAAACTTCCTCATCTGTGGCTTCAAGGCGGCCATAACGGATGTTTTCCATGATACTTCGATGAAACAGAACAGGTTCTTGGGGAATCATCGCAATTTGTGCACGTAATGATTCTTGAGTCACTTGAGAAATATCTTGACCATCAATTAAAATACGACCTTTGTGAATATCATAAAATCGCATAATCAAATTGGCAAAAGTTGATTTACCAGATCCTGAAAAGCCTACCAGTCCTACTTTTTGTCCCGCTTCAATTTTAACTGTTTTGTTTTCAAACATGGTTGAATTTCTTTTGTATTGAAATGTCACATTATCAAAGACAATTTCACCACGATAAACTTCTAAAGACTTAGCATGAGGTACATCTTGAACATCATGAGCTTTGTTAGTGAGAGAGAGAGCTGCCTGCACGATGCCAATTTCTTTAACCACATGAGTGATATTATAAGCGCAATGCCAAATAAGACCCATCAAGTTAAATGAGGTAATCGCAATTAATGAAAAATCGCCCAGGGTAACCCATCCTTGATTCCAGCCATAAACCAAAGTTGAAAACATCACCACGATGAACGCAAAAGATAAGATACCTCTGAATATATTCAACTCTTCAATTATCCAAATCGCATGACGTGATTTTTTCATTTCCATATTTTGGTAGTGCCCCAAATGACTTAACTCGTGGCGTGCGCGGGCAAAAAGCCGCACCGTCATCATACCGCTGAGGCTATCAACCACTTGACCATTAAGCACAGCCACAGATTCCGCATGGGATTCAGAAGCACGATTAATTCGACCAATGTAAAAGAAGGTAAGGATCATGAAAAAAATCACCCAAATAACCAAAATATGACCAAAAATGGGATTGACCTGATAAATGATAATAAGGGAAATTAAAAAAGTTAGTAAAATGGCAAAAAAACTCATGATGAAAATACCAAGAATTTGTTCACAAGCTCTTGGGAGTTCAGAAATTTTATTGGCAATATTACCGGCGAAGTTATTGGCAAAAAAACTGTGAGAATGCCCTTGGGTATAATTAAAAGTTGCTTCACGAATATTTTTTCTGAATTTTGGCCAAATGTACATCATAACAATACCAAGGCTTCGCATGGCAAGTTCCATAATCAGCCAAGAAGTCATCAGTGCGCCCAAAGGAAAGGCCAACGCATGAAAAGGAGAGTCAATACCATGTCCTAATTTTTCAACATCATTGACCAATATTTTGACAAAATAAGGATAGAGAGCTTCATTAATGGCCCAGATAGCCATGGTCACGGCCATATAGGTAAAGCCAAATTTTTGTTTTTTTATAAAATAAAGCAGAAAGCTGTTTAACGTTTTGGGTAATTGGGACATAAATATAGAACTTTTAATAAATTAATACACAAGAACAAACCACATATTTTTGTAAATAACAAATTATTGTCAACAAAATTGATTTTTCTGATTTAAGATCATAAGATACAAGCCAGCAAAAAGTCAATCATAGCCTTGGATAAAACTTTTAATAGAAGATTTTAGAATAAATTTTATTCGAAAAAATTAAGAAGAAGATAAGACATATCATTTAGACAATCGGATAAACTTTCTCAGCTAAATCTAAGAAAAATTTTGGTGTAACGCCATCTTGAATGTTCCATAAAGTTGCAAGTATTAAATGTATAAAGTACCATTGCCGAACAACTTGAACTTCATAGTTAAAATAATCTGCGACATACTGCGTATCTTTTTCCATGTCTATAATAAATGCCCAAACCTCGTGGATGGCAGGTCCAATCACGCCTTTAGGATCAATGACAAGCCAGTCAAGGTCGTCTTGAATTATGTTGTCATGATGAAGATCACCGTGAAGAAGTACACATGGACTTGATCCAATAGTCAATTGATCTCGAAGTTGCCTTGCTTTTCGTAAGTAAGAAGTAGGGATGTTCCATTCCTGGTCCAGAATCTTCAACCAATCATTTATGTGGGGAAAACATACATCTTGAGGTATATCTGCTTGATGTAACTTTTTCATCATTCGACAAATTATAGAAATAGCTTCATGTGATGAGGTATGGTTTTTTAAAGAGATACCAGGAACAGCGCGCCTTAAAAGAAGTAGGCCATCATTTTTTTCAAAAACGTTTACAGTACCAAAATTGGAAAATGCTTTTAAAGCAGCCGCTTCACGCATTATTCCTTCAACGTCTAGCCCTAATTTCAAGATAATAGGTTGTGTTTTCTGAAATCCTGACAGAACATAATTATGACTTAAATTACCAACTGGCGTTAAATCAGATAAGCCATAGGTCTGTGCAGCTGCTGATACAACTTCTGGTAATTTAGATAGCCAAGTCTTGCCCCTATCTTTATAAATACTTAAAATATTATCTTCAAACGTTTTCATGTACTTTCTTCACCGATTGTAGATAATAAATATTCTAATTGTGCTGCTGGGTAGGGTGTTAATTTTGTTTTCTTCTGAAGGTTTTGATAAAATTTATCCATAACCAGTGCAATTTGACTGTATTTAGTGATGATAGAATCGATTGGCGGGCTTAATTTATTTAGTTTTTGATCCACGTATTCTTTTAATTTCTTTTCCCATTGATCTTTTCCAAATGAGCTTGTGATGAGACAATGAAGAAGATTAACAATAGTTGCGCATCTATCGTAAGTACGATGAGCTTTTAAAAAATCAATTTCTTCAGAAGTTAGATCAAATTCAGATGATAAAGACAGGCCAAAATCACTTAAGTAAATAATTTCACCATCTGTGAGAATATTATGAAAATGTGCATCAAAATGTACCAGGCCACGCTTATTCATAAAATTAATTATAAGTTTAAGATTCTTATCAACAAAGGAAATAGCAGATTCAGCGGTACTGCCACCTATTTTGAGTTGACAGCTTAGCCATTCATATAAGGTTTGAGGAGCGTATTCCAAAAATAATATTATATTGGATGAAGCTTGATGAAGTGATTCTATACGATGGCCAATAGTTAAAGAACCTTCCCAATATTCAACGTCATTTTTTAATTTTTGATCACTGATAATCTTAGGCTCATCATTAGATAAAATGCGCCAATGATACAAAAGAGGAAAATTAGGACATTCTTTTTTAAGAACCCAGTCAGTTGTTATAATATGTGCCGCTAGTTCGCGCCACGCACCAAAACCTGTTGATCCCACACCATATTGATAAAAAAGAGGTAGCTTGAATAAATTTGCTGTTTTTAAAATATGTTCTGATTGATTTTCAAGATCAGTAAGCGAAATTTTTTTAACAAAAACGGAAATATCACTGATCATTAATACATGTGATTCACCGCCAATACTTGAATTCAAGTTTTTAGATTTTGAGATTAAATCACAAAGTTTTATATCAGTTAAGCAACAAATATCTTTAGATAATTGAGTATAATTTTTTAGGCGATTATTTAAAAACATATAAAGATTTAGCTGCTACGCGTTTCAAATAAATATTTTTATAACTGAATTTATATTAAATAGTAAAGCAAAAATTAAATTATAAATGATGGAAAATAATTCTAACACATAGAAACCTGAATTTAAATTTTTAAAATAACAATTTGTAACATCTTGTTCTAGTAATACAAAATATCTAAAAAAAACTTGCATTAAATTTTGAAATATGGTCTTTTATTTCTCTATTATGTATTAATACCCGTAAATATACATCAATTTGAGTCAAATTTCATAAATTAAGAGTATGATGATGCAAAGAATTCCGATGACCCCAGAAGGCTTTTCTCGCCTTGAAGAAGAATTAAAAGATTTAAAAACTGTTCAGCGTCCTGCTGTGATTAAAGCAATTGCCTTTGCACGTGCTTTAGGCGATTTATCGGAAAATGCTGAATATCATGCGGCACGCGATCGTCAAGGATTTATTGAGGGTCGTATTACGGAATTGGAATCCAAATTGTCCTTGGCTGAGGTCATTGATGCCTCAAAATTAACCGGAGACACCATTCGTTTTGGAGCGCATGTAAAACTTGTTGATGAAGATACGGACGAAGAAAGTTCCTATCAAATTGTGGGTGTTGATGAATCGGATATTAAAGAGGGTCGACTTTCTGTCTCAGCTCCTTTGGCGCGCAGCTTAATCGGTAAAAAGGTCGGAACTTCTATTGAGGTTGTGACCCCAGGTGGTTCAAAAACTTATGAAATTTTATCTGTTGATTTTAAATAAAGTTGGTAAATTTTCAAAAAACATGTTGGATCATTTGCGATGATGGCAAGGTCGGTACCGAACATCAATGTGTGGGGCTTGCCAATTCTTTAGGGCTCCAGCCTAAAATTATTCGTGTGCAAGGTCGGGGTATTTGGAAATATCTACCTGCTTCTTTATGGACTTTCCCTTTAAAAGGAATGACAAGTGTTGATGGGCCGTTAAGATCACCCTGGCCAGACATCATTATTGGTGCAGGTCGCCTAAGTGCGGCGCCTGTGGCATATATTCGTAAGATAACCCAAGGTCAAACCAAAGTCATTCAGCTTCTCAATCCTCGGATCAATCCAAAATGTTTTGATTTGGTTGTGGCACCTGAACACGATGGTTTAATAGGTCCTAATGTTCTCCAAACCCGGGGTGCTTTGCATCTTTTAACCCAAGAACGTCTCAATAAGGAAGGTAAGCGATTTTCTGATCATATCAAGAATTTTAAAAAACCTTTGGTTGCGGTATTAATTGGGGGGCGCAGTCATCATTATCCCGTAAAATCAACTGAAATTTTTGAAATGGCTCAGCGTTTGAAAAGACTGGCAAATACCTATCATGCCCATTTAATGGTCACATTTTCGCGCCGTACGTCTCAAGATATACGACAAATTTTCCAAGAAACTTTAAAAGATACTTCGGCTCTCGTGTGGACGCGCGAGGATGATAATCCTTATTATGCTTTTTTAAGTCTTGCCAATTATATTATTGTTACTTGTGATTCTATCTCGATGACGTCAGAGGCATGCTTTACGGGTAAACCTGTCTACAGCTATTTTTTTAAAGGGGGGTCTCAAAAATTTCACAATTTTCATCAAGCCTTTCAAGCACAGGGTTATACAAGATCTTTTAAAGATCAACTCGAGCCTTGGTCTTATCCACCTTTAAATGAGCTGTCGCGTATCACAGATATTGTACGTCAATATATCTAAATTATGTAAAGAAAAGTCCTGAACAAAGTTCAGTGTACTTATCCTTTAATCTCTAAATTAATTGATTAAATAAAGAATTCCCATAATTGTACCGCTTAAACAACTTGCAATAGTACCTGCAATTAAAGCGCGAAAGCCTAGAGTGATAATTTCCGCGCGTCTTTCAGGGACCATCGTGCCCAATCCACCGATTTGAATACCGATACTGCTGAGGTTTGCAAAGCCACACAAGGCATAGGTCATCACCAAATTAGTATGTGCGCTTAGCATATTTTTTAAATTTGCCAAATCAATGAAAGCAACCACTTCATTTAAGATCGTCTTTGTCCCAAGTAAATTGCCCGCGGCCTTGGCTTCAGTCCACGGAATGCCCATAAGCCAGGTGACAGGCGCCATGGCATAGCCTAAAATTCTTTGAAGTGTAATGGGTTCTTGATAAAAATCAGGAAAATTTCCCAAGAGATAGTTAACCAAAGCAACCAAAGCGAGGGTGACAATCAACATCGCAATGATATTTAAAAACAATTTCATACCATCACTTGCGCCTTGAGAGACAGCATCCATGGCCCCTGCAAATTGATAGGGCATCACCAATTCACCAGATGTATGATCGCCAATTTGCGGAATCATGATACGTGAAATTGAAATGGCCGCAGGGATACTGATGATTGACGCGGTTAAAATATGAGTGATCGGGTTGGTAATGGTGCCTTCTAAAATTTGAGCATATAAAATCATAATGGTGGTCGATGTCGTGGCCATACCCGCGGTCATGACGGTAAAAAGCTCACTTCGTGAAAATCGTGCTAGGTAAGGACGAATCAATAAAGGGGCTTCCGTTTGTCCCAAGAAAACTTTAGCCGCGGCGCAAACGCCAAGGGCACCCCCAATATTTAAACTTTTACGTAAGGCATAAGAAAATCCACGAACAATGACAGGGAGAATCTTCCAATGAAACAAAAGCATCGATAAGGCGCTGACAACCAACACCATAGGGAGAGGTTGAAAAGCAAAAATAAAGGGACTTGCGCCTTCCTTAACCACAAAGGGCACATCGCCACCGCCTAAATAACCAAAAACAAATTTGGTACCTTCGGCGGTTGCACTTTTGAGTTTATTAATGCCTTCGCTCACCCAGAGGAAACTATTTTGTACAACACTGACTTTTGTAATTAAAAAAGCAAGAACGGCTTGAATACCAATACCTAAAATTGCAAATTTGTAATCGACATTTTTACGGTTCTCGCTCATCAACCAAGCAATTATTAAAAAAACCAGGATGCCAAAGCAAGCTTGTAGTATTTGACCGGTGTGATCCATGATCGGCTCCCTGCTGTAAATAATTACAAATTTTATTGATTGAATTTAATAGGTTTGATAGCGCAGACTTTTTACAAATGCAAACGATAAAAACAATTTTTATAAAATTAATTTTTAAATTTAAAATATTGAATATAAAACAAAAATATAATTTTAAGAAAAATAAGGAAAGGAATTGGTTTTAAGTCAAAATTTTAAGAGACTGTTTCAAAATTAATTTTGTTAACAAATTTGATATAATTTCTTCATCTATATTTCATTTTTATATGTTTTTATAAAGTAATAATACTTAAAAGAGAATAAAAAAATGTCAAACAAAAAAACTATTCAAAAAATAAAAAATAAAAGAACAATTATGGTTTATTCTTTTACTGACTTAGTTGAAAAATTATTTGAAAAAGAAAAAAATTATTAAAATAAATTATTTACAGATTAAAAAAATCTTGTCACTATGCTTTTACATAATCTCTTTTAATTTTTTAAGGAAATAAAATGGAAAGTTTTTCTATTTTTGTCTTGTTGGTTTTTTTACTGGCCATTATCTTGTTGTTTATGGGTGTAAAATCTGTTCAACAGGGGATGGAATGGACAATCGAACGTTTCGGTCGCTATACACATACTCTTAAACCTGGTCTCAATATCATTATTCCTTTTGTTGATCGTGTCGGAAATAAAATCAGTATGCGGGAGACTGTCTTTAACGTTCCGTCTCAAGATGTTATTACTAAAGACAATGCCATGGTCAGGGTCGATGGTGTTGTTTTTTATCAGATAATTGATGCGGCCCGCGCAGCCTATGAAGTTTCGGATGTTCATTCAGCGGTTACAAACTTGACTGTGACCAACATCCGTACTGTGATGGGTGCCATGGACTTGGATGAATTGTTATCAAACCGTGAACGCATTAACGCGTCTTTGTTGCGTGTGGTTGATGAAGCAACGCGTGCTTGGGGTATCAAAATGATGCGCATTGAAATTAAAGACATTACCCCTCCTAAAGACTTAATTGATTCGATGGCACGTCAAATGAAGGCAGAACGTGACAAGCGAGCGTCGATTTTAGAAGCAGAAGGCAGTCGCCAAGCCGCTATTTTAGAAGCAGAAGGCGAAAAACAAGCCCGTATTTTGGAAGCAGAAGGCAATAAAGAAGCAGAATTCCGTACTGCTGAAGCACGCGAACGATTGGCTCAGGCGGAAGCTGCGGCCACGCAAATTGTCTCGCAAGCCATTCATAATGGCAGTGCCCAAGCCTTAAATTATTTTGTGGCCCAAAAGTATATCGAAGCTTTAAAAGCTTTGGCATCCGCCCCTAATCAAAAAGTTTTATTAATGCCCCTTGAGGCCACTAGTCTCATCGGTGCCATCAGTGGTATTGCTGAAATTACCAAAGATGCATTCATGCCAGCGTCGACGCCTCATAATAAATCAGAGTCAACGATTAAAAGATCTGTCCCTTCTTCGACCAAAGTTCATCCTAAATGATAGAATTTTATGGGTTCCCTCATCTTGATTATGGGCATTGGTTTATTTTTTGTATTATGTTGCTTATTTTAGAGGCACTCGCACCTGGTGCTTTTTTTATCTGGATGAGTGTAGCTGCAGGTTCAGTTGGTATTTTGAAATGGTTGATACCAACATTAGATGGACAAAGTCAGATTTTGATCTTTTCAATTTTGGCAATTGTTTCTGTGGTTTTTTGGAAAGCCTTTTTGAAACATCATCCACAAACAACAGAACATCCTACATTAAATCGTCGTGTTGAACAATATCGGGGACGCAGCTTTGCTTTGACATCACCTCTTCATCACGGTCGGGGCAAGATCCAGATTGACGATAGTTGGTGGGATATTGAAGGATCTGATATACCTGTGGGAACTTTCGTCACCGTTATCGATATTGACGGTACCACCTTAAAAGTTATGCCTTCTGATAAAGTAAAAACTTAATTTAAAGTTCGTTTTTCATAGGGACTATCGAGTGAAAAGACAGGAATTTGAACTTTGAACGCTTGACCTTCATCATCTTTCATATCGTAAAACCCTTCCATAATACCAGAAGGTGACGTGAGAGACGTCGCACTGGTATATTCAAAAACATCACCTGGTTGTAAAATGGGTTGTTCGCCAATCACACCTTGACCGCGGACTTCATGACATCTACCAAAACTGTCGGTAATTTTCCAATAACGGCTGTGAAGTTGAACTGTTGAATCGCTGCTATTTTCAATTTTAATTTGGTACGACCATATATACCGTCCGTCGGAATGAGAAGATTCTTGTTCGATAAAGACAGGGATAGCAGATACTTTAATATAAGTTGATAAAAGATTTGGTGTCAGAGTGTTTTTCATGGCGTTAAAATAGCTTTATTTTGATTTAAAATTAAAAAAAAAATTATTAACTTTTTTATAAAATTATTATGACTAATTTTCAATAAATTAATTATCTTTTTGACGATTTGCACGGCGTTGGCGTAAAGCTTGATGATGACGTTGATGATCCGAATAATTTGATGAAAAAACATGCCCCCCTGTGCCGTCGGTGACAAAATAAAAATCTGATGTATTAAGAGGATGAAGAACGGCATGGAGAGAAGAAAGACTTGGATTACAAATGGGGGCAGGGGGCAGCCCCACATGAACATAGGTATTATAGGGGGTTGATAGGACAAGTTCTGCACGACTTAGGGCTTGATTTAAAGGTCGATTGTTAAATAAGTAAAGACCATAAGATACAGTGGGATCGGATTGAAGCTTCATACCTGTACGTAGTCGATTATAAAACAATCCTGCAACATGGGCTTTTTCTGATTGTAAAGGCGTTTCTTTTTCAACAATTGAGGCCAAAACCAGAGCCTGCTGTGGCGATGTCAGTAAAATTTTAGGATCACGGTATTGCCAAAGGTCGGTCAAATGCTTTTTCATGACTTTTTGCATTCTTACAATAAGTGTTTGCCGCGTTGTTCCATGGTTGTAGTGATAAGTTTCGGGATAAAGACTTCCTTCTTCAGGTAAGTCTAAAATATCACCTTTAAGATGATCTGATTTTAAAAGTAGATTTAAAACTTCTTTGGTTGTTTGTCCTTCGATCACCATAAATTTATGAACAATTGTTTTACCTGACGCAAGCAATTCTAGCACGCTTTTTAGAGTTCGTTCTTTGGAAAAATGATACTCACCTGCTTGAATATGACGATGAAAGCCGTGAAGGCGTGCGTTCCAACGAAAACTTTGCGGATGATCAATTATTTTGTGATGATAAAGGTGATCTGCGATTTCATTTAAAGATGTGCCGAACTCAAGCAAGATATCTTGATCCTGCCTGTTGCCAGTTGTCGCATTATAGGTTGTTTGAAGATAGAAAAAACCGCATCCCCCTAAAGTGACAATTAAGAAAATGCAAATAAGGAAAAACGATTTTATCTTAAAATAACTTTTAATCCATTTGACGGAAAACGAGGCAAGCATTTGTACCCCCAAAACCAAAGGAATTTGAGACAGCAACTTTGACAGATTTGTCTTTAGCAAAATGTGGCACAAGATCGATACCTGCTGCGGCCTCGCAAGGTGTATCTAAATTTAATGTTGGCGGTAATTTCTGATGGTAAATACTTAAAAGAGAGAAGATTGCTTCAACCCCCCCTGCGGCCCCTAACAAATGACCAATTGAAGATTTGGTCGAAGAAATTGATACTTTAGAAACAGCATCTCCCATAAGTCGTCGAATGGCGCCCAATTCCAGTTCATCACCCGCAGGTGTTGATGTTGCATGAGCGTTGATATAATCGATATCTTCAGGATTAACCTGTGCATCTGTCAGCGCATTTTTCATACATCTTAAAACCCCATTGCCATCAGGCGCGGGAGCTGCAATATGATAAGCATCTCCAGACATGCCGTAGCCGACAAACTCACCATAGATGCGCGCATTACGACGGCGTGCATGTTCAAGTTCTTCCAGCACAACCACACCGGCACCTTCACCCATGACGAAACCATCCCGTGCTTGATCCCAAGGACGAGAGGCTTTTTCAGGCGTGTCATTGTACCCAGTTGATAATGCTTTCATAGCTGCAAATCCAGCCATACCGATACGCACAACCGCAGCTTCAGCACCACCCGCTAGCATAACATCAGCATCACCCCTTTGAATCAAACGGGCTGCATCTCCGATGGCATGGGCGCCTGTGGAACACGCGGTAACATTGGCGTGGTTGGGTCCCTTAAATTTATATTTAATTGACACATTACCAGAAATTTCATTGATTAATGCGCTGGGGATAAAAAAAGGCGATACACGTTTTGGACCGCCATTGACCAAAGAAATCGAAGCATCGTAAATTCTTTGAAGACCGCCAATACCAGAGCCAATTTTAACACCAGAACGGTATTGATCTTCCTCTGTTTCGGGAACCCATCCAGAGTCTTGCAAAGCTTGAGAAGCTGCGACAATACCATAGGCGATAAAGTCATCAACTTTTCGTTGTTCTTTGGTATCCATCCATACATTTGGATTATAATTGCCTGGTGCTTCACCTTGAGACAACAATCCAGCAATCTTAACAGGCAAATCTGACACATCAAATCGTTGAATTTGTTTGATACCAGATTTACTCGCAATCAAATTATTCCAAGTTGTCTCAATGTCTCCACCCAAAGGTGTTACAGCACCAATTCCTGTTACAACAACACGTCGCATAAAAAATTCCTTTATGTATGTGATGGATTGTTTTTAAATTTAGTCTTGAGAATGCGCATTGATATAATCAACGGTGTCTTTAACAGTACGAATTTTTTCAGCATGTTCGTCAGGAATCTCAACATTAAATTCTTCTTCAAAACCCATAACCAATTCAACTGTGTCTAAGCTATCAGCGCCCAAATCATCAATGAAATTGGCTTCTTCAGTAACCTTGACTTCATCAACGCCTAGTTGATCAACAATAATCTTTTTTACACGTTCAAAAACATCACTCATACTAAGTTTTCCTTTAAGTTAAAAACAATTAAACTTTCTAAAAGGCCCTAAGACCAAAATATGAAAGGCACTCTATCATAAAGTTTTTAGTTGAAAAAGCGAGAAATCAAATCATCGCCATTCCGCCATTAATATGCAAGGTTTGTCCGGTGATATAAGCTGCTTCGTCGCTGGCTAAATAGGCAACACCAGCCGCAATCTCTTGAGGCAACCCAATGCGTCCCAAAGGAATTGATTGATTAATCTTCTGTCTTTGTTCTGGTGTTAAAATATCTGTCATCGATGATTCAATAAAACCAGGTGCAAGACAATTGACTGTTATTCCTCGTGAGGCAATTTCTTGAGCCAAAGATTTTGTCATGCCGATCAGTCCCGCTTTAGATGCACAATAATTGGTCTGACCTGGATTTCCAGTGACACCAACGATGGACGAAATATTAATAATGCGGCCTTGACGTTGCTTCATCATGCCTTTAATGGCTGAGCGCATCAATAAAAAAGCAGATTTCAGATTTATTTGAAGAACCGTATCAAAATCTTCTTCTTTCATCCGTAAAAGCAAATTATCCCGTGTCATTCCAGCATTGTTGACCAAAATATCCAAAGACCCCATTAATTTTTCAGCTTGGGGGACAAGTGTCTCAACCGCCTGATTATCGCTTAAGTTACAAGTCAAAATATGACAACGATCCCCAAGGGTTGAGGCGATGTTTTCCAAAGCTTCAAGGCGCGTGCCAGAGATGGTAATTTCTGCACCTTGTTGATGTAATAATGTGGCAATAGCAGATCCAATGCCCCCTGAAGCCCCTGTGATGAGCGCTTTTTTTCCTTGAAGTGAAAACATAAACTGACTCCTTAAAAAATTTTAATAAATGAATCAATGTCCCCAGGACTTTGAAGCGAATGTGCTTCTAAATCAGGATCAATTCTTTTGGTAAGACCTGACAAAACTTTGCCAGCACCAACTTCAATGACATTTTTAATACCCAGATTTTTGAGGCTTAAAATCGATTCACGCCACCGCACGCGACCTGAAATTTGTTCAATCAAACAACATTTTAAATGTTCAGGATTAGATTCAGCCTGGGCAGTTACGTTGACAATTATAGGAACTTTAGGCAGATGAAAGGTCTCGTTTTGTAAAATAGCAGACATTTTTTCAGCCGCAGGCATCATTAAAGAACTGTGAAAGGGTGCACTGACAGGCAAGGAAATAGCACGTTTAATGCCATATTCTTTAGCAATATCCAAAACACGATCTAGGGCTGTTTTATCACCGCTTAAAACAACCTGTCCGGGGGCGTTGTCATTAGCAACCTCACAAACATCTCCTTGAGCTGATTTTAAAGCAATGACCTCAGCTTGATCCAAATCTGCACCAATTAAGGCCACCATACTGCCTTGCCCCAAGGGAACTGCTTGCTGCATAGCATTGCCGCGCTGTCTTAAAAGACGTGCGGTTTGAGAAACGGTCAAAACATCGGCACTGGCGAGCGCGCTATATTCACCCAACGAATGACCGGCCATGTAACTCACTTTTTCAAAAATATTAAAGTTAGCATCTTTTTTTAGAACATGAATTAAAGCAAGGCTGACAGCCATAAGAGCTGGCTGGGTATTTTCTGTCAGTGTCAATGTCTCAAGAGGTCCTTCAAACATCAATTTTGATAAGTTTTGTTTTAACGTTTCATCAATTTCCTGAAAAATCTCACGTGCGGTCAAAAAATTGTCATATAAATCACGTCCCATACCCACAAATTGAGACCCTTGACCTGGAAAAATAAAAGCGTTCATAGCATTTCTCGTGTTTTAAAAGATTCTGTTTTAAGTTGTTGAACTTTAAGCCAGATATAAACAGGTATACCGCCAAGCAGTAGAAATGTTCCCAAATATACAATTTCAGCCCCTGCGCCAACAACCGTCCAAATTGTATATAAAAGTGCCAAAGTCGTGATGATAACATTACGCCACAGGTAAGGTTGTGAAATAGTTTGGGCGTCACGGAACATAAAAAATAGCTCAGCCGCACTGGAATATAAGTAGGGCTGGAGGATGGCAAAGGTGGTTAATGTCACAATAAAATTGAATTGGTCTACAAGACCTGCTTCATAATTAAAAATTAACAAAATGCTGATCAAAATACTTGAAAATACAAGACCAAAAACAGGCAATCCTCGGTTTGAAAGGCGCGCAAAAATCTTCGGAAATAAGTGATCTTGAGCCGCTGCGTAAGGCACCTGTCCTTGTAGTAAAATCCAACCGTTTAATGTGCCAAAACAAGATAATGCGGCACAGGCAATAATTATTTTTTCAGCCGTTGAGCCAAACAGCAGTGCCCCTACATCTGAAAAGGGTGAAGATGAGAGAGCGGCTTTTTCAGGACTTAGAACCCCAAAAATAACCACACAAGACCAAATATATAAGATGGCAGAAATAGAGGTACCGAGGAGAGTGGCACGCGGAATGGTTTTTTGAGGATCTTTGACAGCTCCTGCCGGTACCGTTGCGGTTTCAAGGCCCATAAAGCTGAAAAGTGTTGCTGTGGCCGCGGCTCCAATGGCTGTAAAGGGTGACACGTTGCCAAGTGTTAGAGGAAAAAAATTGTTAAAATCAATGTAAAAAGAGCCAAAAATAGTAATAATACCTAAAGGTAAGAGTTTCAAAACAGTGGTGATAACTTGAAGATTGCCAATACATTTTAAGCTGATGCAATTAATACCAGTCAAAAGCCATAAAGTGGAAAGAGAGGCTACCAAAGAATATAAAGGTGATTGTCCCAAAGCCGGCCATAGTTGACTGGCAAAATTGACAAAGGCGATCGCAACAGCGGCATTACTAACCCAATTGGCAATCCAATATGACCAAGCCATTTGGAAGCCTACAAAATCGCCAAAGGCTTGACGACAATAAGCATAAGGCCCACCTGTTTGAGGCATACGACGACTGAGTTGTGCAAAAATATGAGCTAAAAACAAAGCACCAACTGATGTAAAAAGCCAACCCAACAAACTTATAGAGCCATATTTGCCTAAAACCGCAGGCAACAAAAGAACGCTGGTGCCGACGACATTGCCGACAACAAACGAGGTCGTTCGGACGAGACCAAAGGGGGGGTTGTCTTTTTCTGCCAAGGCGATATTTCCTGAGTTGCCAATAACTGTATTTAAAAACAACATTATTAATGTGCTTGTCTAAAGTTGGCAATCGTTAAATTAAAATTTAAAAGAATTGGTCAAGTCTTAGAAGAAACAGGTTAAGTCAACATATCGCGACGCGCCCGTAAAGCAGCGGTCAGTGTCCCATCATCTAAATAATCCAACTCACCACCCATGGGGACACCATGGGCTAAAGCTGTTACTTTAATGGACAAGTTTTCAAGACGATCTGCTAGATAATGAGCGGTCGTTTGACCATCGACAGTGACGTTTAAAGCTAAAATAACTTCTTGAACATGATCATCTTTAATGCGTTGCAAAAGTAATGGAATTTTAAGATCTTCCGGTTGAATACCATCTAGTGCCGAAAGTGTTCCACCCAGAACATGATATTTGCCTTTGAAAGACGAAGAACGTTCTAAAGCCCATAAATCTGCCACACTTTCAACCACACAAATCAAACGTGAATCGCGATTGGGATCACAACATAATTGACACGGATCAACAGTGTCATAATTGCTGCAAGCAGAACAAGACTTGATATTTTCACGCACGTGACGCAGGGATTCAATCAACGGTATCATCAAGTTTTCTTGATGCCTTAAAAGATGAAGTGCCGCACGTCGTCCTGAACGAGGCCCCAAACCAGGTAGCTTGGCGAGGTATTGAATCAGTCCTTGAAGATCTTTTGCGTACATGATTAAAAAGGAAGTTTCATGCCGGCTGGCAGTTGTAATCCCCCTGTGACCTTAGACATTTCTTCATTGGCGCGGGTATCAACTTTGCTTTTGGCATCGCTGTGAGCGGCCACAATGAGATCTTCTAAAATTTCTACATCATCGGGCGTCAGGAGTGAAGGGTCAATTTTAATGCCTTGCATTTCACCTTTGCCATTGAGGGTAACAGTGATCATGGATCCACCAGAACGCCCTTCAGCGGTTATTTTTGAAACTTCTTCTTGAGCCGCCGCCATCTTGGATTGCATCTCTTGGGCTTGTTTCATCAATTGTCCAATATTTTTCATCATTTTTTCCTTAAGGGTGATCTTCAACATCGTCAATTTCAGCTTCTGGAAAAGCTGCCAAAGCCGATTGAACAAGAGGTAATTCTAAAAGTTCTGTTCGCTTCTTTGCCTTTTTTTTCTGGGTTTGGTCACGAACAGTAGGTTCACCAGATTCTTCGCTCATACTAACTGTCCAAGGTATATTCGTCCAGGTGGTTAGTAAATCTTTTAATCGACGTGTTGTATCTTTAGGCACCCCTGATGTAAAGCGCAAACAAATTTTTCCAGGTTCATAAGAAATAAGGTGACTATCATTTTCAAGATAATTTTTTAAAATCATTTCTCGCTTGTCATTGAGTAACTTAAGTACATCCTGAAAGGCCGCAGGCAGTAATGCTGAAGATGATGGAATCTTATCATCTAAAATTTTAGATGATGGCGCTATGGTTTCAATATCAGAAAAAAGAGACAATGATTCTGTAGATAAATCATCTGTTTCAATGTTTTCCTCACTATAATCTGTCTCATCAATGTGACCCACTGTATCAGCATCTGAATTTTCAAGTGTATCTGTGGTAGTTGTCTCTAATTTTTCTTCATCACGAGATGAAACTTTAAGATCAACAACAGGTTTTTCAAGTATAGCTTTTGCTTCACTTTCATCATTTTGAACACTTTTTAGCTTTTTGATATTTTTAACTTTTTTAGTTTCGGTTAATTCATGGTCAATTGATACATTTTGAGATGTTACAATTTCTGGCGTGTCTGACATGTCAAAAAATGAAGGAATATCCAAAGCAATTTTTTGCAGTGCTTTGCCTTCAATTTCAAGAGGTTGGTCTGAAGTTGGATTTTCGGATAAATGTTGAATAACGTCATCAACCGTGGGAAGCGCGGACAAAAAACAAAGCCTTAAAAGAACAATCTCAACGGCTTGTTTGGTCGACGGTGCCAAAGCAGTTTCTTGTGTTCCTTTTAATAAAGTTTGCCAACATCGTGATAATAAGGGGAAAGAAAGATTCTCAATAAGCATCTCAACTTTTGGTCGATAAGATTCGTCAAGGCCTGGATAGAAGGTAGATGTCACCGTCATTTTACAAAGGCTGAGCCAATGAGCAAAATCCATTAAATCATGTAAGACCATCAGCGGATCTGCGCCGTTTAAATACATTTGATGAAAGAATTGTAAGGTTTCTTGGGACTGTCCCTGAATGAAAGCCACAAAAAGATTAAACAGTAAACTGCGGTCGCTAAAACCCAACATGTTTAAAACAGAAGATTCATCCACATTACCCTCGCAAAGGGCCATAGCTTGATCTAGCAAAGACAGACCATCGCGGACAGATCCATCGGCCGCACGTGCAATGAGGGTGAGGGCACCTTGGTCAATTTTCATGCCCTCGCGATGGGTAATATCTTTGAAATAATCAATCAACGTATTCAGTTCGATGCGTCTTAAGGGCAGTCGCATACATCTGGATTGAATTGTCTCCGGCACCTTATTTAGTTCAGTGGTGGCAAAGATAAAAATTAAATGGCGGGATGGTTCTTCAAGAGTTTTCAAAAAAGCGTTGAAAGCATTTTTGGACAGCATATGAACTTCATCGATAATATAAACTTTATATCGTGCGGATACAGCCTTGTAACGGCCGCCTTCAATCACTTCGCGTACATCTTCAACACCGGTTCGACTGGCGGCATCCATTTCAATCACATCAATGTGACGATCTTCGGTGATGGCAACACAAGGCTTACAAAGGCCGCAAGGAGAAGCCGTCGGTCCGCCTTGACCGGTGGCGCCAATACAATTCAAAGAACGTGCAATAATACGTGCGATCGTGGTTTTTCCAACGCCTCTGATGCCTGTTAAAAGAATAGCATGGGGCAGGCGATCCATCTCAATACTGTTGGTCAAAACTTGAACTGATGATTCTTGACCAATCAAATCTTTAAATGTCACAGGACGATACTTGCGTGCCAACACACGATGTAAAGATGATTTTTGAGAAAAATCAGAAGGAGAAAGAGCCATTTATATCAACATAACATATTTCATTTTGGCACCACAGTTGTTAGGTACCATATTTCTGCTATGGCGACAAGTTGATCAATGTTTAAAATAGACAGAATAGAACAATCTATAGCTAATTGCTTATATAATTACTCAATGTTATAAATAGGGATGAGTTACGGATATAGTACAGATTTACGGTCTCGTGTTGTTGAGTATTTGTCGC
>JBPBPI010000015.1:0-2618 GCA_050954885.1 Janthinobacterium lividum | reverse complement strand
GGAACGTCCAAAAGGGACTGCGCATCAGATAAGCTTTCAGGTCCCTTCTGTTGACGCTCCACCAAACGTACACTGGATAATAAAGAATAACGCGAGCATTACGGAAACTGCATAATCACAATGGCCGACGAAAGCCCTTATGGATACACCGCATTCTGCGACGACATCCGGTTTGAACTAGATGATAAGCAGAGTTTGATCGGCCTTTATTCTAGTCTAATGCATGCTGCGAGCTTTCCTCTGCTCCTTCCGAAATTTGCATTCTACATCACCCTAATGGAACCTTCATCTCTTGCTTACAAACGTGACTTCTCCTTCACGATAACCATCGAATTACCGGGAGGTGAACCCGATGTTCCCGTTATCATACAAGAGATACCGGCTCCGGACGGCGGATTTCACGAAACGCCGCATCCTTTCACTCAGGAACGAGAAACGCTTTACATCCGCACGACGCACATCATTGTAACAACTGGTCTTATCATTAAGGAACCTGGTCTCATCAAAGTTAGAATCCGTTACGGTGATGAAGTCATAAAGTGCGGAACCTTAGCTATTTCGCCCATTCCCGCGGTCTAAACGGAGCAACAGCGACTGCACTTGTTAGCGTCGAGCGAAGCTCACAATCATGTTCCGATTGATCACCTTACGGATCTGGCTGCAAAACCGATCATGTCGATAGGTTGCTCAATTGCATCCTAGGAGTGTTCTCGACTGCAATGTCGAAGCCGGCGTGTCTTAAGGTCACCGTGGTGTCACAGCCGGGCTATAGCTCAAGGTCATCAACCCGGCTTCTCGCTTCCGCTAGCGCTGCCTCTCTATCCGGAGCTTGCGAGAGTGCTCCGCCCGGGTGCACGCGCAGTTCGGGGGCGGCTTCCGTGAGATCCGGCAATTTCGGCCACGGTTCGTCGAGTCACTCGGCGCCGCGGTGGCTGCTTATCCGCAGGCGAAGGTCGACGTTTCCGAGAACGGGACCGTCCTGCACCCGTCACGGCCACCGATCGCGAAGCGGGCGTAGACGCCGCGCTTCTCCCCCAGGCCGAGCCGGATCACGCTGCACCCGAGCCGGCCGCCGATCGCTAAGCAAGGATAGGATGGCCCTGGAGTCGTCGATGGCGAAGATCATCGCCTGCCGGTGCAGGCGATCGAGTGGCGGCTCCGGCGGCTTTGAAAGCGGTCCGGGTGACGTGTGAGGCAGCTATGACGGCGAAGTAGTGGCGGCGCAAAGGTAAGTTCTAGCGACTTGCCTGCGCTGCCCGAGCGGCTTTGGTTTCCTGCCAGATATGGGCCAGCTCCATGAGGAGCACATCACCAAACTCAATGCTATGGGTGACACCAGGGCCAGCCTTGATGATCTCTTCCGTGTCGAACGCACCTTCCCAGAACAGAAGGAGAGGTCCGCCGGATGCAGTGACACTGGACTGGTAGCTGATCTTCGCCCCTGCATATTGGTTGCTGCCCCAGGAAAGGGCGATCGCCAAGTTGTCGGCCTGAGCCCGGAAATAGAGCTCTTTATTCTCGGTGGATGACAGGCGGTCGATCAATCCCGCGAGCGCTTCGCCGAATGTAGCTCCAGGTACAATCTGGGACGGCAAGCCGTACTTTGACCGAGCTTTCGCTTCAGCCGGCTTTCCCTGTGCCACGAGTAGATCGACCTCCCACTTATTGACTTCCCCTAGAAGGTCACGGGCTTTTCTTATTCCATAGGCTCGCGCGTGACGTTCCAGTGAGTTAGCGCCCATGTCTTCGAAGGTGCGGAAGGCGAGCCGCCTGCTCGGCTTGACGCTCTTCCACATATCAAGCGTCGCCGGAAGCGTGCTGCTCGTATCTTGCAAGATCATCGACAACAGCATGTTGACGTGGTGCTCGGGCTCCCAAAGGAGCAACGCCTCACCCTTCTTCGACGATCGAGGAACAAGTCCGAGGGTCTGGAGACGCTTGGTTGTGCGATCGACAGCTTCAACGGACCCGAAGATGCCGTTGCTTGTCCAAGCGTCGATGAGGAACTTGGGGGCGGCCATAGGCTCAAGTTAGTCAGGCGCGCGCGCGAGCGCAACTGAAATAGGGGTGGCGCACACCCCCTATTGTGGGCTAAACAGCAGGTGTGAAGGGTGGGAAGCCCCGGGGTGGCGACCCCGGAGCCCCCTCTTCAAGACGACCGTTTGGAGTGAGTTACTACCCCCGGCGATCTACCTGAAGGCGTTGCCACGCGAGCGGACGGTAGAGTGCCAGGGGGCCTTAGAGCAAGGCCCAGGGTGTGCCTTGGGCCTCCACCTTCTGGAGCACCCGTCGACATGACCAAGCCAATTGAGGTTGCGCGTCCCAACGAGGAGACGCTTCTTCTTGCCGATCTCGGCAGTACGCTGATGACGCAATACGGCGTCCGAGCGCCGACCAGTTCAACCCTGAGAAATCACGCCTACGATTCCAAGTTTCCATACCTGCGCTTGGCGTCCGGCAAGTTGGCGGTGCGGCGGGAGGATCTGCCTCGAATCGCAGCCCTGTATGCCACGACCGAGACATCCGCAGCCGCATAAGAAAAGAGCGCCGCCCGGGCAAGGGACGACGCTCTCATAACCTACAGACGACTGACTACACCGCTACCGAACGTAGGGACG
>JBPBPI010000014.1:0-2793 GCA_050954885.1 Janthinobacterium lividum | reverse complement strand
ACCACGGTGATTGCGCCGGCGACGTCAGAAAAGGCGATTAACCCCTCCGAACTGATCGTTCGTGGTGCGGCATTGCAAGCCTTCCTGATCGAAGGCTTCGAACCAGAGGATGTCGAACAGAGCACACACCCCGCCGTAACAGTAACACCACACTTGGCCAACGCAATCGGTCTCGTCATCGGTAACGGCGACTTCACGCCCATCATCCCCGCCGAAACACCGTTGCCCGTCCGCCGCACCGTGCAATTCAAGAGCACCGGCGCTGGCGACTCGCTCATCAAGCTCGCAGAGGGTCTCCGCGACATCAAAGTCACCAAGCCAGAAGCCAAGACCAAAACCAACGGCGCGAACAAGGCTGGCGACGACTCTGACGCTGATGAGGAGGATGAAGATGATGAGGATGAGGAGGAGGAGATTAGGGAGAGGACGTGGAAGGTTGGGAATGTGCTTGGTGAGCTTGCGCTCAAGGAGTTGAAGAAGGATGCAAAGGTTACGTTGCAGATTAGTGTGAACTCGGAGTCGGAGGTTACGGTGTCGGCGCAGGAGGTTGGGGCTGGGAAGACCGGTGTTAGGGGTGTTGTTCCTGGGCAGGAGAGCGCGAATGGTACTGCTAATGGGAGTGCGCATTGATAGATAGGTTGTAGAGTTTACACTTTTGACTGCATCGCGCTGGCGTTGTTTGGTATACATATTGGAAGAGGGCGAACAAAAATTGTACCTCATTTGCTACTACTCCTTGAAACCGCCACATATCGTACACAGACCGTGCATCGGCAGAAATTTTTCCTACTCTATCTTCCCTCCTCATCATCTTCATCTTTCTTCCTCGGTTCAAAGTTCAACTGTGACCGTTAGCCTTCTGAAATAAGGTCAAATCCCATCAAACTAATGTAGCACTTACCTGATTGCCATTATACAACTGCGACTCATCCTTGTCCGCCCTCTGATCCCTGAGCGTCCTGATCCTTATGTTCGCCCCTTGTGCAGCAGTCGCGGTGCTCTGCCCCTCTGCCTTCGAATCATCGCCCCCACCGGAAGCTTCCCCATTATCATCGTTTGCGTTTTGCTGCACCTGGGCCCCCGTCCCAAACCCAAAAAACCCATACACCCCCTCCACAACCCCCAGAACCCTCCCAATCGCCCTCATAACATACCCAGAAAGCACAGAATTGTAACCTCCACCCTTCCCACCCAGTATCGAACCCACAGCATTCTGAACCGGCACAAGCACAAGCGTTGCACTAGGTGCCAGACCCAGGTCCCGTAACGTGGCGACTTCGTCGCTGACGCCGAGGGCGCGGCTGGGCAGGGGTGTGAGTACTTGTTTGAATGTGTACGGAGAGTTTGCATCGTTTATATGCTCGGAAATCCAAGGCCTAACCGCCGCGGTGATCGTCGTATCAGAAGGAAAATTCGAACGAATCGTACTACCATCCAATAACCTCACTTGAAGCGCGCAACGAGCGGCACCTGCTCTTGATGCAGACGGAGATGCAGCCGGCACTGTTTCACTCTCGAGTTGCTGCGTTAACACCGAGGCGTCCTGCCCCTCACCAGAAGCAAGCAGCGCGGCTCTTGCAGCAGCTTTCCTGGCTTCTTCCCGCTCGCGGCGGGCGATTTTGTCGTTTTCGAGGAGTTTTAGGACGCGTTCTCGGTCGGCTTTTGCTTCGCGTTTGCGGTGGGCTTGTTGTTGGAGATATGTCGCGCGGGAGGCGTTTACGTTTGTGGTTGCTGAGGCTGAGGCTGAGGTGGAGGAGGAAGAGGAGGTTTCCGTTTCGGCGGCTTTTTGGGCTTTTGCACGTTCGGCTGCTGCGGCTTTTTCGGCGGTTTCGCGCGCTTTGCGTTGGGCTTCGAGGCGGGAACGGCGTTCGGCCCACATATCTTGCATGGGCTGTGATTGGGATTGGGGGGATACGGGTGCTAGTGATGGGACGGGGGCTGGAGGGTCCTCATGGGCTGATGTGGGCTGCGTTGGTATGGGTGCTATGGATGGCATTGGGGCTGGGGGATTCTGAGAAACTGGTGTTGGAAAGGATTGTGTGGGTGTGGGTGATGGTCCTGTAGTAAGCGGCTGTTGTGCAGGTGTGGGAGGAGGGTTGTCGGTTGTTGTTTGCGCATTCAAAGGCTGAGTGGTCGTTGGCGAAGGCTCGCTGATGGCACGTGAGAGACGTGATGAGAAATCAATGTGGTCTGTATCAGGCTTCAGGTGCTCTGTGACTTGTCCTTCCCTAGGATATTCTGTCAGACGGTATTTCATCCGAGGATAAATTGTTGTTACTTGATGACCAAGATGGTGGGATACTCCGTAACAGGACAAATCGCGGATAGAAAGCCAGCTTCCTGTGATCCGGCCTCGAGTTTGAGAGCAACGGCCTGGTTCGATAATATATCTCGGATCTACGGAGGTTGAGCATCTATTACAGCCTAGCTGGCGATATGCTTACGTCTTCCTGCTGCAGCCATGCGTGTTCCCATTTTGTGCTGTTTTCGCCGTTATCTGGTGTGTATAGGTCAGATCATGTCATAACATGCATCAGTGGACTGACCAGAAACAAAGCACACAACAGGCTTAGACTCTTGTAACGCTTTGGCTATTCCACTTTGCAGGTCCCCTTCGTGAAACATGGTTCAGCTGTGTAAAGTAATGGGGAAGGAGATGCAGGTGGCTAGAAGCACGTATAACTTTTTATTTGCACTTTATCACGGAAAAGCAATCTTTCGCCTTTTGGAGTTTTACAATTCAAATACAAGTCATCAGCAAGAATGTTTCCTCTCAGTAAGATGTTCTCCTGG
>JBPBPI010000013.1:0-13118 GCA_050954885.1 Janthinobacterium lividum | reverse complement strand
AATATAAAACAGAACACGTTCCCTTAAATCTATGCTATATCCGTAACTCATTCACTCAAAATATCAAAGACAAATCATTACGTCAATCAGCTATATATCCTGCTTCAATATCTTGAAATTCAATTTTTTTTATCGGATTTTGTTCGTCAAGTTTTTCATAATGTTTTTGTTTAAAAGTCGGTGTTTTTTCATTTAAATCAATTCGATCAGAAGAATAAGAATTACTGCCAATAAGGCATATTAAAAGAGTAGAAGATATTAAATATCTGAGTAATTTTGAGAACATGAAAAGCCTTAGTGTTAAAAGATAAATACATAATATAATGAATACACATTATATTCATGGGTATGGTTTGGATTCATACATTAATAACCTGATAAAAAAAACGATGAACATTGTCAATTAAAAATTAAGAATAGATTGAATAACAAGAAAACATTTGAAAAAATAATGTGAGTTATTTCAATGGCTTGCGCTATTTTATTTCTTTGTATTTAAAAATATTTTATGAGGATAATGACAAAATTTTTCCACAGGACAGACAAAACATTGTGGCTTAAGAGCTTTACAAATATAACGTCCATGAAGAATTAACCAATGATGGGCATTAAAAAGATACTCATTGGGTACACGGGTTAGAAGATGTTGCTCGACTTTATCGGGTGTTGAACCAGGCGCAAGTCCCGTGCGATTAGACACCCGATAAACATGGGTATCGACCGCCAAAGTGGGCTTATGAAAGGCAACATTTAAAACAACATTGGCGGTTTTACGGCCTACGCCGGCAAGTTGCATCAATTCGTCCATGGTTTGCGGCACTTCACCTTGAAAGTGATCAATCAATTGTTGGCTTAGGGTCACAATATATTTAGATTTAATGCTAGAAAATCCAATTTTTTTGATAAATTCACAAATCTTTTCTTGACCCAGTTGAATCATCTTTTCAGGTGTATCGGCGGCCTTAAATAAAGCAGGGGTTGCTAGATTAACGCTTTTGTCGGTGGCTTGGGCAGATAAAACGACGCATACCAAAAGGGTGAAAGGGTTGACATATTTTAACTCACCACGAGGTTGTGGATTTAAATCGTGTAAAATTTGAAAGAAATTATCAATTTCTGATTCTGTCATCAAAGCTGAAGGCATAAGCGTCGTCATGGCTTCTTCTTATAAGGTAATCGATTGGCAAAAAATTCAGCCCAAGGCGACGGCATCCAAGATAAAAATAAACTCGCAAGATAGGTTGATCTAGGAAAGGCAATACGACCTTGATTTTTTTCAAGACCTTTTCGAATAATTCTGGCGGCTTGTTGGGACGTCATCACAAAAGGCATTTTAAAATTATTAAAGTCCGTTAAAGCAGTTTTCACAAATCCTGGACAGATAACAGAGACCTGAATATTAAGAGGCTTTAGCGAAGCCCGTAATCCTTCGCCATAAACGCGAACGGCGGCTTTACTGCCACAATAGGCACTTTTTTCGGCAAATCCTCGAAAAGAAGCCAGCGAACTCATGATAGCAATTTGACCGTATCCTCGATCTTTCATCAAAGGGATTATCGGCAAAATAGTATGTAACACGCCCCCAACATTGGTTGAAAAAATATCTAAAGTGTTTTCGGTGGTCTCAGGCTGACCTTGGGTACCGCGACCCGCGTTGGCAATGACTAAAGAAAATGGATAATGTTGGTGAATCTCTTCAATCCAACTTTTCAATGTATCAAAGTCTTGAACATCGATTACTTTTTCACGGACATTCGCGCCCTTAAGACGACAAATTTCAGCAACTTGATGAAGACGATCAGCATTGCGACCGATTAGAGCTAGATGAATGTGGACTTTAGCATATTCTTGGGCAAGAGCGGCGCCAATACCACTGCTGGCCCCTGTAATTAAAATAGATGTATGTTGCATACTCTATGGGCTTTCATTATGGTCGGGAAGGAGGGATTCGAACCCCCGACATCCTGCGCCCAAGGCAGGCGCGCTACCAGGCTGCGCTACTCCCCGACAATGATTTATTCATTACATGATTGTGTGATGAAGAGCAAGAGTTTCCTTAAAAAAAACTCAATGAATTTTTAGTAAAACTATCTCACATAATGTTTGAAATTTTTTGTTAATCAATTTTAAAATTAAAACATCAATAATTATGTCTAATAAAATTTCATAAATAAAGCTTGAAGGCAAGCCCTCAAGCTTTATTTTAGTTCGTTAAAAATCTCTTTCAAAAGTATTTTTTACTTAAGAAATTATGTGCTTGGATGAATTGATGTTCCCAAGAATAAAGGATGATTATGTGTAATCAATGTGTGAACAGCCGTTTTTGCGGTTGTTCCAGGATAAGCCTTCATATAATTTTCAATGACTCTAATTTGTGGAGATTTGTAGTTAAGTGGTCTAAGATCATTATTTATATTTAGACCATCGACCATTGTAGGTGTTGCTGTAAGAGTACGACCACTACCTACACCATCTGTTGGTATAACAGGTTGCATGTTAGCGAAAGCTTGGGATGCTGAATTTGGTCTCGCAGGTGCTGGGTTTGGTCCTGCAGGTGCTGGGTTTGGTCCCGCAGGTGCTGGGTTTGGTCCCGCAGGTGCTGGGTTTGGTCCCGCAGGTGCTGGATTTGGTCCCGCAGGTGCTGGATTTGGTCCCGCAGGTGCTGGGTTTGGTCCCGCAGGTGCTGGATTTGGTCCCACAGGTAAAATTATAGGATCAGCAATAATAGGTGCTGTATTTCCACTTAGTCGTAATAATTCTCTATTTGCTAAGTCTAATTTTATACGCTCTGGTAGATGTCTTGGCGCTGAGAAAAGTTCTGTTCGATTTAAATTCTCATACATAAGTGCAAAAATCTTTTGCTTTGCATTTTCAGGAGTTGCTATAGCTTTTGTGTAATCTCCAACAACAGTTGATAGTTTTGCTAAAATAACTTTACGCTGATTTTTAGTCAAATTTTTAAAATAAAAAAATATGTTACTATAAAGATCATTTGTAATGCTTGAAAGCTTTTCAGGTGTAAACAAAAGTAACAATGATCCAGGATTGATTTGTGTAATAGGTGTCGTTGAAATAGCATTTATAACATTTGCTGTTTCATTAGCTTCAAGTGTTTGTCCTTCTTCGTTAATAAGCTTTATTTTGCTTTCAGTATCTTTTTTTGCAATGGACGCTTGAGCATCTTTAATAATTGTTGGTAAAGAGCTATTAAGGATTGCAGAGACGCTATCGACACGTGCAGAATCTGAAGAATTTAATTCAGTTTCTAAATAAATAACTAAATCTTCAGCCGCTTTTTTATCATTTGCAGCCTTAATTTCTTCCATAAGTTTATGAATTGGACTTTGACCACCTTCTCTAGAACTTAGAGGAATGGGTCCATCTGCATAAGTAGTTTTAAAATCCTCAATTTTTTCTTTTATCTCATTGATTTTAATGGATTCAATCTGTTTTTCAATTTCAGAAATAACGGACGTATTAGGTTGATTATTTCCTGAGCGCAATTGTGATATAAGATTATTAATTTGTTCTTCCAAAATGGCAATTTTTGCTGTTATTTTTTTAAATTCTTCTACTGTTAAGGGTAGTTCTGAATTTTGACTCGGTTGTTGTGTGTTTAAAGTCTTTAATTCAGACAAAAGTTGTTGAATATAATTTTCTAAATGTTCAATAGTTACAGTTTGTTTATTAGATGCTTCAAAAATTTTATCAAATTCATTTTCAATTGTTGAATTAGTTTTAGCTGGTTGAGCAATTACTGTGTGATTATTAGAAAACTCATCAAAAGAAGTTGAATTAGTTTTAGCTGGTTGAACAGCTGCCGCACGATTATTAAAAGACCTAAAAAACTCATCAAAAAATGTTGAATTAGCTTTAGCTGGTTGAACAGCTGCCGCACGATTATTAAAAGACCTAAAAAACTCATCAAAAGAAGTTGAATTAGTTTTAGCTGGTTGAGCAGTTACCATAGGATTGTTAAAAAAATCACCAAAAATTGATGAGCTGGTTTTTTCAAAGTAAGTAATATCCTCTACTTTAGGGTAAGGTTTTAAATTATGTAAATAATGTAATCCTTTTGAATTTTCAAAATCAAAATCATCAAAAATATTTTTTCCATAAATCATAGATTGAGAGATTGCTAGTGAACTTACTGTTAGAATAATAGATTTTTTTATCAAATTAGACATGTACTATAAACCTTTTGTATATTAAGTATTCATAATAATAAAAATTATTAATTTTAAAAATTTAAATAAGAATAAATTTCTAAATTTAATAATTTTTATAAAAAGAATAAATTATTTTAATATTGCCTTTATTGCAACTTTATTTAAATAAAGTTTTTACACTGATATTGATAATCATGTCAATAATTAATTATCAAATAGACAATTATAATTTTTAATATTAAATTTTTGCTATAAAAAAATAGAAGATATTTAATTTTAAGATAATATCAGACAAAAAGACAAAAATTTAAAAGTAAAAAAGAATTATTTTTTTATAGTTAAATATTATTAAAATTGACACTATAAAAAATATGTTCCTAATCGTCTTTTTTTATGTAATATGTCACTTATCGTCTTTAAATTTTGATACATTTTTATAAAATTAACTATTTATAACTTTTAATTTAAGAATAATAAATGAAACTTCAAGAAAAAATTTTACATTTTGGAATATATATTTGTCGTTTTAATTTTGGCACTTTTGAAAAAGAAGAATTTAAAAAATTTTTACGGATGGGGCTGATTTTTGCTTTAATTATTGGCATTTATTGGACCTTAAAATCTTTAAAAGATTCTATTTTCATGCAACTGGTTGATAAAATGTATCTTCCTTTTGCCAAAACAGTTTCGCTCATCGCTTTGCTGCCATTTTTAATGCTCTACACAAAATTATTAGAAAAAAAGTCACGTGAAAAAATGTTGATTATTATCCCAACATTTTATGGCATTGGTATTTTAGTCTTCAGTTTGGTGATGCTTTTGGCTCAAACATCATCAGAAGAAATCGCATCAAGGGCCTGGATACCTTTTATCGCCACCAAAATGTTGGGCTATATTTGGTATCTATTTGTTGAAAGTTTTGGATCAGTATTTGTCGCCCTGTTTTGGGCATTTGCCACCGATACGATTGATCCTATAGCTGAATAAGGTTATGTTTTGTCATTAGAGGAATATTAAAATATTGGTTTGCCTAACGAAAAGAGAATTGTGTATGTCAAAACATAATCACATTCAACTATAATTCTGCAAAGAAAGGATTTCCTTTAATTGTTACCATTGGGCAGATAGGGGGTATTATCTGTCCCTATGCCATTGGTAGCTTGCCTCATTGGCTTGGGCTGACAACTGACAGTCTGTCAATTGCCATCCTTGGTATACTCAGCCTCAGTATTGTTTTGGTTGTTAAATATTTTTTAAAAACCACACCCCAAAATCTTTTGGTATCTTTTAATGAAAAAAGTGAATCAAGTAAAAAAAATACAAAAAAGCCAAGTTTTTTAACAGGATTAAAATTTATATTTCAACATAAATATTTAATGAGTATTTTTGCTGTAAACTTTATCTATGAACTTATTATCACAATATTTGATTTCAATTTTAAACTTGCAGCTGGCACCCTTTATCAAGGTGTTGCTCTTAGTAACTACTTAAGTTTTTACAGCTCTAGCGTTAACATTGTATCGCTTCTTTGTTTGATTTTAGGCATCAGTAATGTCACGCGATTTTTAGGCATCGGTGTTGCTTTAACGGCTATGCCTCTTATCTTTGGGGCAGCTCTATTCAGTTTTTTAAGTTTCGATTCCTTGCCTTTTCTGTTTACTTTAATGGTGGGATCCAAGGCGATCAATTATGCTTTAAATGGCCCTGCATTAAAGCAACTTTACATTCCCACAACCACAGACGTACGGTTTAAAGCCCAAGCTTGGATTGAAACATTTGGATCTCGAACTTCAAAAGAGGTTGGGTCTCTCTTTAATATGTTACTTAATCCTTTCCAATCCATTTTTGGTATGATAGCCGGCAAAGCCAATTATATTATCTTAAGTGGTCTTGTTGGATTTCCTTTACTAGCATTGTGGTTTTTTGTGACTTTATATTTAGGTCGAAAATTTACCAAAGCAATTGACGAGAAAAAAACAATTTGTTGAGTTCAAGCTTGCTTGGCTTTAAAGGCAAAGATTGTGGAAGACGAATAATTAAAATTATGTGCCCAAAACAATAATAAAATAAATCCTGGGGTACAGGCAGCGGCTGTCAGAAGGTAAAAATCCACCCATTCTAGATGATCGGCACTCCATCCTGCAAAAAAAGATAAACTGACACGTGCCAAAGAACCAATTGAGGAAAGTAAAGCATAGTGAGAGGCCGTATAGGGCGCACGGGTCAGACTTGAAAGATAGGCAATGAATGCCGCGGTTCCAATACCACAAGTCAAATTTTCAATACCAATTGTGGCAAATAACATCCACAAATTGTATCCAACATAGGCTTGCAGAGCAAACATCAAACAAGAAAATATTTGTAACAAAGAACATAAGATTAATGTGTCGATTAATGGCTTTTTTGTCAGAGTAAAACTACCGATACAGCCGCCCAAAATAACAGCACCGATGCCAAAAGATTTGGCAACATGGGCAATTTCAAGTTTACTGAAACCTGTTTCCAGTAAAAAAGGTGCTGTCATTACATTTAAAATGGTATCACCTACCTTATAAAAAATGATATACATTACAATAATTTGCCAATTTTCACGTTGAAACAAGGATGCTGCAGATTTTTTAATCTTTTCCAACAGCGTTTGGGAAATAGATTTAATTTTCAATGCATCTTGGGAAAGAACAGGTTCGCAACTGAGCAACGTCGTCAGCATGCCAATACTGACACAACAAGCCATGAAAGTATAAACTACAAACCAACTGAAATATGAAGCTAAGTATAGAGCACCAGCGCCAGACACCCACATCCCCATGCGATATCCTAACATTGAGGCACCGGCACCCATACCCAATTCATGGGACTTCAATATTTCAACACGGTAGGCTTCAAAGGTAATATCTTGAGTTGCTGATGCAAAAGCCACCATAACACCTGCCAAAGCAGTGAAAATAATATTTGCATGAGGATTGGTCATCCCCAAAGCCAATAAAGAGATAATGACAAAGAATTGACTGATCAACATCCAACTTCTTCTTTGACCAAATTTTTCTGTGAAATAAGGAATTTTAAGATGATCAACAAAGGGTGCCCAAAGAAATTTTAAACTATAAGGCAAGGTAATAAGGACAAAAAGTCCAATGGTGGTTTTGCTTGCGCCCCCTTCTGACAACCAAACGTGAAGTGTCGCCAAAGTGAGAAGAAAAGGAAGGCCACTTGAAAATCCTAAGAAAAAAATACTTAAAATTTGTTTTTCTTTAAAAATTTCTGTAAATCGATTAAAATTTAGCACTGTATCTACAATCTTTTAATTTCTTGGAAAATATTATCCTATAAATCTTTTAGTAAAGTATTAATGACATCCAGTATTATCAAAAATTTATCAAGACTTAAACCATAATTAATTTCATCATAGAAATATAATTTCTAACTTTTTTCAAAATTGACCCTTAAAATTATATCTTCATTAATGTTTTTATTTCATACTAAGAAGTATCTATAAAAAATAAGTGTGGGGCCTAAAATGGAAAAAAATCATGATAATAACGTAATAAAAAATAATTTACCTTCAAATACAAGTCAAAATGGAGATAAATCAGTTACATCTTCATCAAATTTATTATCGCCTGACAATATTTTTTCTCCAGCAACGTCTCCCCTAGCTATTGAGGAAGCTCAAAAACACGATCCTAACTTCAATCCTAATCCTCTTTTACTTAATAATAATTTAACCCTTGCTGAAGAACCTTCAACAGGTGCACCAGCACTCGATCAAACTTTTTCTTTACACCAGGTCCAAGCTGTTGTCGATAATACAGCCACATTAAATCCCACTGATGCGCAAATCGTTGCCCAAAAAGATGCCATTGCCTTTAATAACGGAAGTTACGAACCGCTGATTCCAATTAAGCCATTTCAAGATAACTTCGGCAGTTTTGAGCCTAACAAAACGTATAACACCCTTGATGTGGCGAACTTTGAAGCCCCAAAATCGAGTGAAGTCAATACTTTTTATGAAGCCGCCGCCAATGCCGAAGTTGCACAAGAATTTGGTCTCAAAACAGAAATTGAATCGCTTACTGATTTTGATTATGTCGATATTGCCAGTACTGCTGAGGCGTCTCTAACACCGGTCATTGATGATGAGAGACGCAATCAAACGAACCCGAATGCCAATCCAGATTTTAATACTTATACCGAAGGCACATCTATTAATCCAACAGGCAATGTGCTGATTAACGATAATGCCAATGGCAATATATTGACCGTGTCAAATCCTGGAACTTATCAAGGATTGTATGGCACACTTATTCTAAGTTCAGATGGTAGTTACACTTATATACCCAAAGATCCAGCCACTAATCCTGATGTTCAAAAAGCTTTAGATACACCAGGCGATGATTTTGATGTTTTTCCCTATAACCTTGACAATGGCAATGGCTCAACGCTTGCGATAAAGATTATTCCAGTAGATTCTACACCTGTGACACCGCCTGTTGTGACCCCACCTGTGGTCATTCCACCTGTGGTCATTCCACCTGTTACAGATCCTACACCTACTATACCACCTCAAGCCAATCCTGATGTTAATAGTTATAAAGAAGGTTCAAACTTACCTGTGACCGGTAATATATTGGACAATGACACAAGAAATGGTAGCGATCTTACAGTTTCTGACCCCAATACCTATGATAAAACCTATGGCACGATTACCATTAATCAAAATGGTTCCTATACAGTCACACCAAAAGATTTTACTAAGGTCACAGGAACCGATAATCCTTTTAATAATCCTGGTCCACATACAGATCAAGTTCCCTACACAGCGGTCAATGCCGACGGTGTGACCACCAAATCTATGTTGACCATTACCTATACAACGGATCCAAAAGCTCAGCCCGATGTCAATAGTTATACAGAAGGGTCAAACACACCTGTGACCGGAAATGTATTGTTGGAAAATGATGTTAAAAATGGGGGTGATCTAAAGGTTGCTGATCCTAATACCTATGATAAAACATATGGTAGCATTACCATTAACCAAGATGGTTCATATACAGTGACACCGAAAGATTTTAGTAAGGTCACAGGAACAGATAATCCATTTAATAATCCTGGCCCTCATACAGATGAAGTTCCCTACACAGCGGTCAATGCCGACGGTGTGACCACCAAATCTATGTTGACCATTACCTACACAACAAATCCTCAAGCCCAGCCCGATGTCAATAGTTATACAGAAGGATCAGGTACACCTGTGACCGGCAATGTATTATTGGAAAATGATATCAAAAATGGTGGTGATCTTACGGTCAAAACACCTGTGGTTAATTATGAAGGCACTTACGGCACAACCACGATTAATCAAGATGGTTCATATACAGTGACACCAAAAGACTTTAGCAACGTCACAGGAGAGGACAATCCTTTTAACAATCCTGGTCCTCATACAGATCAAGTGCCCTATACAGCCATTAATAAGGATGGTGTTGAAACCACATCGACGTTGACGATTACGTATGGACCTGGTGCCCCTGTGGCTCAACCTAATTCTTATGAATTTGATGCCAATGTGACCTATGCGCAAAGTGAAGAAAGTCTAGAAGGATCCGAAGGATTATATGTAACTCATTTTGATCTTAACATCATTGGCGATCCTGTTGATGAAACAAAACCTAGTGACACAACAAATCCTAAAGATTCTGATCCCCAAGGCGAAAATATTACGGTTGATCGCGTAACAGACGCTAATTTAACCATTGCAGGCAAAAATATTGTTTTGACCGCCACGCAAGGACCTTTGCCTGATGGTGTTGCTGCTCAATATTCTTTTGAATTTCAAGGGAGTACAGGAACATTTACACAAAATAAAGATGGCACTGTTGATTTCTCCACGCCAAGCCAGCAACTTTTTTACAGTGTTGAGGTTGGCCAAAAGGTAATTTTCACCACAACTTATTACATTGTTAATCAACAAGATAATATTGAATCAAAAGTAGGCGCATCTTTGACTTTAACATTAGATGGTACCTCTCTTCCTTATGCGCAATTTGATCTCCAGACACTAGATGACTCTCAATTAGTCAATACAAAGATGCCTATACTTAATATTTTCCAAAATGATTATTCTCCCATGGATCCCAGTGGTGAGTCTTTACGTGTCTCAAAAATATATTTAAATGGTGAAGATAATTCTGAAGGTCCTACGCTGGTAATCAATGGTGTAAAATATACTTTAGAAATAACGACAATGGGTCCTGATTCTCCTTTACATCTTTCAACAACTGTTAATGGTCAAAATCTTTCTTTTGATTTAGAAGCCCATGGACTTCTATCTGTTACCAATGGTGCATCAGCTTTTAATATTATACTGGAAAATTCATCAGCTGCTTTAAAGTTTGAATACTTACTTACAGATGGTGTTGCCAATGCAACATCAAAAACTCAGGTTATCATTAACTTTACAAATACTGGGGGTGTACTGACAGCAAATACGGATTATAATACTTATCTTGAGGGATCATCAGACGCTGTCACCGGCAATGTATTGCCCAATGATACGCCAAATACTGAGAGCAATCCGCTGAAGGTGGTAGATTTAAAAAATTTAGATGCTAAAGTGCAATTTATGAAAGGTGTTTATGGCGATTTAACCTTAAATGAGGATGGAAGTTACGTCTATACGCCTCATCCGGTAACCGATATTAAAACGCAAATAGCGCTCAATACGGGTTCTCTTGTCGATACGTTTACCTATACAGCAGCCAATCCAGCCGGCAATACATCAAATGCTCAATTAATTATTAAAGTTACGGCACCCCCTGTGGTTCAACTTGCTCACTATGCCAATACTACCCAACCGGATGGGGCCAGTTCTGTGCCTTATAAAGGTTATGATAATTTTAACACCAACTCTTTCCCTTTGACCGAAGAAACAAAAAATATATCAACGATTATTGATCCAAATACCCTTAAACCTCAAGATATATCACAATATTTGGTCAATACAATTAAGTTAGAAAGCAGTACAAATCATCTGACCGTGACTTTTGATAGTGAAGGTGCAGGATATAAAAATAGTTTTGGTTGGTATGAAATTGATCCAAAAAGTGGCACAATCTTTAATGTAAAACTAATTTGGGATAATGCTAGTGCTGACGGATCAGGGGGCAGTTTGGTTAAAGGTCAAACCGCAGATCTGGGTCATGTCTCCAAAGGAGATCAAATTGGTTTCTTCTTGATTGCAGATGGCTATACGAAAAATGCAACCATTGATCAAGTTATGCAAAATGTGACAAATGGTAAAGGTTTTCTTGCCTTTGCAGATATAGACGCTAATGGGGATGCATCTTTCGCAAAAATTACTTCCAATGCACCACATTTATTTTATGTGTCATATAATGGTGAAAACGCTATTGAATTGGTCTCACAAACAGGCGATCAAAATAGTATTTATCATACTGCCGCCAGCCCCGAAAATAGTTTTGCTTTAAATGGTGACAAATTGCAACATGCAGCTGGATCATTTGTTGCAACATCTAAAAATACAGGAGCTGCACAAATTGGTATTGAAGATTTGCCTGAAGGGGGAGATAAAGATTATAATGATTTAGTTTTTAAGGTAATATTACCAGGTGGTGCAACCAATTCTGAACAAGCAGATTCAAATCACATCAATGTTGCTTTCACGGACATTGATGGTAAGAATTTAACCTTTGCGATGGTGAAATTGGAATCAAATGAAGGAGGCATTAACGGAGATAATTTTGTATTATCTACCTTCCAGATTTCAAGTACGACAGATGCTGAAGGCTATCATAAGATCACTACACAAGGATATGACACCCTTTCTATTAAAGGATTAGGAACCGCACTAACTGCAAATGGTACAGTTGAAATTGATATTAAAGGAACAGATACACATGCTCATTATCAAGATGTCGTCAATGACTTACATTTAGTAAATAATTTAACACTTCTAAATCCAGATCTAGCAGCGGGGACTCGTTACCTTTCAGTTCAAGTTTATGATGAAGACTATAATTCAAGCAATATTGATAATATTCCCTACATCATTACAAAGCTCACCCCTGTTGATACAACGGATGCCAGTGGACTTGACGGAAATCAATACATTCACGTCACAGATCCAAATATTACAGGACAAGACATTAAGGGTAATAACGCAGATAATATTTTTGAGGTGACGGCCGCTGGTAACACAATTCACGCAGGCAGTGGCAATGATCAAATTATCAGCACCGGTGGCAGCAGTGAGATTCATCTGGGTGGCGGCAATGACACCGTTTATACTTCAGGCGGTGGCAATAAGATTTACGCAGATTCAAGCAATGCTTATATCAATGCAGGCACAGGGGCCAATGATATTTACTTGGGAGCAGGAAAAGCAGTGATTGCTTTTCAAGATGCAGATATCGAAAATAGTATTTTTGATGGCAATAATGTGGACACCATTCACAACCCTATTATCGCTGGATCTGCTAATGCGACCGTGATTGATTTATCACAAATCTTGCATAACATTGGCAATTATAAGCCTGGTGAGATTAACAAATTTGTTGAAATTAAAGAAGTATCTGATGGCAAAGTAATGTTAGAGGTTAACGCAACTGGTGACCATGCTGATTCTAAAGCAGTAGCAATCCTTGAAGGTGTCTCAGGTCAAGATAGTCTTAATGTATTTGATGGCAATTATCATCAAATCATTGCGGTGACTCAAGGCGGTTAAAAATTATAAATAAAAATTGAAAGGTGGATCTTAAATCCACCTTTTTTATTTTCATTGATTAATTATAAATTAGTTTTTATACGTAAAAATGAGACTAAGCAGAATGTTTTTTAACCCGAGTTGCGTTTAAGGATAATTAAAAAAGATCATTAGTATTGAGGTAAACTCTTGAGACTTAAACATCAGGAGTTCCCTCAATGGATATA
>JBPBPI010000012.1:0-2933 GCA_050954885.1 Janthinobacterium lividum | reverse complement strand
TATACTACACTCTGACAGCCATCATCCTTACCTCATGATATCGCATTCTTTTGAATATGGCAGATAGTCCCAGGCAGGGAAGTGTTCGAAGCCAACGGCGCGCTGGAACTCCTTCAAGATCATCACCATCGGCAGCGCAACGATTGTCAGGTCATTTTGCGGAAGAATCACCGAACAACAATGCCGAAGACGGATATCAAGGTGGCAGACTGCATAGGTCTCCCGGCGATCTGCGTCCTGAACCTTCGAGATTTAGTCTAAATGAACAATTTGCAGCATCACGACAAGAATTCGAATTCGATGACGATGCAGATTCGTTCTTAGAACCGGCTCCAATAATCGACTCTGATGTTGAAAATACGGAACAAAATGAAGAGGAGGAAGATTCTGACTTTGATGTCAGTGATTCTACTATTCGAAGGCTTCTACACGCGAACGATCAAGACGTCGACTTTTATTCTGTATTAGGCCTTCCTCGGGACCCTCCACCAACAACTGCACAAATCCGCGCAGCCTACCATCGAATGTCATTAGCGTTCCATCCAGACAAACATCCTCAATATTTAAAAGCGGCCGCTGAAAGGCAATTTACTCGCCTACAAAAGGCCTACGAGACATTAATAGAACCACGTAAAAGGGTTGTATATGACTTGGAGGGTGAAGAAGGTATTCAGAATGAATACAAGATGGGTGGCGCCATGGGAAAGGGAGGAGAAGCGGAGAAGCAAATTGGTGTCAAGACAATGAACGCTGAAGAGTTCAAGAAGTGGTTCCTGGCTGTTCTGAAGCAAAGAGAGAGAGATGCCATTGACGAACTCGTTGGTAGTAGCGGTACCTATAAAGTAAATCTAACCGCTACCAACGCTTTTCAATATCCACGGAGAACGGACACTTTCACTGCTCTCGATGGTAGCCACAAGATTGAAGTACCAGCACCGCTTGTGTCCTCTGATGCATTTTCTCTACACCATAATTTTACAGTCGGTCTCCCTGCACTTGGTCGCATATTTCAGGCAAGGTCATCAAGATGGATTTCCTTCCCCAGAAATAGTGATAAGCACTTGGACTCGGATTCAGACGCCGAGTCTAATTGGCACGACGCAGCTCAGCAAAACATTCCCCATCTGACTTTCAGTGGGAAGATTGCCGGTGATACGAAAGAACTTATTTCTATTATGGCGAAGGATCCTGATGGGAATGAAATACCTTCCGCCCTCGCCCCCGCACCGTTTCGGACGTACTCTTTACAATCGCCGACAGGCGCTTTCAAAATCGGTGCTCACTTGGAGCACTCCTTCCCTGAATTGGTTAAAAATGATGGTGAAAAGTCAATTGCCTCAGTATTGCAAGGATTAGATCTCGATGTCGCTGGCCAAGTTTGGCCTCATCGAACATTTTCTGTGGGCCTTGGTCGTTCGATATCTCTGGTCCATGGTACACGGCCTTTTTACTGCTATCTTAATACCAAATTCAGACATCAACCCTATATCAAACCTCCTATTTTGGACTTCCGGGTATCTAGGTTGCTGGGCAATAATCAAAGTGTCTACTTCAAATGGAATATTGGCGAAAACCATTGGCCGTCACAGCTATATCAGAGCCTGTTTATGTCGTATTTCAAATCACCTACATGGGTTCCGCGCGATCTGTATGCTCCGGCTATGCGTATAGGACATGTATGGACAGAGTCTTCGACGCACCTCAGAGATCCTGAGGATATAGACATACATTTTGATGAACCAGGGCAGTCTGTGGCTACAAGGTCCAATGCCAATCAATCTTGGCTTATTGAAGCCGAAGCAAATCCATCTATTGCAAGGCTATTCGTAACCTACGGTCGAGACTTATTCGTTCAAAGCACAAAGCCTCCTGTTCGATCAAGAATCATGAATAGCGGAGAGGCTGTCCCCAAGAAACTTGTTCCACAAATTCCTGAGACTCGTGCTGTTCGATTAGAGCTCGAAGCGAACATCGATTTAGACTGTCGAGCCGGCGGAACAATCAGAGGGGTGAGGAGATTTGGCGACTTCACCAGTGTCGGCCTTGGTGTTGGCGTGGCCGAAGGCAAGGGACTATTTGTCACCTTCTCCTGGAAGCGTCTCAGTCAGAATATCATCATTCCTGTCTTGATTTGCCCAGAAGAAGCGGTGAATACTGATGCCATACTCTTCGCACTGGGTGTGCCTTGGGCTGTCTATGCAGCAATTGAATTTGTCATTCTTCGACCGAGAATGCGACGGAAACGTGAACGACTCGTCGCTCGAAAAAGGCGAGAACTCAGGGAGAATATTGCAAAAAGAAGGGCTGAAGCAGAACAAGCTGTGCAACTCATGTCCTCCATGGTCGAGCATCGCCAAGCCATTGAGAGAGACCAAGGCGGGTTGGTAATTCTCGACGCTAAGTACGGAGTAAGGGAGATGCAGGTCAGAGAAAAGAAGAGCTGGCGTCCAGGAGAAGTTGCGGACGTGACAACAGCATTAGCAGCATTAGTCAACGCGAGTCAGCTTTCCCTGCCTCGACGACTGCATAAAAGCCAGATCATTGGTTTTTGGGATCCAGCGCCGCTAACGAAAAAGGTACTAACGGTGAGGTACATGTTTGAAGGCAAGGAACACTTTATAGAGGTTTCAGGTAATCAGGCACTGTCTATACCCATGAGAACGCATGAGTCATGATAATTCGAGAAGTTGTTGCATGCATTTCTATAGGCGATGGTGGCATTGGTTAAAGGGTGCAGTTTTGTTGGCTTGATCGACCATACCACTCATATTTTTTGAGATTGTATAATATTGGAAAATCATAAGCAATGTATCATATATCCGCGAATATTCACCTGGAGATCTCTGCAGATAGTGTTGTTGCATGTCGACTCAGTCGAGAGGCAGGCCTTGGGTCACTGACGGCGCTCAGACCACTACTTTTCTCAAGTACCA
>JBPBPI010000011.1:0-18871 GCA_050954885.1 Janthinobacterium lividum | reverse complement strand
TGCGTCTGCGTTGCGCATCTTCCATAGCACGACGATTGTCTTCTTGTGCTTTGGTTTTATAAGAATTTTCAATGCCGCGTTGTAGATCAAGCTTTTCTTGCATGTCCCGTTGATAATCCTCTTGTCTTTTTGCGCGTTGCTCTTTTAATTGACGACGCGTTTCTTCTTCCATCTCTCTTTTGGCTTTTTTCAAAGATTCTTTGAGTTCGTGTTCTTCTTGCATGCGGCGTTTGGCCTCATCGCGATTGCGTCTTTCTTCTTCTTCCAATTGAGATCTAAGAACTTTTAAAGACGCTTCTTGTCTTAATTTTACGTCAAGAGTTTGACGGTGATGAGAAGCTTGTTCTACTTTTCTTTGTTCAAGACGAATGGCTTGTTGTAATTCAGATCTCTTACGGTCAGATTGTTGCTTTCTGGTTTGATCTTGTTGCTGTAAAATTTTCAACTTTTGACTGATATTTTGTTGAATCACCGTTTGCTGAATTTGCGTAGATGATTGATTTGTCTGACTTCGATTTGAAGATTGACTAAAAATTGTTTGATGCGTCGTCGCGTCATAGGTGCGCGTGGTACATCCCGCCAGCACCAAAGCCAACGTCAAACCACAAGAAATTTTAGAAACCATTTTTATCTCCATAACTATATTAATGCTTTATCTATAAATATATTTCTATTAAAAGACAAATAAAATTAACACTTATCGTCAAAAAAGTTAAGAATTCGATGTTGATGCTCGGTTTTTTGATTGTCTTCTATTAACCAGTAGCTTGATAACACTATATAAATAAAACACCATTTAAAAATAATACAACTGTCAATATTTAATTAAATATGAAAAAGGTTCCAAACTTTGAGGCAGTTTTTTGCCCTAGAAATAAGATGATTTAAAGAAATAAAATATCTTGTCATATTTTTAAAATTTAATATTAAAACCTGATAAAAATATTTAAGATAAATTTTATTTTCGGTAATGACGAATCATGTTCATGTCATCTTGGGCACTGATCATCTTTTTTTCTCTTTCTTGACGTTCCTGCTCAAGTTTTGAGTCATAAAGAATTTCAAATTTTTTAAGCTCGGCAAACTGTAATCGTAGTTTCTCTTGTTCTTGGGCCAACTGTGTTTCAACTTCTTGCAAGTAACGTCTAACCTTACTTTTTCTTAAATTAACACCTTTGGCATAAGTCGGAAACATCATCGTCCCTTCCAACGTATGGGACGCCAATTCCTGTTCTTGTTGCAAAGTATTATTTAATTGAATGATTTCTGCTTGAAGCCGTTCAACACGTTCCATCACTTGACCCACAAATAAACGTTGCTCATCAATTTTTTTCTTTTGGAATTTGATCAACCGCATCAACGAATTCATGAACTACTTTCAGAAAAATCTGCCAAAATATGCTTTAGTTCAGCATAACCTTCTTCCATGGTTGATTTTTCATATTTTCCTTGTTTTAAGAAATTTTCAAGAGCTGGATAATACTTGACGGCTTCATCAACTTCTTTGCTTGATCCTTTGCGATAAGCCCCAAGGCGTATCATTTCGGCCATATCTTCATAAAGGGCGAGCAAAGATTTAGCCTGATTGACATACAACATTTCTTCATCTGGATTACAATCAGGCATCATCCGGGATAGGCTGCGCAAAACATTGATGGCAGGATAGCGACCGCGTTCGCCAATTTTACGCTCAAGCACAACATGGCCGTCTAAAATACCCCGTACCGCATCAGAGATGGGTTCATTATGATCATCACCTTCGACCAATACCGTAAATAAACCTGTGATGCTGCCGGTACTTCCTTTAAAGCCAGGACCTGCGCGTTCTAATAATTTCGGCAATTCTGCAAATACAGAAGGGGTATAGCCTTTGGTGGCTGGTGGCTCGCCAGCAGACAAGCCAATTTCACGCATGGCCATGGCAAAACGTGTCACCGTATCCATCAAACAAAGAACATCTTTGCCTTGATCGCGAAAATATTCAGCCATGGTTAAGGTGACATAAGCTGCTTGACGACGCATGAGCGCCGGTTCATCAGACGTAGATACCACGACCACACATTTTTTAAGACCCTCAGGCCCCAAATTATGGGTGATAAATTCTCCGACCTCGCGGCCACGCTCACCAATGAGACCAACAATCACCACATCTGCTGCTGTGTACTTGGCCAATTGAGATAAAAGAACTGATTTTCCCACGCCTGACCCTGCAAAAATACCGACACGTTGACCACGGCAACAGGTAATAAAACTATTAATAACACGAATGCCCATATCCAAACGAGCGCCGACGGGTCCTCGTTTATGGGCAGGGGGTGCAATACCTTTAACGCGGTACCCTTGAGATCCCAACAAGGGCGGCGGTCCACCATCAATGGGATTTCCTTCAGCGTCAATCACACGGCCTAGCCAACTATCATGAGGATACAGCTCAAGGTCCGAGGCAACATAATCGACCCGGCATCCAGGACCAACACCTTCTAAAGTACCAAAAGGCATGACCAATGCCATATCCCCTTTGAAGCCAACAATTTCTGCAGGAATGCCAGAGGTATCTGTACGTTTTCGAGAATGGATAATACAACGTCCACCGATGGTTGCTTGATGGGTCAGACCTTCGACCTCTAAAATGGTGCCAACCATTGAGCGCACTTTGCCAAAATGACGAAGCGATTGAATGCGTTTGAGTTCAGCCAATGTACTTTGGTACAAAAATTTTCTCTTTTTTAATTTAAGTCTAGAGTAAATTTTTTATAAAAAAAAGAAGAAATTTAATTTTGAAAAATACATTTTTTTACATGCATATTTATGAGAAAAATACATTTTAAATATGTTTAAAAATTCAATTATAAGATAAATAAATCTGGCTTGTTTGTTTTTTAACAATCCGCTATCAATAAATAGAATACAAAATCTATGAAAAATTAGATAAAAATAAAAATAATAACAAACATTTTTGATAGAATTTATATGATTTCCAATGACCGAGAATTCACAATTTTAATTGTTGATGACATAGAAGAAGATTTTATGCTCATCAATCTAGCTTTCAAAAAATGTAACTTTAACAAAAAAATAGTGTGGATGCCCAATGGCGAAAATATTTTAAAGTATTTAGATACTGAAAATAATTTTTTAGATGAAAACAATCGCTTAAAGCCCATGATTATTTTTCTTGATTTAAATATGCCGCGCATTGATGGTTTTGAGGTACTTAATGGTATCCGAAATCATGTAAATAAAGATGTACGAAAAATACCAATTGTTATTTTTTCTTCATCATCTTCTCATTTTGATATCAATCGAAGTTATCTTGAAGGTGCCAATCTTTATGTAACAAAACCATCTGGATATTCAAGTTTACTGGAATTTGTTGAAAGCTTTACAAAGTTTTGGAATAACTTTTGTGCCATCCCCTCTTAAGTGCTTAAATTTGATGGAACATCTGGTTTGGGAAATATCAATGTAATGGTGGCACCTTGATTTTCGCAGCCTTCAGCCATGATACTTCCCTTGTGTTTTTGCATAATTCGATGACAAATCGCAAGTCCCATGCCTTGACCCTCGTACTCATGATCTAGATGAAGCCGTTGAAATGGCTTAAAAATATGTCCCTTGAATTGTGAATTAAAGCCAACGCCATTATCTGAAATAACAACTTGAACATTATCGTATTCATCTTTTGTTGATTCTATTTTAATCAATAGTTTTTCATCTTTTTTGCGAAATTTAATAGAGTTATTAAAAATATTTTCAAATAATTGTAAAATTAAATCGCGACTTAATTCTAGGGGGAGAATATCTTCCCTCAAATTTAATTGAAAATTACCCTCAAATTCTGAAAGTTCAGTTTCAAAATAATAAGTTGATTCTGCAATAAGGGTATTTATTTTTTGTCGTTTAAAATTCTTTTGATTGGTTAAATTGGTTAACTCAATGAGGCCGTTCATACGGTCATTCATATCTTTTAATGAATAAGATAATTTATCATGTAAATTCAAGACGGCATTATCTAAAACTGATACATATTCGGTCTTAATAATATCATTCAAAACATTAACACGGCGTAAGGGACCTTTAAGATCATGGGCAATCATATGACTAAAGTCGCGCAGTTCTTCTGTTTGTTTATAAATATGTGAAATTTGACGTTCTCGATATTTATTTTCTTTGATTCTCGCAATTTTATACTCTAATAAATCTTTATCATTTTGTTCTAGGCATGAAATTTTTGCAGGAATATAAAAATTATTGGGACAAATTTTGTGATCAAGATAAAAAAGTTCATAGGCCTCTAAAAGATTATTTAAAAAATTAGATGAAAACAAATCTTTTTGGAATCCACAAAAACCTATAGTAGGAGATTGCTTGTAAAAATCTTCGGTCAAAATAGCTTCTAATTTTACAAAGTTTTCTTTTTGATCTAAAAAATCTTTAACCCAAGACATGTCGTTGTAAATTCTTAAAAATGAATACCCTTCTTTCAAAGCCTCTTCAGAAATTTTTTTATAAAAATCGACAAATGCTTGATAATTTAAAATATTGTTCTCAAGCAATGAATCGATGGTTATGAAGATAAGTTGTTTATTATCCACATAATTTTGAAACTTAAATTGAAAATTTTCTAGTAAGATTAAAATGGATTTGTAATCTTTTGAATGTGTAATACAAACGACTTTTTGATTTAATTCAAGTCCTTGAATAATATAATCAACAATAATATTTTTGTCTTTATCATTTTGATAGAAAAAACAAACGTGATCCCCTAGTTGAATATTTTTTAAATCACATGATTGATAAATATAAGATTCAAGCGCCGCGTTTCGATACATTTTTACATTCTAAAATTTAAAATCGCTTATTACTTAATATATAGTTAAGTATAAGATTATCAAGTGCAAGAAAAAAATAACTTATCAATGATTTAAATATTAAAAAAGTGATGACTTCATCAGTGAAACAGGTGCTTCATTATCTTTTAATAAAGGATATTGCAAAGGATTAAAGAGTTGATAGTGCCACCATTCATTTTTATACAAATCAAATCCAGCGGCCATCATAATACCCAGAAGAATGAAACGATTTCTTTGAGCAACTGGCGATATCTCTAAATTACAATGGTGGGACGTCTTGTCAAAACTATCAAAAGGGGTTCCCATATCGATCTCTTGACATTGATCATCGATCAATGTCAAATCAACAGCAATGCTGCGACCATGAGGTGAACCCCGTTTGGGATCCGCCACATACATCGGATTGGGACAAATTTGCCATAACTTTTCTTGGGCTTCAACAGGTCTGAAAGCATCAAATATTTTGAAGCCATAGCCAATTCCTTGAGCTAATTCAAAGGCATGCATTAGGCGATCATGGGCTTCAGTGTGTAAAAAACAAGGATCGTTTTGATAGATTTTTTGGTTTGTGAAATTTTCTTCAGTAGCATAAGCCAATTTAATCAACAAATTTTTTTGTGCAATTATGGGAACCAACATAAATTTTATTTACTTTCATCTAAAAATCCATTATTCAAAATTATATTTCTTTTTAAAATTTAAATCAATAAAATGCTCGTTCTTGCCATCGCCTGTGCCAATTTTTCAACATCTCTTGCTTTGGTAAATAAAGATAAAATTTTGGCAGAATTTAAAAATGTATCGACTTACCATGAATCAGCAACTCTAATTCCACATATTGAGGACCTTTTTAAACAATCTGCTCAATCTCTGGCTCAACTCGAGTCCATTATTGTGACTATAGGTCCCGGATCTTTCACCGGTATTCGTTTGGGTATTGCCGCGGCACGGGGGCTATCCTATGCGCTTAAAATACCGCTTTATGCCGTTAATTCTTTCAATTGGGTAGCCCATAGTTATAAAAAATATTTTGGACTTTCAACTGATATATTGGTAGCACTCGAGAGCAAGCGAGAAGAAATTTTTGTCTCTTCGTATTCCAAAGACCTTGTTTGCCAACGGACGCCTGATTTTTTAACACCAAAAGAGGTGATGGCGTCTTTAGAATTAAACAGTTTTAATGTAACCGGAGACGCCGCTCTTTATTTTAATTGTGCAAAAAAAGAGATAAAAAACTGGATGCCCGATGCCTCAGATCTAGCCCATTACATGTTTACCTATCAATCTTTTCCTGAAAAATTTGATGATTGCAGGCCCTATTATATCCGAGCACCTGAAATTCATGGACAGTCTTAAAAAGAGATGGAATATCACGCCTTTGTTAAAAAGTGACGTAGAGTCTATCGCTTGTTTTCACCAAAAATGTTTTGAAGACCCATGGTCTGATAATTTTTTTAAAAGCTTGACGCAAAATGTTCACGTCTTTGGATTTTTGGCCAGAGATGTAGACAGCAAAGATATAAAAGGACTGATTGTGGGTCAAGTATGCCAAGGAACTGCAGAAATTTACACCCTGGCCACACATCCACAAAATAGACGTCAGGGAATTGCCACAATTTTAATTGAAAAATTGATCGTTCTTTGTATTACACACCTAATTGAAAACATTTTCATTGAAGTAAATGAAAATAATGCGTCTGCGTTAATGTTTTACAAAAATTTAGGTTTTATATCTTATGGAAAACGCTCAAAATATTATCTTTTGTCCAATAATAATTTTGCTGATGCTGTTCTTTTGCAACTTAGAATTAATAAAAATTGATTTAATTTAAAAAAGTACTTGCTTTATTTATATAAGTATTTTATTTAATCAAAAACGGAAAAATGGATAACTATAAATAAGAAATAAATCTTATTTATGAAATAAAACATTTGCATTTATACTAAAACAGATAGTATAATTTCATTACTTACTAGATAACAAGAGGAATAAAATGACCATGAATAATAATTTTGCAAGACCTGTGGTAGAAAATATGTCCCTTGAACTCATTGGCATGACCACGGATATTGTCTCTCAATATGTATCTAATAATCCAATTGAGACAGCTGATTTGCCTAAATTGATTAAGCAAGTGTATACATCTCTTTCAGAATTGGGTGGCGCACCTTCAGCAACTTTAGATCGTCCTGAACCTGCTGTATCCATAAAGAAGTCAATTCATGATGAATATATTGTTTGTTTGGAAGATGGAAAAAAATTGAAAATGTTAAAGCGTCATTTGAAGACTGCTTTCAACATGACCCCAGAACAATATCGTGAGCGTTGGAACTTGGCACCTGATTATCCAATGGTTGCCCCAAATTATGCGAAACAACGCAGTAGTTTGGCCATGCAAATCGGATTAGGACGTAAACGTAAAACTGAAGCAAAAGCTGCTTAAGTTTCAGACCAACTAAGTCTCTCTTAATCATCTCTGATGTAATATTATATAACATTACATCAGAGATTTTCTTTTTAAAAAATTCCTTTTTTCAATGCTTTAACAATTCAATTTATGATCAAATTGCGTTATACCTTAAATAAAAATTAGGAATATACAATTAATGATTCAAAAAATAATGTTTTTATGTGCCATCATCTCAATATCGTGTGCTGTGAACCTTTGCGCATCTGATATTGAAGGTATAGATGAAGTTGAACAGTTAAAATTCAAATATGCTTTATTATCTTTGGAAAAAGAAAAAAAATTTAGACAAATCTGAAAACTTTGCAACAAATAAAACGCAAGATATTTCATCTATCCTTCAAAATATTGATCAAAGATATTTGGAAATAAAAGAAATTAAAAATAGAATTTTATATTATCCAAATATGGGATTTGAAGACAAACATTTTCGTTTTGTTATTAATGAAAGTTTTCTAAATCTTTTGAAAGATTTAGAAATTTTAGAAGATCATAATTCACATCAAGCTAAATGCCGCTATTTTAGTCTGGTTGAGCATATCTATAAGGGAGATGTATCTAAAGATCAACTTGAAACAATCCTCACAAAAAAAGCAAAGTTTAGAGACGATATAATTTTATATTATGAAAATATGATTCAAATGAGTGTAGACAATTTTCAACAAAATATTTATGCAAAATACAAATTAGCAAAATATATATGGTGGGATGATGATGATGATCCAGGGCATCGACGAAAATTAAAATTTTCATTGTTGATGCAAGAGTTAAAATCAAAAAATTATCTTAAAGCTTTTTATTTGCATTATAAAGTAACTTTAAATCCAAAATATTTAAGGGAGGCAAAAGCAATTGAGAATCATATAAAATTACCAATATCTTAAACTTTATAGTTTTTAAGATTATAAGTATTTGATATCAAAAATAATATAACAGGGAACAGCTTCATGATTAAAAAAATATTCACGTTATTGGCTTTTACTTTCTTAACACCAGTTATAGCATCAGATGATGGTGAAAAATTAAATACTCATACCCAAAGGATTTTTTCAGGTGTAACTAAGATTTCTATTAACAATATATGTGGAAATATTTTTTTTGATGTACGAGAAGATCCAGATCAAAAAGTAATTATTAAAGCAGAAGGTAATATACAAGATTTTTTTAAAGGTAATTATTTTAAAGAAGATTATTCGTTTAAAATGCGAAAAAATGTTCTTGTCATAAAGTCTAAAGATTTAAGAAGAGAGACAGAAATTTTATCATCAATTAGATTAAGAGATAGACGAGGTTTGGAAAATAATGAACTTATGCCTTTGTTTAAAATTACAGCACCTAAGAAATGTAAACTCAGCATTGTCTCGGCTTATATGGTTCATATCAAACAGTTGAATGCTTACTTAAATGCACACATTTATGGAATGGAAGCAGAGCTGAAAGTTGATCAATTAAAAGCAGGAGGTTCCATTATTTTATCAGGTGGAAGTACATGCTGTGTAAAAGATGTTTCAGGAAAATCATTTCAAAGTCATATATTTGGTGACAATGATATCAGTATTAAAAATATCAATGTGGATACAGCATACTTTTCGATGAATACACGAAATTATGATGAAGAAGAGAAGCTTACATCTTTGATAAGAACAATGAATATCAAGCAAGGGAATGTAAGAAATTTAAATGTTAATATCTGTCATTATCCGACAGAAAAAAGAATTGAATTGTTAGAATTTTGTTTTTTAGGTCAAGCAAAATATGCAAATTTAACATGTTATGGTAAAGGCTCAATCCATATTAACAAAGTAGAAAAACGTGTCAGAAAAAATTGCTTAATAGGCGGTAAAGTTACTATAGATAATAAGCCATCTTATAAAAGTAGTAAAAAACATCAGGATGCGACAACTCAATAAAGTACGCCTTGAGACTTTCAAAACGTACTTTATATTTATAACTTAAAGAAAACTTGCCATTTTTAAAGCTGTGTCGGTCATGCGGTTGGAAAAACCCCATTCGTTATCGTACCAAGATAAAATACGGCAGAATTTACCATCAATCACTTGAGTTTGTGACAAATCAAACACAGAACTTAAAGGATTGTGGTTAAAATCACACGATACCAAGGGTTCATCAACCACGCCCAAAACGCCTTTTAGATGGCTTGATGCAGCCGCTGACATAGCTTGATTAATTTCTTCTTTTGATGTGGTTTTTTGAGACACAAATTTAAAATCAATTAATGACACATTGGGTGTGGGCACACGAATAGCGGTGCCATCCAACTTGCCTTTCAGTTCAGGCAACACCAAACCAACAGCACGGGCCGCACCGGTTGATGTGGGAATCATAGATAAAGGTGCGCTGCGTGCGCGTCGTGGATCGCTGTGATAGGTGTCAACCAAACTTTGATCGCCAGTATAGGCATGAATTGTGGTCATGTAACCGTGTTCAATACCAATTGTTTTTTGTAGTACAGAGGCAACAGGAGCCAAACAATTGGTGGTACAAGAGGCATTGGACACCACAATATGATCTGCCGTTAAGGTCTCATGATTCACACCATAGACCACAGTGTGATCAACTTGATCGGCAGGTGCTGAGATCAAAACGCGTTTGGCACCTGCTGTCAAATGCTTGGCAGCAGCTTCGCGTGAGGTAAAGCGTCCTGAACATTCCATCACTAAATCAACACCTAAATCTTTCCAAGCAAGCTTTTCAGGATTAGGCTCGGCCAAGACTTGAATTGAATGGCCTTCAATTTGTAACATTTGTCCCTGAGTTTTAATCTCAAAAGGGGCAGGGCCGTGAACAGAGTCATAGCGCAAAAGGTAAGCATTGGTGTCAATTTTACCCAAATCGTTGATGGCAACTACTTGAAGGTCTGAACGTTTTTGTTCAATGATGGCTCGTAAAACCAAACGGCCAATGCGGCCAAAGCCATTGATGGCAACTTTTAATGTCATGTTATATTTACCTTTCGTTATTAAATTTTTTGCATCACTTTGGCGACAACAGCCTCAGATGTAATATTGAAATGTTGGTACAAATCTTGATAAGGAGCGGATGCGCCAAACCCTGTCATACCCACAAAATTTTCTGGGGATCCAATGTATCGGTCCCAGCCCTGAGAAATAGCTGCCTCACAAGCAATGCGTATCGTTGATTCTTTCAATACGTCTTGTCGGTATTCCTGGGATTGCTGATCAAACAATCGCATACAAGGAAGCGAGACCACAGAGGTACTGATGCCCTGAGATTGTAATTGATCGCGGGACTGGCACATAATCTCAACTTCTGAACCGGTTGCCAGTAATGTAACACGATGATCACCCACAGCCGGTTTTAAAATATATCCACCTCGAGCAGATAAATTTTCAGTAAGCTCTGATTCTCTTAAGGTTGGTAAATTCTGACGCGTCAGTGCCAATACGGAAGGCGTGGTTGAATTTTCAAGAGCCAGCTGCCAACACTCAATCACCTCAATGGCATCACAGGGGCGAAAAACATTGAGATTGGGAATGGCACGTAACGCCGCCAAATGTTCAACGGGTTGGTGCGTGGGACCATCTTCGCCCAAACCAATTGAATCGTGGGTAAGGACATAGATCACACGCTGATGCATAAGGGCCGAAAGACGAATGGCCGGCCTACAATAATCGCTGAAGACTAAGAAAGTGCCGCCATAAGGTATGTAGCCGCCATGTAATGCAATACCATTCATGATAGCAGCCATGCCGTGTTCACGAACACCATAATGAAGATAATGTCCCTCAAGGTCTTCAGAACTGTAGGCACGCATTCTTTTACTTTTGGTGTTGTTCGATCCTGTTAGATCAGCTGATCCCCCCCAGAGTTCTGGTAGGCAGTCCGTTAAAATATCTAAAGTGTCACCAGAAGATTGACGAGTAGCTGTTTTTGGCTTTTCTTGCCACACCTTTTTTCGATAATTGTTTAAAACTTCTTGCCAGCCAGATTTTAAATCACCTTTTAATCGTCGTTCAAACTCATTTTTCTGCGGGGATTTTGAAAGATTTTCATCATAAGCTTGATACAGATCTTGATGTTGCTGGCCTACCTGACGCCACTGATTCAAAATTGATTCTGGAATGTCAAAAGGGGCATGGGGCCACTTTAAAAAGTCACGAGTTGCTTTGATTTCGTCAGCACCTAAGGCAGATCCATGAATGGCAGATGTCCCGCCGCGATTGGGAGAGCCTTGACCAATACGGGTTCGACAAGCAATAAAACTGGGGCGATCTGTATGATCTTGAGCCGCTTGTAAAGCTTGTTCAATTTCTTGATAATTATGACCATCAATTCGACAAGTGTGCCAACCATAGGACTCAAAACGCATCAATTGATCATCGGAAACTGCAAGATTGGTGGGGCCATCAATACTGATTTGATTATCATCAAAAAGCACTGTCAAATTGGCTAGTTTTAAATGACCGGCCAGTGACATCACTTCATGAGAAATGCCTTCCATAAGACAGCCATCACCAGCAATTGCATAGGTACGATGATTGATCAGATCTTGACCAAATTCGGTGCGCAGGCGCTGCTCTGCCAAAGCCATGCCTACAGCATTACCTAATCCTTGACCCAAAGGCCCTGTGGTGGTCTCAATCCCTAAAGCATGATTGACTTCGGGGTGACCTGCAGTATGGCTATTTAATTGACGAAAATTTTGCAGTTCATTTAAAGTCATGCCGGCATATCCGGTTAGATAATTCAACGCATAGAGTAAAATTGAGCCATGTCCTGCCGATAAAATAAAGCGATCTCGATTTGACCATTCAGGATTTTGAGCCGAAAATTTCAAAAAAGAGCTATAAAGAACAACGGCAACATCCGCCATACCCATCGGCATACCAGGATGGCCTGATTTGGCTTTTTCAACACTGTCCATCGACAGAACGCGTAAAGCTGTGGCCATCTCCAAAAAATTTAACCTTTGAATTTCATTTATGTTTTGAGAAATCTTTAGCATTTTGGATAAAGCCTTCATGTCATTTTAAAAAATTACAATGCCGCGGTTACCTCATGGCGTCAACGAAAGATTTTATAGAAATATTAATATTTTTTTTCACGAACCTCTTGACTCTTGTCTCAGAGAAAGGTAGTTAGAATCTTATTGATGTGGGGGTGTAGCTCAGTTGGTTAGAGTGCCGGCCTGTCACGCTGGAGGTCGCGGGTTCGAGTCCCGTCACTCCCGCCACATCAATCAAATGCTTCCTATAATTTTATCTTTTAAATTAATTCATCATAAAAATTTATTTATAGAACCATGTCTAAAAACTTTTTAGCACGCGCGGTCTGAGGATTGTTAAAAAATTCTTTAGGATTGGTGCTCTCGACCAATTCACCCTCATCCAAAAACCAAATTGTGTCTGACACGTCTCGAGCAAAATTCATTTCGTGGGTGACAATGACCAATGTCATGGTATGACGGACCGTTAAATCTTTGATGACTGCCAAAACTTCTTTCACCATTTCTGGATCAAGGGCAGACGTTGGTTCATCAAACAAAATAACTTTAGGATTCATCGCCAAAGTTCGAGCAATCGCAACCCGCTGTTTTTGACCACCCGAAAGTTTATTGGGATAAATGTTTGCTTTTTCAATGAGTCCTACTCGATCTAGTAATTCTTCGGCTTTCAATTGTGCTTGATCTTGGTCAAGCTTTAAAACGTTGATGGGTGCATAGGTCAAATTTTCTAAAACAGTCATATGGGGAAACAAATGAAAATGCTGAAATACCATACAGACTTTTTGTCGAATTAATCGAATATCACAAGAAGAATCCATAATGTCTTGACCATTGATCACCACACTACCTGAAGTTGGACGATCCAAAAGATTCAAGCAACGCAAAAGAGTCGATTTTCCAGATCCGGAAGGACCCAAAATTGACACAACTTCACCTTCAGCAACTTGAGCATTGATGTTTTTCAACACCTGTAGATTATGATAAGATTTACTAAGATTTTTAATTTCAATCACTGCGACGTAACCTTTTTTCAACCAAATTCATAAGCGATGACAGAGTCATCACCATTAAATAATAAATAATAGCAATGACCAGTAACGGTTCAAAATAGATATATTTTTCCGCAGAGACTACGTTAGCGCGTCTCAATAAATCCATTTCTCCAATCACAGATACCAAAGATGATTCTTTCAATAAAGTAATCATTTCATTGATGAGAGCGGGCAGAACATTGCGAAGAGCTTGAGGCAGGATGATATCTTTCATCATCGAAAAATAACTAATTCCCAAAGATGAAGCAGCCTCAAATTGACCACGATCAACCGACAAAATACCTGATCGAATAATTTCAGATACATAAGCCCCAGAATTTAAACAAAAAGTTAAAACGCCGGCTTCAAAGGCTGAAATTTTATAACCTGTGAGTTGCGGACTTGCGTGATAAATAAACATCAATTGAACCAAAAGAGGGGTGCCCCGAAATATTGAGGTATAAATACCTGCAAACACTTCAAGGAATCGTTGATGAGACACCTTCATCAGTCCCAAAGAAACACCCCAAATCGATCCAAAAAAAATCGAGATAATTGTGTATTTTAGTGTGACAAAAATGCCCTCAGCAATAAAAGGCAAAAATGATGTTATTTGAAGTAGATCAATCTTCATAAGGGCGCCATTTTCTATTTTTTATATATTTATTATTTTTTCTCTTTAACCCAGTGATGAATAATTTTTTCAAGGGTGCCGTCTGCTTTTAATTTTTTCAAAGCAACATTAAATTTTTCAATCCAAGGAGAATCTTTTGGAAATACGATTGCAAAGCGCGTCTCTAATTCTTTTACAAGTTCATAATTCAGATCGTCATTGGCTTCAACATAGGCTTTGGCGTTGATTTCTTCTGTTAAAACACCATCAATTCGATTTGACCTGACTTCTTGAATAAGTTCATTTAATTTATTGAGGCTAAATATTTCCAATCCTTTGATCTTTTTTGCAAGGTCTTTACCCAAAGCTTCGTTGGTTGAGCCTAACTGTGCGCCAATTTTCTTACCCGCTAGTTGACTTTCTTGATCGATACGTTTGCCTTTGGCTGTGATAATGGCAATTCGATTAACAAAATAAATGTCAGAAAAAGAGACACTTTTGGCACGCTCTTCCGTGGGTGTCATAAGGGCCATCACAAAATCTGTTCGATTGCTTTGAAGAGATGGAATTAGCCCTGCAAAATCAATATCTTGGATTTCTAATATCATGCCCAATTCTTTTGCCAGTGCCCGAGCCAAATCGATATCCATTCCGACAATTTCATCGCGGCCGTGAGAGGTATCATGATATTCAAAAGGCTGGCAATCAGCCGATGTTCCCAAAATCAATGTTGAAGATTTATCGGATTTAGAAGCGTTGTCACCACATCCGGTTAAAAAAATAAAACTTATAATAAAACAGATTTTGGATTTGAAATAACGATACTTTTTTGACATGAACATTTTTTTCCCAATTAATTTAACAATATGTCATAGAGTGTAATCTGTGTTCTATGGCTTTGCAATAAGGTGATTTACAGGATGTCGCGAGACTGATAATGAATAGCATCAGAAATAAAAAATTGAAATATGCTAAAAAGTCTTTAAATTATGAAAATCCTTGCAGGTAATTCCAATCTTTCTCTTGCACAAGATGTGAGTCATCTTTTAAATGTTCCACTGACAAAGGCGACCATCAAACGTTTTGCTGATAAAGAAATTTATGTGGAAATTCTAGAAAATGTCCGGGGCGAAGATGTATTTTTGATTCAATCAACGTCTTATCCAACCAATGACAATTTGATGGAATTATTGATCATGATCGATGCGCTCAAGCGTGGATCTGCGCGCCGAATCACCGCGGTCATTCCTTATTATGGCTATGCACGACAAGATCGCAAAACCAGCCCCAGGTCACCTATTTCAGCTAAACTTACTGCTAATTTAATCACGGTGGCGGGTGCCAGTCGCGTTCTCACCTTTGATCTGCATTCAGCCCAAATTCAAGGATTTTTTGACATTCCTTTGGATAATCTTTTTGCATCTCCTGTTTTCAGCACGCACATTTTAAAAAAATATGGTGAAGGCAACGTTAGTATTGTGTCTCCTGATATAGGAGGTGTTGGACGGGCACGGGCCATTGCCCAGCGTATTGGATGTGATTTGGCAATCATCGACAAAAGGCGGGAGCGGGCAGGTGTCTCTGAGGTCATCAATGTAATTGGCGATGTTAAAGGTCGTCAACTTATTTTGGTGGATGATATTGTCGATACAGCTGGCACATTATGTAATGCGGCGGTTGCTTTGATGTCTGAGGGTGCTGCATCCGTCCATGCTTATGTCACCCATGGCGTTTTATCAAGTCCTGCTCTTGATAAAATTAACAATTCACCCCTTGAACATTTTGTTATCACCGATAGCATCGAGACTAACGAAGACGTAAAAAAATGCTTTAAAATACAAACTTTATCAATTGCGCCCCTTTTGGCCGATGCCATCAAACGCATTTATGAAGAAAAATCGGTTTCTGTTTTGTTTGAATAATCGAAAGAACTTGCAGAATCAAATGAAAAGCGTGTAAATAGTCACATAGATCAAAATTTAAACTATATTGAACACATGTTAAGGAGTCTACCATGTCAACTTTTGAAAATTTTAACGTACAGCCTCGTGAAACAACCGGTGGCGGACCAGCACGCGCTTTAAGACGCACAGGACTTGTTCCCGGCATTTTATATGGTGGCGAGGGCGAAAACATCGCATTGTCCGTGGATCCACGTGATATCTTAAAAGGTCTAAACCAAAGCGGATTTTATACAACCATTTTTGAATTAGACCTTCATGGTAAAAAAGAGCAAGCTTTGGCACGTCACATTCAATTCCATCCGGTCACAGATGCCCCCATGCATATTGATTTTTGGCGCGTCAGCAAGGATTCCAAAATTCATTTGGCGATTCCGATTCAATACATTAATGAAAACAAATGTCCTGGTATCAAACAAGGTGGTTTATTGAATACAGTGATTCATGCGTTGGAAGTCACTTGTTCAAGTCATAATATTCCAGAACATTTTACCATTGATTTAACCGACAAAGAAATTGGAACCACAATTCATACAGACGAATTGACGCTTCCTGAAGGTGTCATCATTACGCATGCTGAACGCGATAATATTTTGGCAACTATTGTGGTGCCTAAACCTGCTGAAGAAGAAACAGCGGTAGAGGCTGAGGCAGAAGCCGCACCAAGTGCACCAACTTCTAAAAAATAAAGAAGTTTGTTGAATTTATGCAACTCGATTGTGTTAAATAATGCTGCTGGTTGGACTTGGTAATCCAGGCCCCAGCTATGCTTTGAACCGTCACAATGTTGGTTTTATGGTGGTCGATGTACTACAAGATCATTTTGAGTTTGATCCTTTCAAACGAAAAGGTGATTCTTTGGTCACGAGCGGCACCATAAATTCACTACCGGTGACACTTTTAAAGCCTATGACATACATTAACTGTTCGGGTGTACCGACTCAAAGTTATGCCCGGTTTTACAAAATTTTTCCTGAAGATATGATTGTCATCCATGATGATCTCAATTTGCCTTTGGGGAATATTAAGCTTAAGCAAGGCGGTGGCTCAGGCGGTCATAACGGCCTTAAAAGTTTGGATGTACATATCGGTCAAAATTATTGGCGCCTGCGTATCGGCATTGGTCATCCCGGTCACAAAGATGCCGTAAACGGTTATGTTTTAAAAGATTTTCCCAAATCAGAGCAAGAAGAACTTATTCAATTGTTGCAAAAGATAGCCCTCGAAGCACCTTTGTTGCTTCAAAAAAATATGGCTCTTTTTTCAAACAACGTGTTACTGAATCGTTAAATTATTACATTAAAGGAATAAAAAATGGGCTTTAAATGTGGAATTGTTGGACTTCCTAATGTCGGAAAATCAACATTATTTAATGCGCTCACTGCAACTGCCGCTGCAGAAGCCGCCAATTATCCTTTTTGTACCATTGAACCAAACGTGGGCAAAGTTTCAGTGCCTGATACAAGATTGGATACAATCGCCCGTATCGGGGGATCTGCCAAAATTATTGGTACTCTTCTAGAATTCGTTGATATTGCAGGTTTGGTCCGAGGTGCCAGTCAAGGCGAGGGTTTGGGCAATCAATTTTTGGGTCACATTCGAAGCGTTGATGCCATCGTTCATGTTGTCAGGTGTTTTGAAGATGACAATATCACCCATGTTGAAGGAAAAGTTGACCCCTTAAGGGACGCAGAAATTATCTCGACCGAATTGATGTTGGCGGATCTAGAAAGTCTTGAACGCCGTGAGACAAACTTGGCTAAAAAAGCCAAGGGGGGTGATAAAGAATCAGCGGCTCTTTTCGATATTTTGAAAAAAGTATTGCCCGTGTTACATGCAGGACAGCCAGCACGACACGCAAAAATTTCTGAAGAAGAGCAGCCCTTGTTTAAGCAACTTCAATTGCTTACCAGTAAACCTATCCTTTATGTTTGTAATGTTCAAGAAGATGAAGCTGCCACAGGCAATGAGTGGTCACAAAAGGTGGCTGAATTTGCCGCCAAAGAGGGGGCACGTCATGTGGTGATTTCAGCAGCGATTGAAGCCGAAATTTCTACTTTGTCATCTGAAGGTGATAAACAAGAATTTTTATCAAGCTTAGGTTTGTCTGAAACGGGACTTGCACAAATTATTCGCGAAGGCTACCGTCTGCTCGATCTCTTAACTTTCTTCACTGTGGGTCCTAAAGAAGCACGGGCCTGGACCACATTTCAAGGGGCCAAAGCACCTCAAGCTGCTGGTGAAATCCATACTGATTTTGAACGCGGATTTATTTGCGCAGATACTATGTCTTATGAAACTTATGTGGAATATCAAGGTGAGCAGGGTGCAAAAATTGCAGGTAAAATGCGTCAAGAAGGTCGTGATTATGTGGTTCAAGACGGCGACATCTTTCACTTTAAATTTAATGTTTAATGCTTTTATATACTAGTTTCTGTGAAGATTTCTTAAAAAAGAATCTTTTGGCTATTTTTGAGCTACAAATTTTTCTAATTTTTTTGAAATATGAATAACTATTCCTTCAAAATTTAGAAAATTTTCACTTAAAAAATATCTCAAAATCTATCTTTCCAAAAAACCTTCACAAAACCTAAGCAACACCTTTTGTCTTTAAATGATCTATCTCAACGGGTCGACTGAAATAAAATCCTTGATAGTAATCTACCTTGTTTTGTAAACACCATTGAGCAACATTTGCTGTTTCAATGCCTTCGGCTAAAACTTTTGCATTTAAACTATGACAAGCCTCAATAATCTTTTGAACAAACATCGCTTTACTGTTATCACGGTCAACATCGCGAATCATCTCAATATCTAATTTGACAATATCAGGTTTTAAAACAGTTAAAATATTAATACCACTATAGCTGAATGAGTTTATGTTTTTACATAATGGCAAGATTATGATCTAGGTTGTGTAAGAAGTTTAAAGGGGTGGCTCTGTCCTTTCTGAGTCTT
>JBPBPI010000010.1:0-2657 GCA_050954885.1 Janthinobacterium lividum | reverse complement strand
CAAACGGACGCGCCGCCGCCTCTAATCCTTGACGCCAGAAACCGAGTGGAGCTTGCTGGGAATGCCCGTTTTCAAGGGCTGGCATGTAGACCAGATTACTATCGATGCTCGCTCCGCTGTAAGGCGTGGTGGGTGCGGTATATGTGATCGACTGGCGGGCGCGGCCCGTATCGACTGGACAGCCCCTTACAATATTTGCGTGCGCGTCCAAGCCGATCTTATTCACAACATTATACAGGTCTTGTTCGACCAGTTGTTGACAGCCCGCTATGTCGAAGCCCGAAAGATCGAAGGTGATCCCGCTCACGACAACACCGCTTTGTAGAGCAATGCGCCGGTGCCAGCCGGATCAATGGGGGACACGCTGCGGACAACATTCGTGATGGTTCCGATGGTTATCTTATCGCCATCTCCGGGAGCCTCACGCGTATAGGCGACGGTTGTAGTGACCAGCACGCCGTTTGCGTCCGTGGTCTCCTCTTCAACCCGAATTGCGGCTATCTGGCGGGCGGTTTGGGTTTCGGTCTTTTTATCCGTGCGCGGAGCGTAGGTGCTGCCGATAGTTGTGAGCGTCGCGGTCCCGAACATCTCGGTCACGATATCAGCGATGCCCGCGTCGAGATCGGAATAGAAGGTGCTCATCAACGCACCAACGGAATGATGGTGAAGCCGCTGGTGGGCACGATAGCCGGTGAGAGGATCGCGGTGATGAGCGGATAGGGATCGGAGACGCCAGCGGTCGGGGACCATTTGGTGGTCTTCTGCAATCCGACCGGGCCGATCACCGTCTGCTCGATGATTGCGCGATTGTCCGTCTCTGCGATCGATCCTCCAGCAAGATATGCGGGGGCAAGCGTCATCGCGGCTGCGGCGATGATTGGCAGCACCGACACGTCGTCGATCAGACGGTAGTTGGCAGCGATGTAGTCAGAGGCAAGCACGAGGGCTGCGGAGCGCTGATCGTCATCACCAACGGCGGTCCATGCGGCGGTGTAGCGGAGAGCGTGAAAGGCATCCGCCGTCGCGAGAGACGCATAGCTATCGCCAGCGGAGTATGGGGCGGTCTTGATCAGCATCTTCTATTTATCGGGGCTACAAAAAACCCCGGCATTTCTGCCGAGGCTCTTTGCTGATCAATCGGAGGACCGATTAGACCGAGTGGTGGATAGCGCGGAAGCCAATGTCTTCCGGCAGAGCGACCAGCGACCAGTTGGCTGCGGTTGCAAGCTGCGCCATCGTGGGGCCTGCCGGACCCTTATAGGAGGCACCCTGCGGAGCGATCACAACCGAGTTGCGAACGCGCAGGATTTCGCCACCGCCACCGTTGCCAGCCGACGCATCGCGCTGGATTTCAGCGCCGATCTCGCCGGGGACGAGGCCGGTTGCGAACGCGAGTGCGCCGTCTGCGGCCATCACGGTCGTGTCATCGCCGAACGCGTTGGTCACGAACAGGTTGAAGCCTGCATAGCTGGCGAAACCGAGATCGGTCTGCGAAGCCGGGACATAAGCGTTGATGTTCGCCTTCTGCATCTTCGCAAGGGTCTTCGGGGAAACGAAGACATTCTTGAAAGAGCGGCTGTTGAGGCCACCAGATGCAGCCGCGTCGATCAGAAGATCGGTCGAGAATGCTTCGGTGCCATCACCGATGGTGAGATCGGCTTCTGCGGCAATGACGCCCTTCATCGCGGAAACGGCAAGATTCTCGCCGAGATCGTTCCAGAAAAGCGGGATGGCCGAAGTCAGGCCAGCGCGCACGTCATACTTGGTGATCATGCGAACGAGGTCAGTATAGCACCAGCCCCAGTTCAAGTCCATCCGGAGAGCCGTATAGGGGTGTGCGCCGATCTTGCCGACTGCGCCCTTCTGATCGTAGTCATCAGTCGAGACGTTATACTGGGTGGCATCAACGCGGTTGATTACATTGAGGCCCTGAATCTGCGATCCACCGGCGAGGAGAAGATCGACTTCGGGACCGGTCACGGCAACGCCGGAAGCGGTGAGAGTGTTGTGAGCCTTGTAGGTCTTCGAGACGATGTTGGCGAGCGCGATGGGGCTTGCGACAAGGTCGGCAATGCGGGTCTGGGTACTCATTAAAGGTTTCCTCCAAAGGAATGATCAGACGACCCGTCGCTTGGAGGATCGTGGAGCGCATTGTTTTGCGCTCCACGGTTATTTATTCTTGGGTTCGATTTGCGCGGTTCACGGCATCAATTCAGGACGGCCCCAAGACTGTGCCAGCGTCTTCGCCTCTCCGGGGTTTTCTGCCGTCAACGCCATAAAGCGATTATATTCGTCGGCAGCCTCCGGAGCCTTGGTCCATGCACCAGCCTTGGCGGTCGATCCGGCTGCACCACCGCCAGAATTCGCAGGCGCGCGCACGAATGCCCCACCAGCATCGGACGCGAGATGTGATCCAACGAAGTCGTGAATGTCTTCGCCGTTAATCGTCGCTCGACCATCTTTGAAGTCTGCCTGATTCTTGTAATAGGCAGTGAGGACATCGATCATGTTGGGCATGACATTGCCCTTTGCGATAGCTGCCGAAATAGCGCCGTCAACAGTGATCGCGCGCAACTGTGCGTCGCGGTCTGCAATCTGTTTCTCATACTTGGTAGTGAGGCTGTTGCGGAGGGCGTCAACATTGCCCTTCTTTGCGA
>JBPBPI010000009.1:0-4301 GCA_050954885.1 Janthinobacterium lividum | reverse complement strand
CGTTGGGGTATCCTTTTTGAGATTTAATACCCAAAATGATACTCCAATGTTTTCAATACTTTAAACTTTTTTACACGCCTCTTAAACATAACTCGGGTATATATAAAACTATCAATTAAATTTTTTTATTATAAAAAAATAAGTAATAGTTGAAAATCGTTGTGTTCTATAGGTTTTTTGCTAAATAAATTTTTTATTTTTCAATATTATATTTTCTTAAAAAGAAAATTTGCCTTAAGCCTTGTAAATTTTTTAAAAAAATATGCTGAATTTTTATTCAAATGTTTTAAACTTCAATCAAATATATTTAAAAATTTGATTGAATAAATTATGACCAAACAGGATTTGTGGTAATTAATGTTTTTAAATCATCAAAAGGCAAAGGTTTTGTAAAATAGAACCCTTGACCATGGGTAAATCCCATATCTTTGACTTTCTGATATTGCTCTTTTGTTTCAATTCCTTGAATAACAATATCAAAATCAAGAGATTTGCTAAGATCTTTAAGACTATTAAAAATCTTTTCAACTTTTATAGAATCTTTGGTGCCAGAAAAAACCAAATTTCGATCTACTTTTATTGTTTTGAAAGGATAATTTATAAGAATTTTAAAAGAACTAGCACCTTGTCCAAAATTATCCAAATCGCTCATAATATTAAACTGACGCAAAGCTTCAATTGTCTCAAGAGATTTATTTGGATTTTGAGACAAAGCAGATTCCGTAAATTCAAGTCTTAAAGCAGAAGAATTTAATTGAGCCTTTTTTAACATCGCTCTTATATTTTTTATAAATTGAGGAGAATTAAGCTGATAGGCTGATATATTAATGGAGACAAACCAATCAGAGCCATGGCTAAGCTCTTTTTGTAATGTTTTTAAATTTTTACAGGCCTCAAGGATGCCATAATCACCTAGCCAAGTGATAAGTTCATGATTTTCAGCAATCGGCAAAAAAGTATCTGGTAAAATCAAACCATGTATCGGGTGATACCATCGCATGAGAGATTCAAAGCCAGTGATTAAACCTGTCCTTAAATCAACAATGGGTTGATAGTGCATGATGATTTGATGTTGATCTAGGGCAATTTCTAGAGAAGATTCTAATTTATCTTGATTGATCATAATACGACGCATACTGTCATCAAAAATTTTATATTGATTGCGACCTGCGGCTTTGGCTTGATACAGGGCAAAATCACCATCTTGAAGTATATCTTCCGGACGACTATGAGAGTGATCTGATATGGCAATACCCATACTTATCGTGACATTAACCTCGTTTTTACCCAATTTAAAGGGAACTTTAGCATTTTTAAGAACGCGTTGTGCAAGTTTTTCAACTTCTTCAAGGGATCCAATATGCTGAATTAAAATTGTAAATTCATCACCGCCATAACGACACAGCGTATCTTCGGTTCGGCAAATGGTTTCAAGACGTTTGGCCACACCTTTTAATAATTCATCTCCCGCATGATGGCCAAATTTATCATTAATTTCTTTAAAATAATCGATATCAACAAAAAAAATAGCGATTTGATCGGTATTTTCTTCACGTCGCCTTAGCAAAGCTTGATGAAGACGATCTAAAAATAACCCACGATTGGAAAGGCCCGTTAAAGAATCGTAAAAAGCATTTCGGATCAATCGCTCTTCACGATTTTTTTGGACGGTCAAATCGGTCATTGTGCCTGAAAATCGTATGGCTTGACCTTTTGTATCAAATAAAGCTTGTCCTCTGACCAAAACCCAACAAAAATCACTGGTTTTGTGTATCATCCGAATTTCATGAGATAAAAAAGGCTCGACACCGGTAAAATGCAGATCAATTGCTTGATTTAAATGTGGTAGATCGTCGGGATGCACCCGCTTGAACCACTCATTAGGATCTTGGCCAATTTCTTCATCTTCATAACCAATAATTTTTTTCCAACGAGCCGAAAAATAGATATTATTTTCGGTCAAGTTCCAATCCCAAATGCCATCTTGAGATCCTCGTGCACCAAAAAGATAATGGGCACTTTCCTGAAAATTTTTTAAAAAATTTAAATCTGCTTTGGAAATTTTGATCGCATCATCGTCCATTCACAACCTCAAAAGATTTTTTGTTTATTATTTATTCTAGAGTCTAAAAAATTAATTTGATCATATTATGCAACAAGTTTGATTTTTTTGGCACATTTTTTTCTAAATACGATAATTTGTATTCTCTATCACTTTTAAGTATCTTAATATAAAAAAATAATTTTTAGAAAGAATGACTGTTTAAATGTGGATGAAATTTTTTGGATTTTTAATTATTTTGTTGATAGTAGCCTGTGGCGATAAAGCCAGGAAAGTTGACGTCAATACTTTTGAACAAATTAAACCCGTACCAAAAATTAAACCTGTTGACGCGCAAGAGCAGACGCAACGTGTGGCCCTACTTGTTCCTTTGACCGGTGAACATGCGCAATTAGGGCAATCCCTTAAAAACGCGGCAGAACTTAGTCTCTTTGACAACGCTAACGATCATTTCAATCTCATCATCCAAGATACCAAAGGAACATCTGAAGGGGCTGCTAAAGCTGTTCAAGAAGCATTGGCTAAAAAAGCACAGCTTATTTTGGGACCTGTGTTTGCCTATGAAGTACAAAGTATTAAACCATATGTTTTTGATAAAAAAATTCCCATTATTGCTTTTTCGAGTGACCAAAAAGTGAAAAACAAGGGGATGTATGTCATGGGTTTCTCACCACGTGCCCAAGTTAAACGGATTGTATCCTTTGCCAAAGCCCAAGGAATCGATCAGTTGGTAGCTTTGATTCCTCTTAATCCTTATGGTTTGTTGGTGGAAGAAGAATTAAAAGCATTAGAAAAATCGAGTGAGACTCATTTGGTAAAAATTGTTTTATACAAAGGAAATGGTGAAAACTTGGAAGAAGAGTTAAATTTGTTGAAAGAAAAATCTTACAATGGATTACTTTTGCCAGTAGGGGGCGATGATTTAAAGCTACTTTTGTCCAATTTGCATGCCTTTGGCTTTGATCTTAGTAAAGCAAAATTATTGGGCACTGGTTTATGGGATAGTCCTGAAACCCAAGCCATGATCGACTTGAGGGACAGTTGGTACGCGTGTATCGATCCTTCGGAAAGATCTTCTTTTGAAAATAAATATCGCGAAAGCTATGGCGTCTTACCTACAAGGATTGCCACACTAGCTTATGATGCTGTATCACTTGCGACCACCCTCAGTGATACAGGTTTGCAAAATCCCTATAGCGTTGATCAATTGACACAACCTCAAGGATTTTGGGGCATGGATGGTTTATTTCGTCTAAAGCCTGATGGAACAATTGATCGTTCTTTGGCTATTCTTAAAATTACGCCACAAGGACCTCAAGTCTTGGACAAATCTGAAAAACAATTTTAGTCTAGTTCCATAAGTTCAAACTTTGATTTTGATCAAGGCCAATAAAACATTGTAAAGTGACGCGTTTGCCTTCATTAAATTTTCGTATGGCATGGGCGCGACGTGTATTGATGAAAACCAAATCTCCTAATGCAGGTTTAATCAAAAAAGATTTTGGCAGTAGACGACGCCAATCGGTGTCCATCTTTGCATTGTCAATTTCTTGAATAGGCAGCGGTGTCATATCCCATATTTCAAGCTCTCCCCCCTCACTAGGCATTTTTAAATAAACATTGGCAGAAAATTGTGATTTTAAGTGACCCAATTTATCGGGGACCGAATCAAAATGAGGCTGTTCTTCTGCAATGCCCGAGGTCGATGCATCCATAATGCGACCAATGCCCACAAACATTTTCTCGCCTTCGAAATTGGCGACATGACAGCTTTTTGACCATAGCTCATCCAGTTCAACTCGAAGATGATCAATAGGTGACAAAAAAGGATAGCAAAAATCTCTTAAACTGTGGATACCTTCGATGGATTCTTGATAATAACGTTGCCATTCAAGGCTATTTTTATCTTTGCCATAAGTTGTGTTATAAGCCACACCCACACGATCAACGCCGTATTGTAAGTATTCAACTTTGTCGTCTTTTCTTACCTCGTGGTAATAATTTTCCACACGTTTGTTGTTGATAAACCAATCGCTTAATTTTTCATATAAATCTTTATCGGCATAAGATGACACTTGAAGCGCCAATGCCTGATCTGAAAAAAATTGTTCAAGGTGTGATTTTTCAAGATGATCTGTTTTAATAACCCGAGTTATGCTTAAGGTTGTAGAGAAGGTTTATCGTGTCTAAGTTGATAATTGATCATCCCAGCAATAAGATGAGCAAAAGCGTTAATGGG
>JBPBPI010000008.1:0-2560 GCA_050954885.1 Janthinobacterium lividum | reverse complement strand
CGTCTTTGAGAGCCTGCCGTACCGGGGCGGCGGTGCGCTCGATAACGCTGGCAATCAGCCCTTCGAACTGTTCCCGTGAAATTTCGCGCAGGTATTGTTTTTCGTCGGGTAAATCCAGCTGTATGCGCGCCGTGGGCTGGGACGACAAGGCGATTTTGGCGTCGATCACTGCTTTGCGAAGCGCCTGGATGACCTCCGGATGGGCGCTGATGTCGACGCCAAGGTCGCCCTTGATGTCGGCGAGCGCGACGGCCAGCAGGAGGTTATCGATGTCGTCGCCACCCAGGTGCGTGTCGCCGCCAGTGGAGATGACTTCAAAGATTCCTTCGTGCAGCTTGAGGATGGAGATGTCAAAGGTCCCACCGCCGAAGTCGTATACGGCAATCACGCCATCTTTGCCGCCGTGCAACTTGTCGAGTCCATACGCCAGAGCCGCTGCTGTCGGCTCGTTGACCAGACGCAGCACCTCAAGCCCGGCGATGCGGCCGGCATCCTTGGTCGCCTGCCGTTGCGCGTCGTTAAAGTACGCCGGGACGGTGATAACAGCTTTACGAATTGGCGCGCCGAAGAAGCGTTCGGCGTTGCGCTTCAGTTGCAGCAGAACGTACGCGGAGATCTCCGGCGGAGTCAGGGTGAGCCCGCCCACGTTGAGGCGCAACACCTCACCGGGCTGCAAGCCTTCGGCGAGCTTGAAGGGGAAGAGCTTGAGCTCCGGTTCAACATCGGCCAGATCGCGTCCCATCAGCCGTTTGACCGAGTACACGGCATTGCCTGGCGCCGTGAGCAGCACATCACGCGCGGCATTGCCTGCCGCCCAGCCGTGGTCGTTGCCTTCGGCGGTGTCATAGCGGAACGCCACCACACTGGGCACGATCGCCGAGCCGTCCTCCCCTGGGATTACTGCCGGCTGATCGCCCTGCATGTATGCCACAAGTGAATTCGTTGTCCCAAGGTCAATACCGACGACGCGTTCCAGTTCTGCCACTTCCACTCTCCTGCCGGGCGCGCTCGCCGCGCCTCGTTCCATTGTCGCTTCTGAGCCGAATCCTCTGTACAGATGCCCCCGGCGGAGAGGATGATGCCGCCGCAGGCCAAGAACATGCTCGGCTTGGCCGGCATGCAGGGGGACGAATCTGCCTTCTGGGTGGGTAAGGAAGCGGCAAGCACGGCAGAACACGCATCAGACAAGAGATGAGCGAAGAGCAAGCCATCGCCCGCCCGTATGTGCATCTGCTGGAAGGCCAGGACCCCGCCGATGTGTTGCGCGCCACCCCGGCCCGTTTAGGCCGTGTCCTCGGTGCCATGGCGCCGGAGCAGATTGAATACAAACCGGCACCGAACAAGTGGTCAATTCGCGAGATTCTTTGCCACATGGCCGACTGCGAGGTTGCATGGGCATGGCGCTTGCGTTCCATTCACGGCTCCGACAATCCCACCATGCAGCCTTTCGAACAGGATGCCTGGGCAAAGGCCTATGACGGCCCCGGCTACACCGTAGACGCTGCACGGACAACATGGATGACCTTACGCCGCTGGAACCTGAACCTCATCGAGACCTTGAGTGAGGAGCAGAAGAGGCGGCCTGCGCACCATCCAGAGTTGGGCGACATCACTCTTTGGACCGTTGTCGAGATTGCTGCTGGACACGATGTGCACCACCTGGATCAGCTTGAACGGGTGTCCGCCAAGGTTCACGCCCAGTAACGCCGGAATCTCTATGAATCACAGCGCGGGATCGAAGCGGACCTTTGAGCTCACGGAGCCAGGGGCGACACGGTCCCGTTGCTGCCAATTTCTTAGAACCAGAAACGGGCGTTCCACCCCGAAGTACAAGACGGCTGCTACCGCAAGACAAACGGCAAGGTACACCGGTAGCATGCTGTATGTCTGATCAGGCGCATTTGGGAACATCTTGAGAAAGATGTGTATCGCTGCCTTGTGGGTGAGGTACAAGCTGAAGGCCAAGGTAGCAAACAGGCGAGCTCCTGGCACCCGTACTCTAGCCAGCCAGCCGTTTTCGCTCAGTGCCGAGGCGGTCAGCAGGGCGAAACCAAGACCAAGCAGCGGATACCCGAACAGATCAGCAATCACGGCTCTTCCAGTCACCGACGTGAACCGCGTCAGTGAGCACCAGCCTGCGATCGCAAGGACAGCGGCTCCCCCGGCTGCCGAACTATGGCCGTGCTGGCGCAGAACAGCCCACCACCCTGGCCGGAAGGTACGGACCAGGGCGCATGAAACACCCGCCAAAAGCCCATCCAGACGCACGTAGGTGGGATAGTACAGCGCCTCAATGTAGTGCGTTCCAAAGTGGTCAGCTGCCGGGCCGAGTGGGCGCAGCACGTGGACAAGGACAAAACCTCGCACAGCCACACCCGCGACGAACACAAACGCCAGGGCCGTGTAGACCTTCCAGGCTGCGGGCTTTTGCATCAGCACCAGCGTGAGCCACGGCAATACAAGGTAGAAGTGCTCTTCCACACACAGCGACCACGCGTGGGAGAACGCCTGGTTGTGCCGGTAGTCGATGAGCAGATTTTCTGTAAAGGTGGCAAACTGC
>JBPBPI010000007.1:0-2515 GCA_050954885.1 Janthinobacterium lividum | reverse complement strand
GCCATTATTTGTCTTCTGCCTATCATAGAATCTTCGCTCACGCGTGGGACGAACTAGCTCCTTAACGCAAGCTTGTCCAGCGTTTCGCTCGCACTTTGCGAGACATGGGACCTCTGCCGAGGAAGAACGTCTCCGGATCGAGCGAGAGGAAGGAATCTACTTTACCATATCACTCAAAGACCGAGAAGCGCAACCACAAGACGATTCTCGAGGATGTACCACCCGGATGGTGGATCTGGATCGGCATCGACATCGGGTCCAGATACATCAAATTAGCTTTCCGGGTGATGGGCTACGAGGAAGCTATCGTAATTGTGATGTTCAATACTTTCTTACCTGATGTCGGGCCACACTTGTCCCCATCCGGTGTCTACTACGGTTCCAACGGCCAGTTATTCACTGGGATGGCAGTGCATCAGAAATTGACGAAGGGCGACATAACTCGAGACGAAGTCATCTTCGATGGAAAACTTGGCTTGTGCAGGCTCCCAGAGACCGAGGAGAGCAAGAACACCATCGTGAAGCAGCTTGCAAAGTCAGGCAAGACGGTAAGAGACATGTACTCTGACCAGACCAAGATCTTGATCGGGCTCGCGCAAAATTGTGCCGCGAGTACGTATTACAAGCTCAGCAAGATTGCGCACAAGATGCCTTTCTTTGTGACATTCTGCAATCCGTCACTCGTCGACCCATCAGCAAATGCCATCTTCACGAAGGCAGCGCAAGCCAGCGGAGCGATCGGGTCGGGTGTTGCCACCGAGGCAGTGTGTGTGTGCTGTTAGCCTATCTCCAAGACCCCCAATTCCGGCGCGCGATTGAGGATGTTGGCCTCAAGGTCAGTACATTAGGATACCTCGGCGTATCACTTTACTGACAGAGGAGACTAGGTCAACGATCTGCTCATTGTCATCGACTTCGGTGGACTCATGCCCACGATCGAGATCCTACAAATCAGCCAGCCACAGTCTTTAGCGAACAAGGTACCTCTCAAAGGACATTTTCCATTTATCACTACTTGTAAGTTGGCGCCCATGTATGACATGACCGTTCGTCGTGAAGCTCCTAACACATCTAGGCTTGTCCGCGGGCGCAGACACTTTCCAACGAGCCTTCGAGAGATACATACGAAGCTGGAAGGACGTCGCGGGCGACGCTAAGATCCTTGGTTGGACCGAAGAACGCTTGATCACCATGGCGATGTTGTGGTTCGAGCACGTATGCAAGAGGAGGTTCCCAAAGGATAGAACTTATAGTGTGACCTGGGAGGGCCCGTACCAGAAGAAAGTGACGTGGCCATTCAACAAGTAGGTCTTGGCTCACCAAATATTTCAGGATCTGCATCAGCTAACTGTCACAGGGCCATGATCATGAACATGTTCAATCCAGGTCTCTGCAGATTTCTCGACAGGATAGGCGAGGTGATTAATATCGGCGAGCGCATGACTGGCCAGCCGAAAGTCAAAGTAAGTCCACCTGGTTCATGTTAAGACCGTAGGCTGATGCCCTTGTAGACAATCGTCTTCGCCGGCGCCGCATCTGTCAACCCATATTTCAAGGACGCCGTCGATAACAGATTTGAACCAATGGGTATCGAGGTCATCCATACCAATGATCGCATGTAAGTTTACGAATAGCTTCTAGGAGCTCGCGAGTCTTCTCGCGACAGATACTGACGTGACTCGGGAACAGTACATGCGCGACCGTTGTTGGCGCGCTGCAGAACAATCCTCGAACGTCGCCAATCCAGCCACCTCAGCGCAACCTCACACTAGCTGTAGTGGTCGATGAGAAGTGGGACCCACAGCGACATCCTGATGCTACAATCCAAGACACGCCTCCACAGCCGGATATGAGCCGATGTTATCTGCAGTCTACCAGTGGCGAGATCTTTGTGAAGGAGCGTGCTCGTTGGGTCATGATAGCAGTGAGTGCTGATGTTGCGTTTCTTGGCGATGGTTGCTGACTGACTCGATATAGGGACAACGCCGACCACATCTCATCTGGCGCAAAGAGACCTTCGATGGTACAGCTGATATGCCCGTCGAGCTTGTGTGGGAGGTCATATCTTGCAGCAATCCAGCTGTTACTGATGGCACGAGAGTGTTCGAGTCTGGTACCATCTTCGCCAATGATACACTCAAGAGCTTCCAGACCGTCAGACACCTCATCGACAGGAGACTGAAAGTGCCCGAGGAGGATCACGAGACAGTCTACACAATCAACGTTGCCAGCGCTGTGGAGGTAGAGATTGTGGACGGCAAGATAAAGCTCTCCCTTCTGTATGCATGCATCACCACAGACGATTGCAGCGGCATCTTGTCGGATGCGGAGATTGAGGCCGAGCTTCTTGTGTGCGAGCGAGTTGAGTTCAGCCTGTATGATCCGGCATACGATCATTTGACGGAGGGGTTGACTGGTTTGCGAGTTTGATTTCACCAAATTTGTTGGGTTTTGTACTTGGGAGTTATGGTTTTTGGGTTTGGATCAGCAAGCTGGTGCAATGTACAATTAGTCT
>JBPBPI010000006.1:0-13148 GCA_050954885.1 Janthinobacterium lividum | reverse complement strand
ATACATTTCCTTTTATTACAGCTGGAATTGAACAAGTATCTAATTTATTTGATGAAAATCTGAGTTTTCATCGGGATATGCTTGATAATAAGATTCATTCAAACGACGTAGAATGTGCAAAATCGCTTAACCATTGGAAACATGGCGAAAAATATGTTCATGATGAATTTACATATGAAAAACTTTATAACAAGATGATATCCATGACAGAGCCATATTTTTTAATAACTCATACTGGAAGCTCTCATTATAATTATCCGATAAAAGATGGATTCAAACCTAAAGACAAAATTTCCAAAGAAGAAAGATATTATTATAGCCTTAAATATGCAGATCAAACCCTAAGAAAATTTTTTGATCGTATAAAAAAGCATCCAACTTATAAAAATACTATTTTTATTTTAATTTCAGATCATACAGCAGGACGAAATCATTATTCCTTATATGATAAGTATCATATTCCTGCTCTTGTTTATGCACCGGGTATTATATCTGCAGGAGAAATTAACAAACCTACTTTTCAATGTGATATAGGGCCAACTATTTTAGATATTTTAAATATAGATGGTAATTATACAACATTTGGGACATCCGCTTTTCAAAAAAATCTTCCTCAAAGAGGTATGATTTTACCTGATTGGGATGGTTATCTTGTTTTTGTATATGATCCTTATATTGCCAAAGTGGACGTCAATAAAGTTTATGAAATTTATAATTTTAGGCAAAATAAGGAAAGAAATCAAATTAATAATCCAGATATGATTAATAAAATTAAAGATATTCATCAAGAATTTCTGAAAACGTATCAATTTTTTGCAGATAATATTTATGGAAATAAATTATTACCTTTAGCTAAATAAAAATCAGAAAATTATGTATTTCTTGAAAAAATAGGCACCCAAATTAGATGCCTATTTAAATTGTTTCTATCAAATAAAATTTATTTTTTATTTGGGTTCAAACCATCGATTGAATGATCTGCTTTATAGGGATCAGAGCTGCGAATGTCTTTTGGGTCATTAATTTCTTTAGGATTTATAACATCAGTTTGTGGTGCGATATGATCTCTGTGATCACCTTCATAATGATCTTTACGATCCGCTTGTTTGTCTAAAAGTTTCATCAATTTAGATTCAACTGATTCTTGGGTTTCACCATACTTTTGTTGCAAATGTCCCATGGCTTCTTGATAAGCACCGGATACTTTATGTTCATCAGAATCTGTGAGATCACCATAAATTTCTTTAACGCGTCCTTTAAGAACTTCCCATTTTCCTTTAAGCGTATCTGAATTCATTTTCATTCTTCCTTTTTTGAATTTTATTTGATCTCAGTCATATGAAAAATATTATTTATTGTGTATATGAATAAGACCATAATTTTAAACTTTTTGAGGTTTATTTCAAGTCACTTTACCTAGAAATATTTTAATTCCCTTGCAACCGATTAAATCTTTGGGTATAAAAATTTTAAAATTGGAGATTATAAAATCATGAAAAAAGATATTCACCCAAAGTATCATACCATTAATGTGGTCATGAACAACGGGACAACCTTTCAAACACGCTCAACGTGGGGTAAAGAAGGCGATACCATGCGTCTTGAAATTGATACAGATACCCATCCAGCTTGGACAGGCGTTCACCGAATTATGGATACAGGACAATTATCCAAATTCAATTCAAAATTCAAAGGTTTCAGCGCTAAAGTATAAATCTTATTTATTATCCTTTTTGGTAAAGTTTTATCAAAAAGGATAACATTTCTTAATCTTTAAACACACGCATTAATTCAATAATAAGATCAAATACGCCCTCGGCATCAATTGTATCTGCAACCCAAATCCAATGATTTTTAATGTGGCTTGGATATTCATTGGTAATTGTGGCACCCATAGTTGCCTCACCCGTATAATCCACCAATACACACATCTTCTTAAAGGTAAAAAGATCAGGTTTTAATAAATAAGCTGTGATGCAAGCGTCATGTATCGAACGTCCTGTCAGCCCAAAGCGTACCACATCATTTTCAACACCAACTTCTAATATATCTGCAACTTGTGCACCAACCCGGTTTCCCAGGCTTCGAAGTTGCGTCAAACGTTCCGGTGACGTCACCAAGAAATGCGTCACATTTAGACCCAGCATGCGCATGGGTACGCCACTTGAGACAACAATATGAGCCGCATGAGGATCAACAAAGAAATTAAATTCAGCAGCCGGCGTAATATTACCGCCATTAGTAGATCCACCCATAAAAATAATTTCTTCGATAGAATCAACAATTTTTGGCTCTTTGACCAAAGCCATGGCAATGTTGGTCATGGGTCCACTGACGGATAAGGTTATCTTTTCCTTGGCTTTTAACAATGTTTCTATGATGAAATCTACAGCGTGTTGAGATTGCACAGATGTCGTCGGATCAGGCATATCTGACCCATCTAAACCATTTTCGCCATGAATATAGGCGGCATAAAGAGGTGTACGGATCAATGGTTTTGAACACCCACTGTAGACTTTGACATCAAGTCTTTGCGCCAGCTCCACAACTTTTAAAGCATTTTGATTGATTGCTTCAAGAGGGGCGTTGCCGGCAACCGTTGTGATCCCTAATACATTAAAAGCTTGAGGAGACGCGAGTGCCATGAGGATCAAAACGGCATCATCAGCACCGGGATCACAATCAATAATTAAAGAACGTTGCATAAAGAACTCCCTGTAACATCTGTTTATTAAAACCTAAAACATTCATAATTTTTCAAATCAACGATCGTTTTATTTTTTCTTTAAATTTAACTAAATACAATGTTAATTACGAAAAAAAAACTTGGATGACAAGGGTTAAAGTAATTAAATTTTTGATTTACTTAGGTTTCTTAAAACAAGATTTTGTTAAATTTCTTGATAAGATGAAATCACACGTGCTTGATAAAAATTAGCAAGACTTTTGATTTTTTGAAAATGCTCGTCCTCACCATCATAAATGATATGTTGCACGCCCAAACGCAATCCACCCAGGGCAAGACCTGGTGCATCCTTATATGCCCTCCAACAATAAATATTTTTAAGTGGAAAACGATCTTTAAGCATCTTAACTTGATCTTGCCAATAAACCGGTCCCAAGGCGTGAGTTAATTGATGAGGACTAATAAAATGGATCTCAAGCTCAGGATAATTTTGAACACACGAGATCAGAACATCACAGCAAGCATGTGTTAGAATGTGGATTTGGTAGCCATTTTGCGCCATAGTCATTCTTGTGGTGGATATTGCCCGGGATATTGATAGGTTGATCCTTCGGGTGGACTTGGAAAATTCTTCTTTCCACAGCCCACCAGCAATGTTGAGACACTGAATGATAAAATTAACCAAAAAAAGAGGATGACTTGTTTCTTTTCCATTGAACTTCTGCCTTAAATAGGGATAAATCCATATAACATATTGTGCGCACACTAACACATTTTAAAACAGGAAAAATAGATGAATCGAATAATTTGGTTTTTTGGTCTCTTGATCTCTTTATCGATCACACAACTCGTACATGCAGATTTTTTTGATCGTTATGAAAAATTGACGCCTCAAGATTTGCCTGAATTATCATTCACCAATCCTGAAGGTCAACCTGTGACACTCGAGGCTTACAAAGGGCGCATTGTTGTTTTAAATATCTGGTCGATTACCTGTGGCCCTTGTGTGGCAGAGATGCCTTCTTTGGATCAACTTGCTGGTTCTTTTGATGAAGATAAGTTGATGATTCTACCCTTGAATGTTGACCCCATTAAAAAAATTGGCCTTGATGCTTTTTATGGGCAAAATCAATATCGTTATTTGGGTATTTTTCAAGATCCTACACGTCAATCCCAAGAAGCTCTTAAATGGAATGCGCTGCCCACCACTTTGATTATTAATAAAGACGGCAAATTAATTGGTCGAAAGATTGGTGCCACCAAATGGGACGATCCTCAGGTGATCAAAATATTTGAGCAACTTATCGAGGGCAAAGAAATCGCAGCACCACAACCCTCATTTACAGATAAAATCAAAGGTTTTTTTAAAGCAAAATCTTAATTTTATTTATAAACTTTTTACAAAATCTTCTGTGTAATCAAGGTGAACCTAAAGCTTTTTTAAGCTATACTGGTTTGATCTTGATGATCACAATTTTTTCCAAAATTTATTATCGGATTTTAAGAGGACTTAATGGCAGAGCATCACACAAAACTTCTTATCATTGGCTCAGGACCTGCGGGATATTCAGCTGCCATCTATGCAGCCCGTGCCAATTTAAAACCTATTCAGGTCATGGGACATGAACCAGGCGGACAATTAACCATTACCACAGATGTTGAAAATTATCCTGGATTTGCTGAAGCTATTCAAGGTCCTTGGCTGATGGAACAGATGTTGGCACAAGCAAAACACGTAGGCACTGAAACCATTCAAGATCTGATTGTCTCGGTTGATTTTTCCAAACAGCCTTTTGTCTGCCAAGGTGAAAGCGGTGATGTTTATACTGCCGCGACAATTATCATATGCACAGGTGCCCAAGCCCAATGGCTGGGTCTTGAAAGTGAAGCAAAATATTTAGGCTACGGTGTTTCTGGATGCGCAACATGTGACGGATTTTTTTATAAAAATCAACATGTGGCTGTGGTTGGCGGTGGTAACACCGCTGTTGAAGAAGCCTTGTTTTTAACCAATCATGCAGAACGTGTGACACTCATTCACAGGCGAAATCAACTGCGGGCCGAACGTGTTTTACAAGACCGTTTGTTCGATCATCCTAAAATTGATGTCATCTGGGATTCTGTGGTTGAAGAAATTATCGGTCAAGATCAACCCTTCAAAGCAGTCAACGGTATTCAATTAAAACACGTACGCACGGGTGAGACGAAGACAGTTCCTGTGACAGGTGTTTTCATTGCCATCGGCCACACACCCATGACAGCCCCTTTTAACGGCCAAATTACACTAGACGAACGCGGCTACATTTTATGCAAGCCTGGCACGACTCTCACAAATATTGACGGTGTTTTTGCAGCCGGCGACGTTCAAGACAGTGTCTACCGCCAAGCGATCACCGCGGCCGGTCAAGGATGTATGGCGGCTCTTGACGTACAACGTTATTTGTCAGAAAAAGAGCAACAACTCGAACAACAAGGATAATTCAACGCTGTGGCGCCTCCTCTTCTTACCTTAAAAGATATTTCTCTCACCTTTGGCGGACGGCCTATTTTTGACAAGTTATCTTTGTATATTCAAGATAATGAACGTCTGTGTTTGGTTGGACGCAATGGCTCAGGCAAGTCTACTCTTTTAAAAATTTTGGCAGACCAGCTCGAGACTGATCGAGGCGAACGTGTGGTTCAAACAGGTAAATCTGTGGTCTACCTGCCGCAAGATCCCGACATGTCGCCTGATGAGACCATCGAGCATTATGTGCGTCAAGGCTTGCTGTGGGATCAGCAGGACGATCATTACCGCGTCGACATGATATTGGAAGAAATGAAATTAAAAGGCGAGATCACATTAAAAGATTTGTCGGGGGGCGAGCGACGTAAAGTGGCCCTGGCCCAAGCGTTTGTTTCAGAACCTTCCTTACTTTTACTTGACGAGCCAACCAATCACTTGGACCTACCGGCCATCGAATGGCTTGAAGAAACACTTAAAAGTTTCAAAGGTAGTTTTGTCACTATCTCCCATGATCGCATGTTTTTATCGCACCTCAGCCGTGCCACCCTTTGGCTTGATCGGGGTCAAGTTCGACGTCATGACAAAGGTTTTGAACATTTCGATGAATGGGCCGATGTCATTCTTGAACAAGAAGAGATTGAAAATCAAAAATTGAATAAATTGATCGCTGAAGAAACACGTTGGTCTCGACAAGGCATTTCAGCCAGACGCAAGCGCAATCAAGGTCGTCTGCGGCGGCTTTATTCTTTGCGTGATCAACGATCTCAACAAGTCAAACAGTTGGGAACAATCCGTAATTTGGAAATCGAAAGCGGTGAAGCTTCCTCACGCATGGTAATTGAAGCGCGCCATATTTCTAAAACTTTTGAGGATCGTTCTATCGTTGATAATTTCTCACTACGGTTGGTGCGGGGTGATCGCATTGGTATCATTGGCCCCAATGGTGTGGGCAAGACAACATTGCTAAAAATCTTGATGGGGGATTTGACACCAGATTCTGGAAAGATTCGTTGGGGCATGAATTTAACCCCCAGTTATCTCGATCAAAACCGCGCTGCCTTGAACCCTCAGCAAACACTTTGGGAAACCCTTTGTGATACAGGTGCCGATCAAATCATGGTTCGTGGCACGCCAAAACATGTGGTCGGTTATTTGAAAGATTTCTTGTTTGAAGAACGTCAAGTCCGCAGCCCGGTGCATGTTTTATCAGGTGGTGAAAAAAACCGTTTGATTTTAGCCAAATCTTTGGCCAAGGAGTCTAATTTTTTGATCCTAGACGAACCAACCAATGATTTAGACATGGAAACCATGGATCTTTTACAAGAGATTTTGGATGATTACGAGGGCACCGTTTTACTTGTCAGCCACGATCGTAGTTTTTTAGATCGAGTGGTCACCAGTACCTTGGTATTTGAAGGAGACGGTAAGATCACCCAATATGCAGGCGGCTATAGTGACTATCGCAGGCTGTGTCCTCTCAGTCCGTCTTTGGATGCCAAACAACCAACAAAATCCTCTTCTAAAGCAAATTCTAAAGGGTCCAAAACGTCGTCCCCACGGTTGAGCTATCATCATCAACGATTGCTCGATGTCTTGCCTCAAGAAGTAGCACAGCTTGAACAAGATAAGATAAAAATTGAGCAAAGCTTAGCAGATCCTAAACTTTTTACAGACCATCCTAAAAAGTTTTCAGCTCTCTCTCAGCGTCATCAAGAAATTATTGATGCTTTAGATGAGAAGGAAAATCAATGGCTTGCCCTTATTGAAGCCAAAGAATCTTTATTAGAATTCTAGATAAATTAAGGTTGGAAAATTTGTAAAATGATTTGTGCGCTCATTTTCGATATCCAAATGACGATGTGACATTATTATGACTTTTAAATCATATACTGTATGATTTTTTTGTATAAATCTAGTTTCATCTATAGCAATTTTAAATTAAATATGGTGTAAATAGAAATCGTTATCGGTATAAAAATTACAAACGTACAAAGAGGCTTCCTTAATTGTGGTGACGATATCGATAACTTTCTTTTTTCATAAATTATATGAATTCATCAAAAAATTAACGCATGTTTGCCTGCTGAAGAGCGTCTTTAAGCGCCTTAAAGGTTAAAATTTCCGGCAAAATAATTCCTTGAGGGGCGGCGGGGCCAAAGACAATGTTAAAAGGAATGCCCCCTCGATGATAACGAGCTAAATACTGGGTGATCTCGGCATTGCGATGAGTCCAATCTGCTCGCATTTTGATAACCTTAGGTTGCGCCAGAAGCTTGATCCCTTTTTGACTTTCCAGCACCATATATTTGTTTAACTGACAGGTCAGGCACCACGCTGCAGTGATATCAACCACCACTGTATGACCTTGATCAACCAGTTGTGAGATCGTATCAGGCGCAAAGGTTTGCCATGATGAAGAGGTTGAAGACTTTACTGTATTATGATTAAAAGCAGTTGGTTGAACCAGAGGCGTTAACATCATAAGTCCTGCAATCAACCAATTTATTTTCTTCAGGTGCGGATGACGTTGACTGGCTTTAAAAATTAAGCTCATGGCAATAACACCGATTGCCAACAAAATAAGAATAGAAGATTTAAAACTTTCACTTAAAACCCACAAAAGCCAAACGGTTGTCAGCGCCAATAGCCATCCCAATGTTTTAGATAAGATAATCATCCAATTTCCTGGCTTGGGCACTTTGATCCATCCTTGGGGTAAAAGGGCACCCAACCAATAAGGCATGGAAAACCCTAGTCCCATCACCATAAAAAATAATATAATCTGCAGGCCACTTTGGGCAAAGGCATACCCTAAGGCTGTTCCCAAAAAAGGCGCGGTACACGGTGTTGCCAGCAAGGTCGCCAGCATGCCGGCGGTAAAATCTTCGATCAAAATATTATGGTGTTCATGCTCATAACTTAAAAGTTTACCAAGGCCATTGCGCACAAAGTAAGGCAATTCAATATCTAAAAAGCCCCAAAGACTGTTGCTGAACAATGTTGTGATAAGGATCAAAAAAACCAAGAAAGATGGTTGTTGAAAATGAGATCCCCACCCCACCGCAATACCCATATAATCGAGTCCCACGGCAAGGCCACCCAAGATCAAAAAGGAAATCATGATCCCCAGAAAGGTTGCCATAAAACGAGACCTGAAACCTAAGGACTCTTTGCCTGACTGACTTGGTCTATTTCCTTTGGCAAAACTGATAATTTTTAAGGATAAAACCGGCAAGACGCAGGGCATAAAATTCAAAATAAAACCCCCAATAAAGGCAAATAATAACATCCATTCATAAGACAGGGCCGCATCGTGTGAAGGTACCTTTACTTTTTTTTCAAAAATCTCAATGAGGGCCGCATCGGATGTCCGTTTAGACAAACCAGGTTGTAGAGTCAGTGTCAGCGAATCTTGCAGTGGCACACATGTCGTCGAACAGACATTGTAATTTAATGTTAAATTAAGCGTCATCGGTTTTTGTGGATCGATGACTTCGATGTGCAAAGGCAAAATCACGTCACCCTCATAGGCTTGGTAATTGAAGCCTTCCAACGTGTAGTTTTTTGATTTCGGCCAAAGAATATTAAAATTTTTAACATTGGTTGATCCTTCCCACGTCACTTGTGGGGCGGCAGAAAAGGTGCTTTTTGTCTCCAAAGACGGGGCATAAATTTTCCATCCCGATTTTAATTTAAATTCCAAACCGGCTTTTACAATTTTTTGATCGCCCAAAGCCGATTGCGCGCTCAGCAATTGAACCTCAACAGGTTGATGTGCTTTTTCAAAAGGCAAAGCAATCGCAAGGGATGCGTGTGCAACATAGACCAACATACTTATGATATAGAAAAATTTCTTCATGACTGTTATAGTTGTCCTTGGGATACCTTAAGAAGTGTCATATTATTATCTTTTGAACAGGGCAAAGCAATAATGAAAATGTCTTCTGCTGAAAACTCATCCTTAATTGGACAAATTTTGATTGCGACCCCTCAAATGACGGATCCACGCTTTTCTCACGCAGTTATTTTAATTTGCGGACACGATCAAAATGGTGCCATGGGGCTCGTTTTAAATCGTTTGGTGGAAGAATTATCGTTACAAGATTTGGTCGATCAACTGGACGTTCAACCCAGTAAGGCTCAAACATCTGCCCCCATTCCGATTCATTTTGGCGGACCTATTGAAATGGGACGCGGCTTTGTCCTTCATTCAACCGATTATATGCATGACGCCTCAATTCAAATCACGTCTGAAATTGCGCTTACCTCAACCATTGAAATTTTGAGTTTAGTCGCCCAAGGTATAGGACCCACAAAAAAATTATTGGCTCTAGGCTATGCCGGTTGGGGCACCGGTCAATTAGAATCTGAACTTCAAAAAAATAGCTGGCTTCAAGTTGAATCCGATCTTGAATTGGTCTTTTCTCCCTATTTGGGCGAAAAATGGCAAAAAGCCATGGGCAAAATCGGCGTCGATCCCGCCCTTCTCTCCCCCGAATACGGCCATGCTTGAAGGGCTTGGTGTAGGACTAAAAATTTAAATTTTTATAATTTATAAATAAAATTAGCAATCAAATGTTAATATTATTTATTAAAATATACTCTGAATCCAAGGTTTCATATCATCATTATCAAAAATAAAATTAAATTTTATTTAATAATATGAAGAACTTATTATTTAGACTCATTGACATTTTTTTTAAAATATTTTAAACAATAGTTCTATTTGATTGAAATTTAAAAAGGTTAGTGCTTGTCAAATTCGTTAAAACAATATCTTGAAAAATGGAATGACATATATATAGAAAAAGCTAAAGTATTACCTATTTTCAAGTCTGAAATCACAAGAAATTGGAATCAAAATCAAAAAGAATATTTTGTTAAAGTATTTTATCATGTAAGAGGTCATTTTCATGATTTTTTATGGTATCTAGGAAATCATACTGATGACAAAAAAGTAAAAGACATTATTTTAGAAAATATTTCAGAAGAACTAAATTCGTCTTCGCTTTCTCATGAACAACTGTATGAAGAATTTGCAAAGAGCCTTGGGGTTAATTTAGAAAGTGAATATTTAAAAGAGGAAAATTATAGGCAAGAAATTAGACAATTTAATAATGGTCATATCAAATGGCTTCACAACAATTGTCCAAATACTGGATTTGCAGCTTTTTCGGCTTATGAAAGACTTGATAATATTGATTATATCAATCTTTTAGAGTTGGCCAAAAATCTTGGTGTTACCGGAAAAGGTTTGCTTTTTTTCAAGGTTCACACACGTGTAGAACATTTTGAGACAACTTATCCAAAATTAAAAGAAATTTGGGATAATGATCCTCAAAAAGTGTTTTCTAGTTTTGAGTTTATATGCAATCATCAAGTCAAATTATGGGATGATTTAGAGAAGATTATTTCGCAGCATTAAAATTAATGAGTTAAAAATTTTAAATTATTTCAATCAGCGATTTTACTATTATTATGGCCAAATTAAACCTTTTGGTATCATAATGTTTTTAAACTATCCAATTTTTCATTTTCTTTTGCAGATAGATAACACACCTAAATATGAAAACTTATTGCTTAGAATATTTTTGAGCATTATATGTCTTCCATTAATATTTTTTAGTCAATGGCTTGCAAAAGTACCAAAAACATCCATATTTTATTGTCATATCAGTGTAATTTTGTGTCTTCCTTTCTTTTTTACATTTATGACATTAAAAAATGATTTATCAACTATATGGTTAATAAATGCGGTCTCTGCTATATTTTTTATGTTGTTAATTTTAGATATTATTTCATTTTTTATAGATTTTTTTCTAGGAGTATCTTTAGGAGTATTTCTATTTTATTTAAATGGTCAACATTTTTTGATAAATCCTGGCACAATTGATGCACCTAGTTTAATTTCTTCTTTCATAGCTGTTACTATTATTGGTGGTATCTTTTCGCATAATAAATTTATTATTGAACAAGAACGTGCGAAAATTTTAGAATCTTCTGCAGGCGCCATCGCCCATGAGATGCGGACGCCTTTGGCCAATATCAGGATGAACGCAAAAACACTTGAGAAAACGGCGGAGCGCATGCAACAAGTCATCACCCAAGATGTGGCAAAAAAGGATCAATTTTTGAGGGAAGAAAGCCAAGAATTGATTGACTTATCTCACCGTTTAAGTCGTATTGCTCAGGGAAGTCAAAATTTTATCAATCTCTTGCTGGGTAATCTGCGTCAAGACTTTAAAGATGTGCCGACCTCTCTTTTGTCCATGAAAGAGGTCATTGATAAAGTGTTTCAAGAATTTGCCCTCAAGCCTCATCAAGCGCAAAAGATTCATCTTCATGTGGATCAAGATTTTCAATTTTTGGGCAATGAAGAATTGATGATTCATATCTTTTTTAATTTACTCAAAAATAGTTTATATTTTATCCAAGCAGCAGGCAAAGGCGAGATTTATATCACCCTGCGTCAATGTCAGAGCGAAAATCAGGTCGAATTTAAAGACACAGGCACCGGTATTGAACCCCATCGTCTGCCACATCTTTTTAAACCTTTTTACTCGCGACGTCCCCATGGTACAGGCATTGGCTTGTCTTTTTGCAAAAAAGCCATTGAAAGCATGAAGGGTAAAGTTGATGTGATATCAGAATTGGGCGAATACACAATTTTCACTCTTCGTTTGCCACAACTTACAGAATAATGTATAAATTAATGACATATAGGTTTTAACATTTAATCAAAGGACCCTCTCCCTTGACACCCGTTCTCCCCTGCTTTTATCCAACCACCACAGTTTTAATCGATGATGATATCGATACCTTGGAAAGTTTGATTCAAGTCTTGGATTTGAAGAAAAAGCCACATCATGTGTTCATAGATCCGCGTGAAGGTCTTCGGTATATTCAAGAAAATACCTATTACAAGACTTTTTCCAAAGATATGATGTATCGTGATGAAGAGGATCTTGACGAGGTTTTAAGTTTTCATCCAAAGATATTATTAGATGAAATTAAAAATCCCCAACGATATCATCAGGTCTCTGTTTTGATCATCGATTATGAAATGCCGGGCATCGATGGACTCAAAATTTGTCAAGCGATTGACAATCCTTATATTAAAAAAATAATGCTGACCGGTGTGGCCGATGAAAAAATGGCGATTTCTGCCTTTAATCAAGGGTTGATTTATCAATACGTTCGTAAGCAAGACCCTGATTTTATTGAAAATCTTCAATACATGGTAGATAAAGCGCAAAAAGCTTATTTTCAGGATATCTTTGATGTTGCCATTAAAATTCTTCGAAATAAATTTTTAAACACCGCCATTATTGAACCTGATTTCAAAATATATTTTGAAGAATTGGTTCGCAAACATAATATTGTCGAATATTACATGGTGGAAGAAATAGGCAGCTTTTTAATGGTTGATCAAAATCAAACAATTCACTCACTCATTACTTTTGACAAAAATTTAATGGAAAGTCATTGTGAAATTGTTTTAACTGAAGATCTGACGCATCAACAAATTGATGACATTACGCAACATAAATTAATGCCGTGCGCTTATGATCCTATCAAGCGGCCTCATTTTCAAATCAGTAATTTATCAGAATATCTTCAAGTGCCGACAATTATTGAAGGTCAAACCAGTACTTTTTATTGTGCTTTTGGCGAAGGATTTATCTTCTTTAGTCCTGATATGGCTATATTTCATAAGTTTTCTTAAATTATTAAGCTAATTTACAGTAATTTTAAAAAATAATACTTGTATAAATAATTTTTTCATTATTTTTATTTAATATAAAGATATGAATATTTATTTATCTAAGGATTTATACCATGTCAAATATTGAAAATTCTATTATTAAAACCCGAGTTATGTTTAAGAGGCGTGTAAAAAAGTTTAAAGTATTGAAAACATTGGAGTATCATTTTGGGTATTAAATCTCAAAAAGT
>JBPBPI010000005.1:0-2888 GCA_050954885.1 Janthinobacterium lividum | reverse complement strand
TACTACCTCTATTTTGCAAGCAACAACCGCCTTGGCCTCAGCAAGATGAAGGAAGCGATGTGGAAAGTCGATCCGGGCGGCAGCTACACGTTTTCGGACGCCACCAACCTTGCTCAGACGGTGCTATTCCAGCCAGAGCCCGATTGGCGCGCTCTGCGCCGCCTGATCGAAGACCGCTTCGCCGGCCGACGCGCGAAGGTGAGCCAGGTCGACAACTTTGTCCTAGAGGACACGCCTTTTCACAGCGGGCACTACAAGCGGGTGCTGGCGACCATGGAAAAAGATCGGGGGCTTACCGCAATCGGGGCCCAGTCAAGCCGCCGCCGAGAAACTTTTCCAGATCCAGACCTCGTGCTTGAGTTCGCCGCAGTGCCGCCTACGCTCTTCGGCTAGAAGGGCATGCTAGCTGCCTGACCATCTGTCCGGCAACGCCGTTGAATACGGCGTCCTAGCCGATCATCATGTTCGGCCGTAAGTCCTCGACATCTATACAGAAATAATAACAACAAGCAGGAGTAGATCTTGGCACTTGATCTGAACAAGCTCAAAGCAGGTAATTCATCTAAGAAGCAAATCGATCCGCGAAAGATATTTACGACGTTGAAGCGTCAGCCACGGTTCAAGCGGCCGTCGGATGAGCAAGGCGACGTCTTGGACGGCTGGTTTGCCGCGAAGGACCAACAAAGCATCACGTTGAAGATGAACACGGGCTCCGGAAAGACCATTGTCGGTCTTCTTTGTCTTCAAAGCAGTCTAAACGAGGATAAAGGACCGGCGGTTTACGTTGTTCCCGATAACTTTCTGATCCGACAGGTCGTGGCCGAAGCGTCTGATCTTGGAATTGCTGTAACTGAGGAGGTCAACGACGCCGCCTTCCTGGCCGGTGACGCTATCCTCGTTATCAACGTATGGAAGCTGTTTAACGGCAAATCGTCGTTTGGAGTTGGACAGGGTAACACGAGGGTTCGGATCGGCTCGATCGTCATTGATGACGCGCACGCTTGCTTAGCGACAGTGGCCGACCAGTTCAAAATCAGAATCGCGTCTACACATCCGGGATATGCGCCGCTACTCGATCTTTTTGAAGGTGATCTTGAGAATCAATCTGACTCTCTGCTTCTCGATATAAAAGCAGAAGATCCGACTGCCGTTATGACGGTGCCTTTCTGGGCATGGAAGGATAAGAACAAGCAGGCGAGCGCAATACTTCATCCGCATCGATATGATGAGGATCTGAAATGGCCATGGCCGCTCATCCGTGACGTCTTGCCCCTCAGTCAAGCCGCATTTGGAGGCGGATATCTTGAAATTGCCCCCCGCTTTCTTCCAATCGACAACATACCCGCCTTCACGGACGCCTCACGACACATCTACATGACAGCCACGCTTGCAGATGACGGAATTCTGGTATCGCATTTCCAGGCGGATCCGAGCGAGGTGCTGCATCCGATACGACCCAAAGGTGGCGGCGACATTGGGGACAGGATGATCCTTGCTCCGCAGGAGATTAACCCGAAGATCATCGTCGACGACATTAAAGAGCTTGTTCTTCGAAAATCGAAATCTGTTAATGTCTGCGTTATCGTTCCGTCTAGAGAGCGGGCGAAGTACTGGTCTGACATAGCTGACCAGATACTGGACAAGGACAACATTGAGCATGGAACGGAAAAGCTTCGTGCTGGTCATGTTGGAGTAACAGTCTTCGTCAATAAATACGATGGTGTCGACCTTCCGGCCAAAGCGTGCGAGATCCTCGTCATTGACGGAGTACCAGAGGTGGAAGGACTCCTCGCCCGTGCGGAGCAGGCGGCTTTAAATGAAACACGGCGGCAGCTCGTGCGTCAGATTCAACGGATCGAGCAGGGTATGGGGCGCGGTGTACGTTCGAGCGACGACCACTGCGTTGTCCTATTGATTGGATCCGGTTTGACACAGCGGATTCATAATCCAGAAGCGCGGGCCTTATTCTCGCCTGCGACCCGCGCGCAGCTCAAGCTGGGAAAAGAAGTAACGGAGCAGCTTCGGAACGGGCCCCTTTCCAACATGGAAGCGGTAATGGACCTTTGTCTCTCCGGAGATGAAGGATGGGTGGATACGAGCAAGGACGCTATTGTTAATGCGGATGATGCTGACCCCGGTCATGTTGACCCTGCGACGATTCTACTTCGGCAAGCTTTCGATGCTGCTAGGTTAGGCCGCTTCGACAAGGCGAAGGAACTGGCTCAGAACGCAGTCGGAACTGTAACAGAGAAGAGAGCGAAAGGTTATCTCAAGCAACAACTTGCTGAGTATGTCCATCATTTAAACCCGAATGAGGCACAGCAAATTCAACTTTCTGCCGTCGAGATGAACCGATCACTTGTTCGCCCGCTACAAGGAATAACTTATAGCAAGCTACAGGCCCCGCGCGATAGTCAGGCGATGGCTGCAACGGTGGCGATGAAAGGCCATCTAGAAAAGAACGACTTAATACTTTGGGTGAATGCGCTGATCGAGGCGTTGGCGTGGGGCGAACCTAATAGTAAGCGGTTTGAACGCGCAATGCGTGACCTTGGAAAGTTTTTAGGGTTTGGTTCGCAAATGCCCGAGGACGATTTTGGGAAAGGTCCGGACAATCTATGGTCACTCGGAAACCTGAAATATTTGGTCATAGAGTGCAAGAGCGGTGCAACAAGCGCAAAGGCAATTAGCAAACATGATTGCAACCAGCTGACCGGATCAATGACTTGGTTTGGTAAACAATATGATGGAACCTGTTCTGCAACGCCGGTGATGGTCCATCCCAAAACGAAACCAGAGAATGCTGCCACGCTTCACCCTAATGCCCGAATTATTACGGAAGAGAAGCTAGCGAAGCTGGTCGAGAAGTTGCGCGGCTACACCGTCGG
>JBPBPI010000004.1:0-2959 GCA_050954885.1 Janthinobacterium lividum | reverse complement strand
CCTCAATGCAATTCGGACGAGAAGTAGTAAAGCGTTGATCAAGAGATGTCAAATGTTATGAAATGGTAATCACATAACAACGAGGAGAATTGAAAAGGCCTATAAAACAGGAGACGTCGGTACAAGATAGTAGTGCTTCCGAACAAAATAATAATGCGACAGCCCACCATCCGTCCTCATCCCGGATGTCTGTCATTCACGCCTCCCGCAGAGCTTGGAGCATCGAATTTTTATGCAATTAATGCACCCGCTTTCCTTGGCATATGGTGTTGTGTGGTGCAGATGTTCGGACACAGCGCTGTAAACGCTTCCGGCTTTCACTTTCTGTCCAGGACACCCCGAAAGCGATGGGAATGATGCAATTTCGGATAAGTGAAAGCATCGTCCGTTAACTTATCATTCGTGCGTCGCTTCAAATCATTGGAGTATCCGTTAAGTGAACGCACGAAAGCTATCAGCTACTCCATCACCTTGTCTTGATATGGCACGACACATCCAATGACTGTCAACATTCCCCGCGTCACTCAGAAGTACTATACCGAGCATACGTAACGAATGCGACAGGGGCCAAGACGGTATACCCATACTCAGAGATCCAAGGCACAAACATTTCACCATGTTTTAGTGAAGCCATTAAGCAGAGTCTCGGCAATAGAAGCTGTACTATCCAAGGTCCTGTATAGGACGAGATCATTACGCCCATCGTTCTTTCGAGATGAAGTCCAAGCTTCAAACGCATATGTCATGAATACGAGTCTTGAAGGCTTGTCTTGGATTTCGTTGCTGAGTCGCTTTCAGAAGCCTGCTTGGCGCAAGCTGCGCTTCTCTGCGCTAATCGAGGATCATGAGATCGTTATAGGATCGCTTTTGTCACGTGATAGTATGAAAATCACTAATGCTCTGAATCGGACGTCATGAACAGCCGTGCTTGACTATGAAGTTGGCATATGCTACAGAGTGAACAGAGTCAAGTCGACTCGATGAAGACTCCATAGTGATTGTAAGTGCTTCGAAAGATCAGTGCCACAATACGTAGCGGAGACAAGGCCGCGTGAAGCTTTCAAGCACCTTATCATTTTGCACAAAATTCATAAAGGGCGATTCTCCGCTTCTTTACGCCATCAGCAGATGGTACTCTCATCAAGCACCGCCGACAACCGTCCTCCTTTTTCCGAACCTGGCTTCCACCATCGCAGTCTGTCGTATGAGCTTTAGTGCCAGGGCCTGTCTCAGTCTTCGAATGAAGAAGCATTGTTTTCGGACTACAAAGTGTGGCAAAGCGGCGACTTCACACGGCTAGTACAATTCATGCTCATCGTGGCCTTGTCGTCTCGGTTGTTTCGCGACTTGGTATGAACTTGAGTTACACTTTGGTCCATGAACCAAGACCCTTGTCTCCCTAGAAGCATTCTGCAATGTAACGCATGAGCTGTGTACCATGTGAAACATCAACAACATTGCTTGTTTGTCTGTTTGTTGGTACGACAACAATCAAGATATTCACGTGATGTCATCTCATTTCACTATCCTGGCAACAAGCACGTTCTATAACTTCTGTTCACCCCCACTATCTACAACTTCTCCTACGTCTGCATCGATTCTTATAGAGCAAAAAGGTACAAGCTACCAGTACTCATACTTCCTTGTTTTCGTCATCCACTGTCAAAGCTCGTACGGAGAAGCCGTGACTACGTCTCAGCATGTCGGCGAAGCGCAAACGACAAGACTCGGTGACAGTAGTTGATGACCACACCCATTTGGAGTCTAGCACATCTGAGCTTGTAGATCCGGAGTTGGTGGACAATGTCGATCGACTGTTCCGCTGCAACGTTGGCAAGCAAATCCCACTACCTCAGCTCGTAGTACTGGGCGACCAGTCGAGCGGCAAAAGCAGTGTTTTAGAGGGCCTGATGCAACTACCATTCCCAAGAGATATGGAGCTCTGTACCCGCTTCGCTACTCAGATTACGTTTCCGCGTTCTGCGGAGGAGTCCGTCAACATCTCAATCATTCCAGCACCTACTGCTACTCAAGCGCACAAGGACAAGCTCAAAGCATGGCCCCGTAACAATTTGCAAAACCTTACCAAAGCAGTATTTGCCGAAAAATTTGCTAAGATCGTCAGCGAGGTATGCTTGATATCATCTTAGTGGTCCGTCCTGACTCACAAATTCCAGGCACAAGACATCATGGGCATTGGATCAAAGTCGTCCAAAACCAACTTCTCCAACGATATACTCCATATCGAGCTTTCTGGACCTTCGGGTGATCACCTCAGCATCATTGATGTGCCGGGACTTTTCCGTAACACATCTGGCAAGAGTACCAAAACGGACATTGCACTCATCCGTAAGATGGTTACGAACTATATGAGCGATGCCCGTTCCGTCATATTGGCAATCGTACCTGCGAATGCCGACTTCGCAACGCAGGAGATCACTCAAATGGCCAAAGACTTCGATCCACAGGCTGTGCGTACCCTAGGTATCTTCACTAAGCCCGACCTTGTCGACGAAGGAGCCGAGGGACCCATCATCAAGAAGATCCAAGGGACAGAGACTGCTGATCTCGGATGGCACGTCGTCAGGAACCCCGGTCAAAAAGCGCTCGGCGATCCTAGCAAAGACCGCTACGCGCTGGAGAAGGACTTCTTCGAGACTCGCACTCCTTGGAAGGATCTATATACAGGTCGCGTCGGAATGACCGAACTACGGAATAGGCTCAGAAAGATTCTCAATGCGCACTACAAGCGAGAGCTGCCAAGTAAGTGCCACGCTGCTCCTTCGATAGTATCTCAGCTAATAGGACTATCAGAGGTCAAGAAAGAGCTCGACACACTTCTAGCTACGAAATCCAAACGCCTCAGTGCACTTGGTAGGAGCCGCGAGAACACTTTGCAGCAGTCTCAGTACCTGATGAATGTTGCTGTCGACTTTCAAACTGCACTGGGGGACTGCGC
>JBPBPI010000003.1:0-2612 GCA_050954885.1 Janthinobacterium lividum | reverse complement strand
GGAATACGTCATCCATGTGATTGGGGACGAGGACGCAAAGGTCGACTACTCGCACATTGACGACTTTGCGCGCTACCTGGTCGCGACGCTGTGCGAGCCGCGGAAGTCGGAGAATGCCTCGCTGAACTTCAGGAGCGATCATATTTCGCACAGGGAGATTGCGGCGTTGCTCGAGAGGTATTCGGGCAAGAAGGTGAGGATGGTACATATTTCAGAGGAGGAGATGCACAAGGGTGTGGCGGATCCGAAGACGATTCCGAAGGAACTGTCCGAGGGTAGTCCTTTCCGTAGGTGATCCCTTGGCGTCATGGCTTGGCTTCAGTCAAACTTCAGTGCCGTTTCCGTCTAACCTGTACGTGTAGCGCCGGATTTCTGGTACCTCGTCAAAGGTACCCAAGGCCAAGGGCGTTTCTACAGGCCCAGGGGCCAAATCCACAACGATATGTTTCCGCACGTGGAATCGACTACCTTTGAAAAGTATTTTGAGCAGAAATTTGGCGGGAAGTGAGAGGAGAAGGCGCCAGAGATGTACGGTGGATGGTGATGCGGCGCTGGAGGATGTGCTGGAACAGAAAATACACTGTTGGAATCAAGTTTTCAGTGTTGGAGAAGATGCCAGGCAAGGTTCAATTTCACGATAACAAGGATTAGCTCGGCCTCAATGGAGACCACTGAGTGGAGACTAAGGTACGACTCAATCATGAGAAATTATTTCTTTATCGGTATGATCCGATCACGGATGTCGAGTATCAAGCGTCAATTCTGAGTGGGGAGACCGGAGCTGCGAGGTGGGAGATGGGTGATGTGGGATGAGAATATTGGCCGTTACTATCAGCCTTCAGCCCATTTATGTCCGTTCTTGTGGGGGGGAAAATACCCATCGCAGCACCGACTGAACAAGCTGTTTGTAGCTACACTTCAACCATTTGATCAAGATAGATATATACGGGCCAACGAAACGAAGATTGCTATTAGTGCTTGAACTTCCCCGAACCCTTCGATGTTGGCCCCTCTGTGGCAAGCCAACAGTTCACATGCAACCCAAATACCGCTCCTGAAACATCCTCTCAACCACCCAACGCCGGAGTCGCCGGTGCACTATTCAGAGCCAACAGACTATACAACGACCCCACCACCGGTCGGGCAATAAAATCGAACCCAGGATAATTCCCAGTGATTGCATCGTACCAGTCCGTTAGCGGGTAATTGGTGGGTGTAGTGTTTATCCAGTTTACGATTTTGTTGATGAAATCCTGCCTTGTGGCTTTTTTGGCGATGGCGGCGCAGAGCATCTGCCAGTCCAGTTTGGTGTAGGTGTGGCGGGTGTCGAGGGGCACGCCTGTGGGGAGGTGGAATGGTTAGTAAAGGGGTGGCGAGGCTTGGACCTTGGAGGAAGATGAGGGAGGAATATACCGTATGGTAGCTGGACCTGCGGGTAGTAGTTGGATTGCATGTTGTAGACGCTTTGGGGCACGAGGCCGAGATTTAGCAGCCGGTCGGCGTAGAGGTTGTACAGGAGAGAGTAGGTGGCGTTGGCACCATAGTTCAACGTTGCGTGAGGTGGTGTTGCCTCGTGGGCGATGCCTAGGATTTGCCATTGTCTGCGGTGTGTCAGAACAAGTTTTACCGAGAAGAGGCATGTTTACGCACGCTATGTAACTTTGCGCGATCTGCGTGTAGTTGATGCCGTCCTGCACGTTTCCGGTACGATTGGCAATCTCGGCCATAGCCGCAATACCGATGATGCCTTTGAGGGCTAGGTTTGTCTGATTCCTAATTTTGACGATGAATGAGCTCTTGAAACGGTCGTTTGCATCCAAGCGATTGTGCACTTACACCAATGACCCAGCAAAGTCATCCGTACTGATTTGAGTCTGAGGAATCAACGCTTCCTCGATAAGATATTGATTCCACTGCCGGAGAATGTCATAATGAGATGCGAGCCAAGCATCATCGTTGGCGCGTTGAGCGTATCCTAGCGCCATGATGATCATGTTGCCACACTCCTCGAGAGGTTGCATTTCGTCCAGGCCGTTATTATTCCCTGTGGCTCGTGGATAGGATAGCCCAAGATCGTGGACCGTGAACTGGTAAGGCCTAGATGAATTAGCATCACGGCAAGGGTGAATATCTTTCATGGATGAGCTACCAATAACCCGCTGTAGGTTGTGTCAGAACAAGAAGTTAGAATAACGAAGTGCTAGAGCATACCTTCTTGATTGATGAACAGTGGTTCCAATAATAACTTAAGCCATGTCGGGTTTATATATAGGAGAAAGGGATGCTATTGCACAATTATCAGAGGCACATCCATCAAACAAAGTGATAAGTGCTTTAGTATGTTGACTTACAAGAGGGAAAATGACATCGACAGTCTGGATGTTTCCATCGGAGCTGATCTCTTTCAGGAACACTGTGAATATTGAATTGAATCAGCGGTATAACCTTTCGTGGAACCATTTTAGTGTCACCGATATGTCACCAAGACCAATAGTGTAGACGTGGTAAGGATTTACGAGTCAGAGACTCACCGTAATAGTCATCGCCAGTACCGTTCGCAGCCAGCTGCAATGCTGCCACGGCTTGTCGCGCAGCCAATGCGGTGATGGCGT
>JBPBPI010000002.1:0-2637 GCA_050954885.1 Janthinobacterium lividum | reverse complement strand
TCTTCGGCCGAGACTTGCTTATGAACAGTCTGTAACTCGTCCTCGCTGTGGGGAGGCTCATAGCCAGACAAGACTGGTGCATATCCTGACGAAGCAGGCATGTAATCATATCCTTCGGGCTGCAAGTTCACCGATGCCGTGTTTTCACCATCGTGTAACGTCCTGTAGGCGAGATCTGGGGATTCATCAACCGCTGTCAGTCGACCAAACGTTTGCTGCCGATTCTGGCTCTGTGGGCGAGATGTGAAGCCGTTGGCCGTGAATATATCTGTCCCTGACCCTGGTCTGCTGACAGGATCGCTACTCCTTGATCCCGGAGTGTTGCTTGACATTCCCAATGGCGGCGTAGCAAACGGGTTTGCACTGATCTGCTGAGAAGCGTGACTTTCTGCGGCGTAGGATGGGTTTCCTGGATGGAGAATGGCCATAGCTTCTGGTATGCTTGGGCCATACGGCTCGTACAAGGCTGATGGTTGGGGCCTAATCAAGTTGGGAGTCTCCGATACTGTCGATTCGTTTGATCGATATCGTGATAGGTTTGAAGCTTGTCGGATGAACGGAGGAACGCTGGGCGGCGACCCAAATAAAGCGGTTGCTGGTTCGGAGCTGATTCGTCGATCTTGAACTTTTGGCATTTGTTCTGGGGACGATCCGTACATGGTTGGGGAATAGGATGACTGTAAATTTCGCCCAGTATCTGCGGAGAGGGGTGCAGGATATGCGTTCGGAGTATAACGAGATCCTCCGACGTCCATTGCCGGCATTCCGTAGCTGTGTAAGTCAACCATTGATGATTGACGACTTATTGTGGGCGTACCGCCCGTCATCCGAGCAAATGGGCCAGTCTCATGGTCCGACTGCTTCGCGGAGCCAGTCGACGTGTTTTCTGCCTCATCTCCAACAATAAAGTTGTTGAGCCACTTGCCCATGCTTCCCGAAACTTTGTTGATGGATGGTTTCGATATCCATCCGGATCCTGCATCTTTGGGAGATTGGGACAGTCGCTTCGCGAGATCGTCCACTTGGGCAACAAGTGTTGCATGGTAATATGGAGAACCACGCGTGCTTGATTTGATGGCACCCATCAAGGCATCGCAGTATTGCATTGCCTCATTTCGAGAGCCGGTTTCAGCCAGATTATATGCATGGTAAAGTTTGTACGCTTGAAGGTGCGGGATGTAGTAGGCGGCAGATGATGGTGCGGAAAGTGACATGGCGAACTCATACACCTCACTAAGGAGTATTGAATCCAGATCGCGCCCTGGGTCAGCCCCAATAGCGATGTGGTCGGCTCCAAGGATGGCAAAGTTCGTCTGCGAATCATCCGCACCTCCGAAGCGTGCAGTGGAGCGAGCAAAAAGGTAACATACATGAGCGGCTTCGACACGTCCGTAGTTCATAAGAAGTTTGCCTAACGCCAACAGGGCTTGTTCGTCACCGTTACTCCTGTTGGCCAAAATGAGCCCCAAAGTTTCTCGCCACTTGTTAAGATTTTCCAGCGAATTGAGGCTCTGGCCGGCCTGAGTAGTGCTGACCATGTGGAAGCCTGTACGTGCTGACAACGGAACCAACTGGTCAACGCTTTCGTCCCAATTGCCAGCAAAGACTTCGTACAACGCAGCCAAGGACTGCGTTTCACCGAGAGAGTTACTCCGTACTTCCTTTCGGACAAATTCCTGGACAACCTGTTTCCAGATGGTTTTATCAACAGTGGAAGACATCAGCATTGCATAACCCCAGAGCTTGTTATCAACAGCATGCCATATGGCTTTCTCGCGGTCACTCCTCAGGAGCAGTCGTCGAATTTCGTCCACGGCGGCCGACCTATCACCTTCCCACTTCGTTGTAGATGCATCCAATGGGGCGGCGGGTACTGTTATGCGACTTGAATCATTGGTGTGATTTAGTTCAGGCAGCACAACCTGCCTAACGGCAGTATCCACCGTAGCGTTACCTGAGAGAATGCCGTCATTCTCGACCATGATACGAACAACGCACCACAAGAGCACCTTTTCAGCAGCCCTGGCATTCAATTCAATTTCCATGGGGCTCACTGGCTGAGTTGATTCGACTTGTTCCTCCAAGGATGTTATCTTCGCACATAGCCAGGACATAACATCTTTCTTTTTGTTCTTCGATTTCAAAGGTCCGGGAAATGATAGCAGACTTTCTTGATCTGGCGATATATCTTTCAGCTTTCGGAGCTTTACGTCGCCTGGAATGCATTTAATCCTTGGTGCTGATTGTCCACCGCCATATCGCGGGATACGCGCGGGGAAACTTGTGGAGACAGTGCCCGCGCAGCCCCATTGAAAGATCGGATGGCCTTTCCAGCGCTGAAGTGGATCCATGCCCGACTCATCCGTAGGGAGGACAAAATCCACGTCATTTTCAGCAGTAAAACCACGGTGGCTTTGCGCTACGCTGTTCGACATGCTCATGACAGTGTCATTTCTCAAAAGCGTTGGGCTAGAGGTACGCGGCCTCTGCGGAGCTACAACTGCCGGAGCCTCCGGTTGGTATTGCGCTGGACTGATGGGAGCATAACTCATCGATCGTTCTACAAGTCTAGGCGGCATGACACGCTGTGGTACAGACCGTCGCGGAGGACTATACCCATTTAAAGACCCTTTTGGT
>JBPBPI010000001.1:0-3727 GCA_050954885.1 Janthinobacterium lividum | reverse complement strand
TAGTTCGCATCATTGGTGCCATAATTGGACACCAAGCCATTGTTGTTCACTGCACTGTAAACGCGGCTGATCTCCTTGCTGTCAGCGGTCATCCAGATGATATACACATACGACTGCAAACCAGCACAGGCGATCAATGCGGCAGCACCATAGTTCTGACCCACAGTGACCGTGACACCTGGCAGATCGCTGCTAGGCGACCAGGTGGCGTTCATCTCATCGCCAGCCGCGAGCTGCGTTCCGACAAGCGTGCCAGTGCCATAGCCCAGCATACGATGGGTGCCATCAGGCTCAGCAAGCAGATTGACAGACGACGAGCTGTTGCCAGCGCCCCACGCCCAGCCATCGGTGCCAGAGCCTTCGACATCAAGGCAGCAGTTCCAGATCAGGTTGGCACTGAAGCCCACAGCAAGTGTCTCAGCAGTCACAGAGCTGGCTGCCAAGGCTGCCGTTGTCACAGAGCCGGCAGCAAGCTTAGGAGTGCTGATGGCGCCGTCTGTGATCTGCGTTGAGGTGATCTGCCCGGTAAGCTGCGCTGCTGTCAGCGACGCAATTTGGGCGGCTGTGAGGGTGCCCTGGATCTGCGACGCAGCGATCTCGCCCATCTGACCAGGCGCAAGCTGACCATTGTCCTCACCGACGACAGGGATCAAATCAACCCAGGGACCACCATCGACCAGCTTCTTGTAGAGCTTGCCATCGCCCTCATTATAGACAACGCTGCCAGTTGCGTAGCCGGTAGGGTCGGGAAGGGAGGTCACGTCGGTAGGCTGACCGATCGAGTTCAGCAAGCCCTGCGCATACTTAGCAGTGTTGGCAATGTCGGCTGCAAGATCAGTGCTGACGATGTAGCTGGTGGTCGCATTGATTGGTCCCAGGAAGTCGCCATTAGTCTGCGACGCAGAGACAGAGCGAATCCAGTAATACCAGGTGGTGCTCGGCTCAAGGTTTTGACGGATGTAGCTGCTGTTCAGACCCGTATAGATCCGATAGGCGCCTGCCAGAGACGCGCTGTTGTTCTCCCACAGCTCGATGTGGTCGATCGAGCTGTCAGCCGGCATCACCCAGGAGATTGCGATCAGCTTGAAGCCACCCGTAGCCTGAAAGCTGGTGACATCGACCGGACCTGGCTTGCCGGTGTCGTTGCTGATGGTGACGGCACAGAGCGGCGCCTGGTTGAAGTCTGCCTTCTCGCCGTCCTTATCATAGGCCACCACCTTGACGGTGACGACATCGCCAATCTTCCCGGGAAAGGCGAACGTCTGGCCGGGCGAGACGACGTTGCCGATGACAGCAAGTGTTCCACCATTAGCCTGTCCCCAGATGGTAGCACCCAAATAGCCACGTGGATCATCAAGCGGCAACGTCCAGGAAAACGCCCCGTAATACTGAAGTGCGCCGCCCTGGAGAATAATCGAGGATGACTCGCCAGCCAACTGCTCGACCTGATAGGGCGTTGCAGATAGGTTGGAGTAGTTCGGCACATAGGTCGCATCGTCGGTATAGATCGAGGCGTTGTATTCGCTCATGGTGAGTGAACGTGTGTGATCGTCCTTATAACCGATCTTCGTCACCCGGAACGGCTTGCCGTAGGTGCCCGTCTGCCCCAGCATGACGCGCGAGCCGACAGAGGCATTACCAGCCGTCGTGTTCCAGCTCGTGATCGTCAGGGTCTGCTGGCCGTTGACTGGAGCAGCAACCGTGATATCGGCATCGAGAAGCTGATCGGTCTTGTAGATTTGCAGCGTGTCACCAGCCTTGCCAACGGGAGTGCGATCGAGCGTCAGCACCATGGCGCCAGCGACGTTCGTCTTATCCATGACGTTGTAGTCGGCACCATTCAGCGTGATGCGATCAGCCGTCGCCAAAATATCAGCGAACTGACTGGCACCGGAGTTATAAAGCTGGAACGTCAGATCACCCTGAGTCTCAGCAGCCGCATAAGCAGCAGGCACCACGGCAGCGCTGATGTTCTGGAGCTGGAGGAAATTGCCTGAGATCGTCTGCACCTGGGCAGTGCCATTCAGGATCACTGATTGCAGCAGCAGCAGATGCCAGTTCGCCTGGCCTGTTGCAGTTGTAGGCAGGGGCGAGTCGATAGTGATCTGCGACACACGACCAGGCGAAGCCAGCACCGTCGAGGTAACAATTCCTGAATAGCCCCAAGTCGGCATGTTGTGCTGCACCTGCACAACGTCGCCCACAGTAACAGCTAGCGCTTCAACCATGACATCGAACTGAGTAGATTGAACCACATACTTGTTCATGTATAGCTGGAAGTTAGCTTCCTCCTGGGCACGCTGAAAATCAACACAGCCGACAAGCTGAATTGTGGATTGCACCTGTGCGTCACCAAACTTCTGGTAATTGTAGTCAACGGCGAACGCGCTATGCTGCCTATACTTATCGGTCTGATCCCAATACTGCACCTCGATGAAGTTGGAGCGATCCTTACGACCCGACCAGGTGTTCGTGAAGGAGCCCTTTATGATGTTATCCTGGGTAAACATCATCACCGGATCAGCGGGCGCTTCCATCACCACAGACCAGCGCAGGCCACTCTGCACAATCATGCCGCGACCGATGCGAGCGATAATCTGCAACACATCCCAGATGTTGGAGACCGTCTCAAAGACGCCGTTGAAGGTCAGCCCGTTCTCATTGCAGAACGTGCGCCAGTCATCGAAGCCCTCGAAGTCAATGCGCGTCGAACTGATGGCATAGTTATTACGCGTCCACAGCAAGACATCGAGCGCGATGTCGGCTGGGTTGTCAGACCATGCAAACGAATTGACGTTGCCCGTGCGATCATAGATGTTGACCATCTTGCCCTTCACGAGCGCCGTGCAGGCAGGCTCGCTGGTCAAGTCGGTGCCAAGCACCGCAGACACGCCATAATGAGCTGTGTTGATGTAGCCAACATTCGTATCGGTGATCTCGGCTGTGTCAGTCAGGTAGACAGCATTAACGAAATGCGCGTCATCCGACTCGCCATCTTTGCGACTGATCTGGAAGTCATAGGCAGCACGCGTCAGACTCGGGGTTGTAAAGCTTACGCGCCACTGACCTGCATAGGCATTTGTCAGCAGCAGGTTGTTAGCGTAGTAGCCTTCAACCTTCAGTATGTTGCCACCCGTCAGGGTGAAGCTGTAGTCAGCCGCATAGAGCGCACTGATTTCGAAGATGATAGTTTTTGACGCCGCAGTATAAGACGAGATGTTGCCGGCTGCGTCCATGACAGGCGTGTTTTTGATCACACCCGTCTGCTTGCCGAAGATAGTGCCAGCAGCCGGCAGCACGCTGGCACTCGGCTTACCATTCACATCGTAGTAGTTCGAGCTACCAGCAGCCCAACCGTTGACAGGCGTGCCATCGCTGGTCACGGGGCTGGTAGTCGGTGGGATGATGTTGGCCTGCACACTGTAGGGCGTGGTTGCCTGGCCAGCACTACCAAAGACCTGCACCGTCATACGCAGACCGCTGACCGCGATCACGGTATTGGCGACAGCGCCATCGATCTCATACCACTGATTGCCAGCCTGCAAGCTGGTCCAGGCGCCCGACGTGCCGCTCTGACGATAGTTCACATAGAGCTGGATCGATTGATTCTGCTTGTTGCCGTTCTTATCGATCCTATAGAGGCCATTCGGGAAGGTGAAATCGAGACGCACGCGATCGACTTCGGTGGTGGTTGAGAATGATTCAACCACCTGCCCGATGTGTAGCT